>JAZKTD010000023.1:0-21500 GCA_036625705.1 Salinivenus sp.
AGATCGCCGTCGGTGAATACGGAGGACCGGAAGTAGGTCCACGGCGGATCCTGCTCGTCGTCGACCTGCACCGTGTGGAGGACGAAGAGGCCCGGAGCCCGCTCACTGAGGTCGCTCACCACGTCGTCGATGTAGACCGGGATGAGGATTTCGTTCAGCGCCGACCGGACGTGGTCGAGGTCCTCCGGGTCAACGCCGCCGGGCCGCTCGTCGGCCTGTTCCTCGAAGAGAAGGTCGTTGTCGGCGGCGTGCACGGCGAAGAGCACGGTGCCGCGGCGACGCTCCGGATCGACGTGGGCGACCGTGTGGGTGGTGTCGGTGTCGGGGCGCGGCGGGGTGCCGGAGAGCAGGAAGACCTCCGTGCCGTCGGAGAGGACGCGTACCTCGGGCTCCCTGCCGTCCCGCGGAGCCTGCACCTGAATGCTGAGGCCGTCGTCGGGTGGGCTCGGGACCTCCGCGAAGCGGTCGTCCTGTCGGGCGTAGGTGGACATCGTAATCGTGGGCCGTGTTAGCGGTCGCCGTAGGTGTGCTCGGAGCGCTCCTCGACCCGGTCGGTGGCGGGCGGCGGCGTTGGTGCGAGGTCGCTGATCGCCGAGCGGAGGTCGGGGGTCATGTCGATGTCGAGGGCCCCGAGAGAGCCCTCGAGCTGCTCGACGCTCCGGCCGCCGATGATGGGGGCGGTGATAGCCGGGTGCGACATCACCCAGGCCACGGCGAGCGGCACCGGGTCGTAGCCGTGCGTCTCGGCAAAGTCCACGAAGCGCTCGGCAACCTCGTAGTGCACCTCGGCGCCGTAGCGGGTCTGGTACATCGGGTTCTCCACCAGGCGCCCGTCGTCCGGCCGCTGATCGACGCCGTACTTGCCGGTGAGCAGGCCGCCGCCGAGGGGGCTGTACGACAGCACCCCGAGGGCCTCGCTCTCGGCCATGGGCAGGAGCTCGACCTCCGCCTGCCGCTTGGCGAGGTTGTACATCGGCTGGAGGACGTGGAACGGCGTCCAGCCCTCCCGGCGCTGAATCCCGAGACTCTTCATCACCTGCCAGGCGGCAAAGTTGGAGGCGCCGAGGTACAGGACCTTGCCCTGCTGCACCAGGTCGTCGAGGGCCCGGAGTGTCTCGTGGAGGGCGGTTTTCGCGTCGAACCGGTGGATGAACAGCACGTCGATGCGGTCGGTGTCGAGGCGGCGCAGGCTGTTCTCGACGGCCCGCACCAGGTGGTACCGGGAGGCCCCCCGCTCGTTCGGACCGTCGCCCATCGGGAAGTACGCCTTGGTCGTGAGGACGACCTCGTCGCGGCAGTCCGCGATGAGCTCGCCCAGAATCTCCTCCGAGCGGCCGTCCTCGTAGACATTGGCGCAGTCGAAGGCATTGAGGCCCCGCTCCCGGCACCGGCGAAACATGGCCGCCGCGGTGTCCCGGTCGGCGTCGCCGCCGAAGGACATCGTGCCGAGACAGAGCGGCGAAATTTTGACGCCGGTATCGCCGAGGAACCGGTAGGAAACGTCGGTCATGGGACTCCGACTCGTGCTGTGGAGGAAGGCGCATCGTGAGGATAGAAGACGAGGCGGGCAGGCGCAACGCCTTTCCGAAATTTTGTGCACGGACCGCCGTCCTCCCCCTCTCCGCACGCTCAAAAGGGAGGGGCGCGACCTACCGATCCCTGAATAAATTCGCGAAGTCCGATTCCTGCTTGCGGCTGTACACGGTCCCCGGCTATCGGGAAAATGATTTGCGTACGTTCTCACGGATCGGTAATTCCGTCGCGCCGATCAGGCCGCCTCCATCGACTGACTGATGACGTCCCGGAGGACGTAGTGCAGGATCCCGCCGTTGCGGTAGTACTCGACCTCGATCGGGGTGTCGCAGCGGGTGATGGTCGTGAATGCGGTCTCGGTGCCGTCCTCGGCGGTGGCCGTGACCGTGATCTCCTGGCCGGGGGCCAGGTCGTCGGGGACTGGAATGTCGAACGTCTCGGTGCCGTCGAGGCCGAGCGCGTCGGCGTCCTCGCCGTCGGCAAACTGCAGGGGCAGCACGCCCATGCCGATGAGGTTGGAGCGGTGGATGCGCTCGTAGCTGGCGGCGATGACGGCCTCGACCCCCAGCAGGTCGGTGCCCTTCGCGGCCCAGTCGCGGCTCGACCCCATGCCGTAGTCCGCACCGGCCAGCACCACGAGCGGCACGTCATTTTCCTTGTAGTCCATGGCCGCCTCGTAGACGGACGTCACCTCGCCGTCGCGGAGGAAGTTCTTGGTGACGCCCCCTTCGGTGCCGGGCACGAGCTCGTTCTTGATGCGGATGTTGGCGAAGGTGCCGCGCATCATCACCTCGTGGTTGCCGCGGCGGGCGCCGTAGGAGTTGAATTTGTGCGGCTCCACGCCCTGTTCGATGAGGTACTTGCCGGCCGGACTGTCGGGCGGGATCGCGCCGGCGGGGGAGATGTGGTCGGTCGTCGTCGAGTCGCCGACCTTGACCAGGACGCGGGCGTCCTCGATCGGCTCGATGGGTGGCACCTCCGGGGTCAGGTCCACGAAGAAAGGCGGCTCCTGGATGTAGGTCGAGTCGTCCTCCCACTCGTAGACGCTGCCCTCCGGGATCTCGATCTGATTCCAGGTCTCGTTGGAGGTTTCGATGCCCTCGTACTCCTGGGCGAAGAACTCGGGCTTGACGACCTGCTCGATCATCGCCTTGATCTCCTCGCTCGAGGGCCAGAGATCGGCCAGATACACGTCTTCGCCGTCCGCGTTCTGCCCGAGGGGCTCGGTGGTCAGGTCGATGTCGACCGTCCCGGCCAGGGCGTAGGCCACCACGAGCGGCGGGGAGGCCAGGTAGTTGGCCTGCACGAGCGGGTGGATGCGGCCCTCGAAGTTCCGGTTGCCCGACAGGACCCCCGCGGCGATCAGGTCGCCCTCCTCGATGGCCGCCTCGACCGGATCCGGCAGCGGGCCGCTGTTGCCGATGCAGGTGGTGCAGCCGTAGCCCACGGTCGCGAAGCCGAGCTCCTCCAGGTAGGGCAGGAGCCGGCCTTCCTTCAGATAGTCGGTCACGACCTTCGAGCCGGGGGCGAGGCTCGTCTTTACGTGGGGGTCGACCGTGAGGCCGGCCTCGACGGCGTTCTTGGCCAGCAGGCCCGCGCCGAGCATCACCGACGGGTTCGAGGTGTTCGTGCAGCTGGTGATGGCCGCGATGGCGACATCCCCGTGCGTCAGGTCGTAGGCGTGGGTGCCGTCGTCGTAGCGGCCGGTGGCGTCCACTTCGTTGTCGTCGAGGCCGAAGCCGGTGGGGCCGGCGGGCGTCGTTAGCGAGTCGGTAAAGGCGTCCGGCAGTTCCGGCACGCGGATGCGGTCCTGCGGGCGCTTCGGCCCCGCCACACTCGGGACGATGTCGCTCAGGTCGAGCTCGAGCACATCGAGGTACTCGGCCTCGGGCGTATCCGGAGTGTGGAAGAGGCCCTGCTCCTTCATGTAGTGCTCCACGAGCTGCACCTGCTCCTCGCTCCGGTTCGTGCGGCGCATGTAGTCGAGGGTCTCGTCGTCGACGGGGAAGAAGCCCATCGTGGCGCCGTACTCGGGCGACATGTTCGCTATGGTCGCGCGGTCGGGGACGGTCATGGTGCGAAGGCCCGGGCCGAAGAACTCCACGAAGCGGCCCACGACGCCGTAGTCGCGAAGCATCTGCGTGACGGTCAGGACCAGATCGGTGGCGGTGGCCCCCTCGGCCAGCTCACCGGTGAACCGGACGCCCACGACCTCCGGCATCAGCATGTGGAGCGGCTGACCGAGCAGAGCCGCCTCCGCGTCGATCCCGCCGACGCCCCACCCGAGCACGCCGAGGCCGTTGATCATGGTCGTATGGCTGTCGGTGCCGACGAGCGTGTCGGGGTAGGCGAGGGGCACCCCGGCGTCGGTTTCGCGGGTCCAGACGCCCCGCGCCACGTACTCCAGGTTCACCTGGTGGCAGATGCCGCTGGCGGGGGGCACGACGCCGAAGTCGTCGAAGGCCTGCTGGCCCCACCGGAGGAACTTGTAGCGCTCCTCGTTGCGTCGAAACTCGATCTCGCTGTTCAGCTGCACCGCGTCCGGCAGGCCGTAGTGGTCGACCTGCACCGAGTGGTCGATAATCAGATGCACCGGCACCTGCGGGTTGATAGACTGCGGGTCGCCCCCGAGCCGGGCCATCGCCGAGCGCAGGGCCGCGAGGTCGACCACGGCCGGCACGCCCGTAAAGTCCTGAAGCAAGACGCGGGACGGCATGAACGGGACATCCTCCTCGGCCGGGTCGCTGGGGTCGTAGGCGGCGAGGCGACGGACGTCTTCCGCCGTGACCGTCTCGCCGTCACATCGGCGCAGCAGGCCCTCCAGCAGGATGCGGATGGAGACCGGCAGTCGATCGAGGTCGTAGCCCTCGTCCGCCAGGGCGGAAAGGCGGTAGAGCTGAGCGGCGCCCCGACCGGTCTCGAAGCGGTCGAGGGCACCGAACGGGTCGTGTGGAGCGGGCAGGTCGGTCATGGCGACGGCGCGGTAGGATTCAGAATTCCGGAGGCAAAACGCATCTTCTATACGTCCGGCGTCGGCGTTCGTCCCGTTGAGCGGGGTAGGAAAAGAACGGAGTTCGGTGTCGGGGAACGCCCTACGACGCTCTGGGACGCGGACCTCGCACCGCGCGTCGAGACCTCCTGGACCACACCGGCACGCTCTCGGAGGCGGCCCCCAACGCCGTGACTGGTCAAGCCGATCGGTTGAGCCGCAGAGGGAGCGCGGTGGTTTCTCAGAGCGCGTCGAAGCTCCAGCCGCGGCCCGTCAGCGTATCCAGAATCGTGTCGAGCGCCTGCGGGGTAACGTCCTCGCAGATGGGGTTGTCGTGCAGGACGATGACGGAGCCGGGGCGGATGTGGTTGACGACGAACGAGGAGACGCGCGAGGCCGTGGCGGTCTGCAGGTAGTCGCCGGGCATCACGTCCCACATCACCATCCGCTGATTTTTGGCGGCACACCACTGCCGCAGAAAGGCCGTGGGGTGCCCGTACGGCGGACGGAGCGCGCGGATCGGCCCCCGGGCCAGGTCGGACAGAATCCGCGTGGTCCGACGCAGCTCCCTGGCCAGGACCTCCTGCGAGGTCGACCACGGATCGGGGTGACTGTACGTGTGGTTGCCCACGCGGTGGCCGGCGGCCGAGATGGCCTCGACGAGGTCGGGGTGCGCCTCGGCGTGGCGGCCCACAAGAAAGTGGGTGGCCTGTGCGTCGTACTCGTCGAGACAGTCTAGCAGGGGCCGCGTGCACTCCGGCGTGGGGCCGTCGTCGAAGGTGAGGTAGGCCGTTCGCGCGTCGGCCTCGACGCGCCAGAGCAGGTCGGGGAAAAATCGGTGGAATGGGCGCAGGCCCTGCGTCGCGAGGTAGGGCACCAGAAGACGCATAGAACGCAGCAGTCGAGGAAATCAGGAGGATCAGTCGAGCGGGCGACCCTTCCATTCGACGGCCCCGACCGTGCCCAGAATCCCGATGAGGGGCACGGCGACGAGCAACAGCAGCTCGGTGGGGACGGCGGAGCGGAGGAGCCCCCGCGCGCCGAAGTGCTTTGCCGCGGGCACCGCCAGGACGGCGTCGGCACCCATTTTTCCGAGCAGGAGCAGAAGGGCCGGTTCGCGCCAGGCGGGAAGGGCCAGGGCGGCGGCACACGCGACGAAGAGGGCGGTGTGCGCGGCCCAGAGCCCCACCACGAGGGCCCGGGGGAGCGAAAACGGATACCGGAGGCCCATGTGGGCCCACCGGGCCTGCTGCTGAAGGTAGCCGGCGAAGGTGCCGGGCGGCGTCGTGCGGACGGTCGCGTCCGGATCGGGGTTGAACGCCACCCCCCGATCGGTGTCGTAGGCCAGGTACTGGAGCAGCATCTCATCCCGGGCGGCCCCGTCGGGGGCCGTCTCGCGGGCGGCGACGACGTCGCGCCGATAGGCCACGTTGGCGCTGTTGCAGAACGTAGGCAGGCCCACCCCGATGGTGCCGGCCCCGTACGCCACCAGGCCGGTCAGCTCCAGGGCCTGGAGGCGGGGGAGGAAGCGTTCGCCGTGCTCGTACTCGACCGGCCCCGCCACGAAGGGCGTCTCGGGCGTGCAACGCCGAACCATCGATTTGATCCAGGCGGGCGGGACGGCACAGTCGGCGTCGGTCGTCAGGATGACCTCCCCGTCGGCGGCCCTCACGCCCCGGGCCAGGGCCGCCGGCTTGTGCCCGCCGTTCGTGTCCTCGGTGGCGGCCATCTCGACGAGGCGGACGGGGTCGTCCGCGGGCTCGACGCGGCCGGCGGGCTGACGGGCCCGGACCCGTTCGGCGGTCCCGTCGGTCGAAAAGTCGTCGACGACAATGATCTCGAGCCGGTCGGAGGGATAGTCCACGGCCCGGAGGCTGTCGAGGCACGCGTCGATGCCGTCGGCCTCGTTGCGCGCCGGGACGACGACCGACACCGCCGGCCACGACCTCGGGGTCTCGGGAACGGGCTGGGACCGGACCCTCGCAAAGCCGATCGCCGCGAGAATCATCTGCGACGCATAGGTGGCGAGGAGGGCACCGAGCAGGACGAGGAGGGGGGTGGGCACGAACGATCAGTCCCGAGTGAGGGAGAGCGGGGCGGCAGGGGGCAGTCGGTCAGGTCTCGGCCAGCACCGAACCCGGCGGAGACGGGTCGGGGCGGGAGCGCCGACGCGGGAGGGAGAGGCGCCAGATGAAGGGAAGTCCCGCCGCGGCGGGCAGCAGCACGTTGATCACAAACAGGAGCAGCGCCGCACTGAGGCCGACGGCGGGGGGGAGGCCCGCGATCTCAAAAAACAGGACGGCGCCGCCCTCTCGAATCCCGAGATCGAGCAGCGTGAGGGACGGAATGAGATACTTCGCGTAGAAGGTCAGGACGACCGCCACAAAGACTGAGAGTGGGGGCAGACCGGGGGCGAGCGCGAGGGTCAGGCACACGAACTGCCCCGTAAAAACGAAATACCGGAGGACCGTTCCTGCAAGGGCGGGAAGGCCGTCGCGGGGACGAAGCTGCCGGAAATAGGAGATCCGCGACGAGAGGCCGGGGACCCACCGGGCGAGCGGCGCCACCCAGGCGGCAGTGCGGCCGGGACACAAAACGGCGGCGCCGAGCCCGGCTGCGGTCACAGCGCCCGTGGCGGCCGCAGCCTGCCAGGCCGCCGAGAGGGGGATCCAGCCGGCCTGAACAGCTCCCAGCAGGGCCAGCAGTCCGGCCGCCACGCCCACCAGCATGTCGATCATGCGCTGCGCAAAGACGGAGAGAGAGACCGTCCAGGGGTCGGCGTCGGGCAGGCAGAAGGCCCGCCCGGCGTACTCCCCGAGACGGGCCGGGGTCCAGATGCCGAGCGTGAAGCCGCACAGGAGCGCCGCCCCGAGCTGCCGCGTCGGAAACGGCCCCGCTCCGCGTCGCAGGAGCCGGGACCAGACCCACCCGTCGAGGGCGACGTTGAGGGGCAACAGCAGAAGAGCGAGGCCGATCCACGACCAGCGCGCTCCGTGGAGGGCCTCCGAGACGGCCGCCACGTCGACCGTGAACCACAGGGCGGCCCCGAGCGCGGCTGTCAGCGCCCATTTTCCGAGAAGACGAAGCCAGCGGGGCATGGCACCGGATCGATCAGTGGAGGAGGCCCCCTATACGACGGGTTCGCACGGCGGGAACGCAGGGGGACAATCGATCTCCGTCGAGGCATCCCTAAAATCCGAAGCGGTCGGCGGCGTGGTGGAGGGGGCGGAGCGTTTGAAGGGGCTGGATCAGAGAGAGCCGGGCGGCCGAGACGCCGTCCGGGCTGAGCCCGAGGGCGACGTCCAGGCTCGCGTGGGGCCGGATCGGGACCGCCACCCGGAGGCCGACGGAGGCGGTGGGGCGCAGCGGGATGTTTCGAGGGCGCAGAGGCGCGTCGTCAAACTGGATGCGGAGGTCAAACTGATCCTCCACGCGCCGGTAGGTGGCGGCGAGGTGTCCGCCGACGTGCCCTTCGAGGGTCAGGACGCGTCCCCACGTCCAGAGTGGGAAGCGGTACAGGAGACCGCCGAAGAGACGGTCCCGACCCAGCTCGCGGCTTCGCGTCCAGCCCGGCACCAGGGCCCCGCCGAGAGAGGGACGCAGAACGGTGGGCACGGGGTCAGCAGTACGGGGACGGAGGATCGTCGCCCCGGCCCGCAGGTCGAACCGGTGCAGCCCGCCGAGCGCGAGGGTCCCGAGGACGGCGCCGTCGAACTGATCGAACCGGAGGCCCGATCCTTCCAGCGCGGTGTATCGGTCCCAGGTCGCCTGCAGACGGACGCCGGTGGCGTACCGGGTCAGGGCGGCGCGGGAGTCCAGTTGCAGGCCCAGTCCGCCGCGGAGGCCGGTGTAGGTGGCGCCGGGCGTCGGAATTGCGTCGGACGCCCTGCTCAGCGTCGGCGGGAGGGGGGAGGGGGCCCGTACCGCGTCCACCCGGTGCGTCTCCACGGCGAGGTGCGGCTGAAGCAGCAGATGCCCCCCGAGGACGGTCTGCCCCAGCCGGAGTCGGGCCCGCGCCGAGGATCGGTCGAGCGCCAGCCGGTGGTCGGGCGGCCCCTGCCAGTCGCGGTCGGTGTGGAGGGCGCGGCCGTCGACGATCACGTAGCGCCGGGCCTCCCGGGGATTCGCACTCGCGAAGGACAGAGTGGCGACCTGCTCGTGGCGGGCGGGCGCGGCCGTCAGGAGCCACTGGTCGTGGGGGCGGGCCAGGCCGTGCCCGACGAGCCCGATTCCGACGCCGGCCCCGGTACGGGGGCCCCAGACGTCCGCCGGATAGACTCGCAGGTTGAGGGACGGCCCGCCGGGGGCGCCGGGGAACGCCGGCTGGGCGTGCGCGGGCACCGGATCCGCCATCCAGAGGAGGAAGAGAAGAAGGCCGAGTGCGGGGGCCGGCCAGGTCCCCCTGTGCCCAGAGCTGCGTCCCGAATCAAAAGACTGCGGCGGCATGGACGAGGACCGTGTGCATCCGTGCAGGGTGACGCCTATCTTGATCGGCGGTGCCCGGGCACTCCGGACACGATGGTAGTATAATCGCTAGGCCCCCCACAATCATCCAAATTCTCCATGCGAATTCTCGTCGTTGGCAGTGGAGGGCGCGAGCACGCCCTCGTGAAGGCCCTCGCCGGCAGTGACCGGACCACGGCGCTCTTTGCCGCTCCCGGGAACCCCGGCACCGCCCGCCACGCCACCAACGTCGACGTGGCGTCCGATGACTTCGACGGCCTGGTCGCGCTCGCCGATCGGGAGTCGATCGACCTGACGGTCGTCGGGCCCGAGCAGCCGCTCGTTGAGGGACTCGTGGACCGCTTCGAGGAGGAGGGCCTCCGGATCGTGGGGCCGACGGCCGCGGCGGCCCGGCTGGAGGGCAGCAAAGCGTTCGCCGATCAGTTCATGGCCCGCCACGACATTCCGACCGCGTCGTTCCGGGTGTTCGACGCCGACGAGTACGACGCGGCGGCGGCCCACCTGGATGCGGTGGGCGCCCCGATCGTGGTGAAGGCCGACGGGCTGGCGGCCGGCAAGGGCGCGTTCGTGTGCTCGACGCTCGAGGAGGCCCACGACGCGCTCGACCAGATCGTTCGGGACCGGGCGTTCGGCGACGCCGGGGATCAGGTGGTCATTGAGGAAAAAATGGAGGGAGAGGAGGTGAGCATCCTGGCCCTCACCGACGGCACGCACTACGTATTGCTGACGCCGTCGCAGGATCACAAGCCGATTGGGGAGGGCGGGACCGGACCGAACACGGGGGGGATGGGGGCCTTTTCGCCCGCCCCGATCGTCGACTCCTCGCTGCTCACTCGCATTTGTCGGGAGATCGTCGAGCCCACCCTTCAGGGCATGCAGGAGGAGGGCACCCCCTACACCGGAATTCTGTACTGCGGCCTCATGATTACCGAGGAGGGCCCGAAGGTGGTGGAGTACAACTGCCGCCTGGGCGATCCCGAGGCCCAGGTGGTGCTTCCCCTCGTGGAGAGCGACCTGGTGGACGTGTTCGAACGCGTGGCGGAGGGGAGCCTCGAGGCCGGCGCTCTCCGCGCCGCCTCGCGCGCCGCGGCCTGCGTCGTCCTCGCGTCGGAAGGGTACCCGATCGACTACGACACCGGCGTGGAGATCACCGGGATCGACGAGGCGGAGGGCCTGCCCGAGGTGTCGGTCCTGCACGCCGGCACGCGGCGGCGCGACGACGGGACGCTCGTGACGGACGGCGGCCGTGTGCTCGGTGTGACCGCCACCGGCGACGACCTCACGCAGGCGCTGGAGCGAGCCTACCGGGGCGTCGACGCGATTCACTTCGAGGGGAAAACGTTCCGCTCCGACATCGGAGAGAAAGGGCGGGCCCACCTTTCGGACGCCTAGCGCGAGACCGCACCGCGTGCCCGTCATGCCCCCTACAGCCAACCGACACGCATGAGGAGGTCCCGCCGCCGTGCCCGCACCTCTCCCATCGGGCCGCTCGTCCGCTGGCTGCTGGCCCTGATTCTGTGCGCGGGGCTCGGGTCGGGCGCCTGCCTCGCTCAGGACAGCCGGGGTGAGGCCGTACTGGCGCGCTTTCAGGAGGCGAGCGCCCTGGCCGTCGACCCGACGGGGCGTCTTTATGTGGCCGACGCCGGCCGCGACGTGGTCCGCGTCCTGGGCCCGGACGGGGCGGCGCAGGCCACCCTCGGGGGCACCGGCACCCGGGCCGGGGAGTTCGACGACCCGCTCGACCTCGATCCCACCAACGGCCAGACGCTGTACGTCGCCGACGCCGGCAACGGGCGGCTCCAGTACTTCTCGGCGGAGCGTCAGTACCTCGGCGCCATTCCTGTGGGGGCGGCGTCCGGCGAGGGGGAGCGCGCATTCGACGACGGCCGCGATGGGGCCGACGTGCAGGGCTCGGGCCGCCCCGTCGCCGTCGCGAGTAGCAACAGCGACGAGACCTTCGTCGTCGACGGTCGCGAACGGGGTGTGGTGCACTTCTCGCCCCAGGGGCGCCGGGAGCGTCTCATCGGCTCGTCGAGCCGGCTCGACGACCCCGTCGACCTCGCGCTCGACGACGACCGCCGACTGTACGTTGCCGACCGGGGCCGGGGAGACATTCTGGTGTACGACACGTTTGGCACGTTTCTGGAGCGCCTCCCCACCGGGGCGCTTCCGTCCCTGCAGGCCGTCTCCGTCCACGCCGGTCGCCTCTGGATCGTGTGTGCCGACCGGGTCGTCGTCTGGGCGCTGGACGCGCAACAGGGCCGTCGCCACCGGGTCCGCCTCGACGCGCCGCTCGTGGGCGCCCTCCCCTGGGGCGATCGCCTCTTTCTTTTGACGGAGCACCGACTTCTTCGTCGGGTGTCGTGGTAGGCCGCTGCCGGGGCCGACCCCGAGGGCCCGTTCTTGTCTCGCCGTTTGCGTCATGGTCGACCGCCTTCTCTTGCTGTGTGTGGGGGGGCTCCTGCTGGTGGGTACCCCCGCCGCGGCGCAGGACTCGACCCGGGTCCTCAGTGACCTCGGCGTCCACCGGGATACCATCGACACGTTTCAGCCGCAGCCCTACGCCCTCCGGCCGTTCGTGGTGCCCGGCACCGAAACGATTCGGGTGGGGCCCACGCGGCTCGACACCAGCGAGTATCGGCTCGACGCCCGGCGCGGGCGGCTCTGGGTGGAGCGCGCGGATCTGATCTCGGCCCACGACACGCTCTTTGCCGCCTACCGCACGCTGCCGTTTTCCTTCCGACGGGTGTACCGGCGCCGGGCCCCCGACTCGACGACGGCCGACAGCGGGGCGGTGGCCGTGGTCGAGTCGACCGACAGCACCGCGCAGGCCGGCTTCTCCCCGTTCGATGGGGTCAGCATTGAACGCAGCGGGTCCATTTCCCGGGGCATCGTGAGCGGCACCAACCGGGACGCCAACCTCGAGTCGGGCCTGCGGCTTCAGCTCGACGGCGAGGTGGCCGACAGCGTCCGCGTCCGCGCCCTCCTCACCGACCAGAACACGCCGATCCAGCCCGGCGGCACCACGCAGCGCCTCCGCGACTTCGACCGGGTGTTTCTCGGCGTCGAGACGCCGCACGGGGACGCCCGCCTCGGGGACATTCAGGTGGACCTCGGGGCCGGAACGTTCGGGCAGTTTACGCAGAAGGTGCAGGGAATCACCCTGTCCAGCGACGGGCTCGGGAGAAACGCCGGCCTTGCGCAGGGGGACGCCACGCTGCTCGGGGCCGTGAGCCGCGGGCAGTACCGGACGCAGGACCTTGAGCCGAGGGACGGGGTCCAGGGGCCCTACCGGCTTCGGGGACGGAACGGGGAGGACCTGATCATCGTCGTGGCGGGCTCCGAGCGGGTGTACCTCGACGGGGAGCGCCTGCAGCGCGGCCGGGCCAACGACTACGTGATCGACTACACACAGGGGGAGATCACCTTCACCTCCAACCGCATCATCACCGACGACCGCCGCATCACGGTCGAGTTTCAGTATTCCCGTACTCCATTCACGCGCACCCTGCTGGGCGGGGAGGCGACGGCGGGGGCCTGGCGGGACGAGCAGGGCGACCCGCGCGTGTCGGTCACCGCGAGCGTGCTTCGCAAGGCCGACGGGCGCGATTTTCAGACGGCCTTCGACCTGTCTCCCCGGGACTCCCTGCGCCTCGTCCAGGCCGGCGACGGGCAGGCCCTCCGGAGCGGGGCCCGACAGGTTCCGTTCGACCCCGAGTCGCCGTTCGTCCAGTACCGCCGGGAGGCGGTGACCACGCCTGCCGGGGAGCCGGACACGGCGTTCGTGCCGCTCGACGCGGCCCCGCCGGAGGGCACGCCCGTGTTTCGCGTCCGGTTTACGCGGGTGGGGCCCGGGCAGGGTCGCTACGCACGGATCGGGCAGGCCGTGAACGGCGTCGCGTACGAGTACCGGGGGCCCGGCCGGGGCGCCTACGAGCCGGTCCAGCCGCTCCCGGCGCCGACCCGTCAGCGTCTGGTGGACGTCACCGGATCGGTCGAGCCCGTCCCGGGCCTGGAGGTGTTCGGTGAATGGGCCGAGTCGGTCAACGATGAGAACCGGTTCTCGTCGCTCGACGCGGCCGACAACCGCGACCAGTCCTACGTGGTCGGGGCGCGGGTGCCCGGCACCACCCTCGACCTCGGGGGACTCCCCTCGGCCCAGCTCTCGGGCTCGGTGCGGCGGGAGGTGCGCGGGCGCCACTTCGAGACCTTCAACCAGACCCGCCCGGTCGAGTACGGCCGTCGCTGGAACCTCTCGCGCCGGGGCTCGGGCCTGCCCGAGGCGTTGCGGGGACGGGGCGACGAGACGACCGACGAGGGCCGCCTGACGCTCGAGGTCGGCCCCGCCACCCTCGAGACGAGTGGCGGCCGGCTCGCGATCGGGTCGGCCCTCGACGCCCGGCGCCACCGGGAGGCGCTCCGCGTCCGGCCCGACCGGGGGCCCCGCGTGTCGCTCCGGTCGACGGTCGTCCAGAGCACGAACCGCCCCGGTGAGGTCGAGGGGACCTGGCTCCGCCAGCGGGCCGAGGTGCGCCAGCCGCTCGGCGGCGGTGCCCTGACGCCGCGGGTCGAGGTGGAGCGGGAGCGCCGCCGCCAGCGGGCGCTCGGGACGGACAGCCTCACCCGCGAGGCGTTCTCCCTCCTCGAGCTGAGGCCCGGGGTGCAGTACGACGGCGGCCCCCTCCAGGCGTCCGGCAGCGTCGAGTACCAGCGGGAGGAGGGCGGGCTGGAGGGCCGGCTGCAGGAGGCCTCGCAGGGATGGACCGCCCAGTCGGAGGTGGCCTACGACCCGTCGGCGCCGTACCGGGCCTCGGTGCGGGGCGGGTACCGGGTGCGGCGGGTCACCGACCGCTTCCGCGTGGAGCGGGGACGGGAGGACACCGAATCCCTCCTCCTGCGGCTCGACGGCCGGGCCCGCCCGTGGAACCGGGCCGTCGAGCTCAAAACGTTCTACGACGCCCTCACGAAGCGCTCCCCGGTCCTGCAGGAGACGTACCTCCGCACCGGCCCGAACCTCGGGCAGTATGTCTGGCGCGACGCGAACGAGGACGGCGTGCAGCAGATCGACGAGTTCGTCCCGGAGACGACCCCGAACGAAGGCACCTACGTCCAGCGCTTCGTTCCCTCCGACTCGCTGGAGTCGGTGATCGACCTGCAGGCCCGGACGCGGCTCTCGCTGCGGCCGGCCCGCCTCTGGGAGACGCCCGACGACTGGTGGCGGCGGGCGCTCTCGCAGATCCAGACCCGGACGACGCTGGAGGTCCGCGAGAAGAGCCGGTCGGAGGACGTCGCCCAGATCTACGGCCTCAACCTCCGCCGCTTCCGGCAGCCGGGCACCACCCTCAGCGGGCAGCTCCGGCTCGACCAGGACGTAGAGCTCTTTCCCGATCGGCAGGCGTACGGCCTGGAGGGGGGATGGCAGCAGCGCCGGAGCCTCAACGACCGGGCCGCCGGGACGCAGACCTCTTTTCTGAACCAGTGGACGGCCGAGGCCCGGTGGCGTCCCGCCCGCCGGTGGACCCTCGGGCTCGGGGGCCGCCACGAGGTCGATCGGACCCGCAGCGACGCGTTCGCCGAGTCCCGCAGCTTCGACATCCGGACTCTGCAGGGGCGGCCCAGACTGTCCGTTCGGCCCGGGCGCACGGCGACGATCACCATAGCCGCCGCCTGGGCCCAGAAGCGCGATCGGCTCCAGGACCGCCGGGCCCGCGTCCTGAAGGTTCCGATCGAGGCGGAGTGGAACCGGGCCGGCCGGCTGCGCCTGACCGGCACCTTCGAAGTGGCCCAGGTCGACCTCACGGGCACCGGGGTCGGCATCGCCCAGTATCAGCTCACGGACGGCCGAGGCCCCGGGCGGTCGCTGCTCTGGGGACTGCAGGGGCGCTACGTTCTCACCGACAACCTGGAGGCAACCGTGCGCTACGACGGACGGGCCCCCGCCAACGCCCCGGTCATCCACACCGTGCGGGCGAAGCTCAGCGCCACCTTCTGATGCGACGAACTCCGCGGGCTTCGCTCGGGCATGGAGGCCCCACGAACCGTTTGCAAGTCCGAATGTCGAACCCTACGACAGTGGGACGGCTCCTAGAGACGGGGAGCGCTTCTTCTGTAACCTTCTAACGTTCAACGTCTTAACGTTGTACGCTGTCGGATTGGCGCTGTCGTTTCGAGATGTCGAAGCGTCCTCGCAGGGCGACGTCGTGGGCCGGAGTTCGTATTAGCTCACCAGCTCCATGGCCTGCGGGTCCCACTGATGGCGCTGCCCGTTCCGGTAGCTCCGGTTGCAGAGCAGGGCGGGAGCCGCGGCGCGGTGGCCGAAGGTAGCGTCCTCGACGGCCTCCTCCTCGCCCCGCATGGCGGCGAAGAAGTTCATGAAGTGGTCCCGGCGCATGTCGTAGCCGTCCGGCGCCTCGAACTCGCTCTGCGTGCTCATGTCCTCGACGCTCGCGGCGGGTTGCTCCACCGAGTAGGACTCGCGAAACTCTTCCTGGACGGCCTCGGAGAAGGTGCGGACCGAGTTGTACCCGTTCACGAGCTGGTCGACCGAGGGGCTCGACCGCCGGAACTGCGTGAGCCGGACCGTATTGCCCTCCAGCCGAATGGCGCCGTCGCTGCCGACGAAGCGGAGGAACTGGCCGCCCCCGCTGCCGTCCGCGAGGTTGGACTGCAGGGACAGCGTGAAGGACGGGTGGGCGTCCGTGTCCGGGTACTCGAAGAGAGCGGTCTGCACGTCCGGCACCTCGCGCCCGTCCTCCCAGAAGCGGAGGCCGCCGGTGGAGGAGATTTGGGTTGGGCCCGCCGAGCTGGTGACGTGGTGCGCCATCGTAAGCAGGTGCACGAAGAGGTCGCCGGCCAGGCCGGTGCCGTAGTCCCAGTAGTTGCGCCAGCGGAAGAACCGGGTGGGGTCGAAGTCGCGGTCGGGCGCGTCGCCGAGGAAGCGATCCCAGGCGACGTCGTCCGGCGAGACGTTCGGGGGAATCGAGTACTGCCAGGCCCCGAGGGACGAGTTTCGGTTGTAGCGGGCCTCAATCATGTTGAGGGACCCGATCGCGCCCTCCTCGAACAGCTGGCGCACCTTGTCGACCACGATGGAGCTCGCGTACTGGCTGCCGACCTGCACGACCCGGCCGGTCTCCTCCTGGGCCTCGACCATCGAGGCTCCTTCCTCGAGGCTGTGGGCCATCGGCTTCTCGCAGTAGACGTCCTTTCCGGCCTCCATCGCGTCGCGGGCAATGGGGGCGTGCCAGTGGTCCGGCGTGCAGATCAGGACGGCGTCGACGTCGGAGCGGGTGAGCACCTCCCGGTAGTCCTGCGTGGTGAAGACATCGTCGCCGTACACCTCGTTGACGTGGGTGAGGCGCGAGTCGTAGCAGTCCGCGGCGGCGACGAGCTCGGCCCCCGGCAGGCTGTTGGCGGTGTCGGTGTCGACGAAGCCGATGATGCCGGTGCCGATGGTCGCAAACTGGATGCGATCGTTCGGGGGCACCGAGGCGGGCTCGGCGGCGGGCAGCGACCCGGTGCC
Organism: Salinivenus sp.; assembly: GCA_036625705.1. GTDB lineage: Bacteria > Bacteroidota > Rhodothermia > Rhodothermales > Salinibacteraceae > Salinibacter. Next base: position 16,509 of record JAZKTD010000023.1, read on the forward strand.
GGCGCCGAAGGTCGAGGGGGCGATGCCGGCGGCCGCGGACACGGCGGCCAGCGATTTGAAGAAGTCGCGACGGGAGGAGGCCATGGTCAATGTGGATCGTGTAGGAGAGAGTGTGGGGCGTGCGGCGGCGCGGCACTACGAGACGGTTTCTCTCGCCGGCTCTTCAAATTCTTCGTACTCCTCGCGGTGAATGTCAATCCCTGCGCGGCGGAGCTTTCCTTCGAGGTCCTCGTACCCGCGATCCAGGTGGTAGACGCGGAGGACGTGGGTGGTCCCGTCCGCGATCATGCCGGCCATCACGAGCGAGACGCTGGCCCGGAGGTCCGTGCTCATCACCTGCGCACCCTTGATCGGGTGCCCACCCTCGACGGTGGCGGTATTGCCCTCGACCGAAATGTCGATCCCGAGGCGCTGCAGTTCCGGGACGTGCTTGAAGCGATCGTCGTAGATCGTGTCGGTGACGGTGGCGGTTCCGTCGGCGAGGGCGAGCAGCACCGTCCACTGGGCCTGCAGGTCGGTCGGGAAGCCCGGGTACGGGGCCGTCTCGATCGACACGGGGCGGAGGTGCTCGGGGCGGGTCACCGTCACCGTCTCCGGGTTGTACTCCACGTCGACGCCCGTCTCGGCAAAGCGGTTTTTGAAGTCCTGCCCGAGGTGCTCGTGCGTGCCCTCTCGGATCTCGACGGGATGGCCCGGCTCGGCGGCCGTGGCGGCCATCAGCATGTAGGTGCCGAGCTCAATCCGGTCGGGGGTGTTGCGGAAGGAGGTCGGCTCGAGCCGGTCCACGCCCTGAATCTCGATCGTATCGGTGCCAAGGCCGTCGATCTGGGCCCCCATGTGCTTGAGCGCCTCCCCGAAGCGCACCACGTCCGGCTCCATGGCGGCGTTTTCGATGCGGGAGCCGCCCCGCGCCCGCACGGCCCCGAGCAACAGGTTGATCGTGGCGCCCACGCTGGAGGGCTCCAGCCGAAAGGAACCGCCGTCCAGCCGCCCGCCCGGCGCCGAAGCCAGCACGTAGCCTTCCTCCAGCTCGATCTCGGCCCCGAAGGCCTCCATGCCCTTGATGTGGAGGTCGACCGGGCGGGGCCCCCAGGCGCAGCCGCCGGGAAGGGAGACCTTCGCCTCGCCGCAGCGCCCCATAAGGGCCCCGAGCATGTAGAACGACGCCCGCATTTTCTTCACGAGCTCGTAGGGGGCCACCGGGTGGTTGACGGTGGCCGCGTCGAGGGTCAGCGTGTGGGCGTCGGCGTCGAACGTCACCGCCGGGCCCGCCACGCGGATCACGTTCGAAAAGGTGCGCACGTCCCTCAGGTCCGGCACATTGGTGATGCGGGAGGTCCCGTCGGCCAACAGGGTGGCGGCCATGAGGGGGAGGGCCGTGTTCTTCGATCCGCCGACAGTGAGCGGGCCGTCGAGGGGGGAGCCGCCGTGAACGACCAACTTATCCATGGGTACTGGGTGGGGAAAGGAGGAGAAAAGAACGAGAGACTTTCCACGACGGACAGACGCAAAAATCGGTCCCAGCGTGAATGCACGGTGCCCGTCATTGTTCGGTCGAGCACGGGCCCCCCTCGGCCGCAGGAGAGCGGAAAGACTTGAAGAGTGTGTCCCGGAGAATCAGCCGGAGAGCACGCACGTAGTACATTCTGTTGTTCACCCCGTGCTCATCCGCGCCGCTCCCCATGCGCCAAGTATACCTCGACCACGCCGCCACGACGCCGCTGGCGCCGACGGTGCTGGAAGAGATGCGTCCCTACCTGACGGAGCACTACGGCAACGCCTCCTCGGTGCATCAGATGGGCCGCCGGGCCCGGGTGGCGCTCGACGAGGCCCGCACGCAGGTGGCCGACGTGCTCGGGGCCGATCCCAGCGAGATCATATTTACGAGCGGGGGCACCGAGGCCGACAATTTGGCCCTGAAGGGCGTCCTTAGCGCCGCCTCGACCGCGGACCAACCCGCCGGCCTCGTAACGTCGGCGGCCGAGCACGAGGCGGTGCTGCGGCCCGCCGAACGGCTCCGGGAGGAGGGGTACCCCGTACAAATCCTCTCGCCGCGGGCCCACGGGGCTGTGACGGCCGAGCAGGTCGAGCAGGCCGTCACCGACCGGACGGCCCTCGTATCGCTCATGCACGTCAACAACGAGATCGGCGTCCGGACCGACCTTCCGGCCATCGCGGAGGTGTGCCGGGCCCACGACGTTCGGCTCCACGCCGACGCCGTCCAGGCGCCGGGGCTTCTGCCGCTGGACGTCGACGCCCTGGGGGTCGACCTGCTCTCGCTGTCGGGACACAAGTTTCACGGGCCCAAGGGGGTGGGGGTCCTCTACGTGCGGAACGGGGTGGAGCTGGGCCCGCTGGTGGAAGGGGGCTCGCAGGAGCGAGACCGACGCGGCGGCACCGAGAACGTGCCGGGCGCAGTGGGCCTCGCGGCGGCGCTGGAGCGGGCGGTGGACGGCCGCGAGGAGCAGGCCGCGCGCCTCTCTGGGCTCCAGCGGCGACTGGTGGAGGGCCTCGACGACGCTGTGCCCGGCGACTACGTGCTCAATACCCCGGTGGGCGAGGCCGCGGTCGCGCCGCATGTCGTCAACGTCGCCTTCCCGCCCGACGGCGGCGAGCCCCTGGACGGCGAAATGCTCATCCTCAACCTCGACATGAAGGGCGTGCTCGTCTCGGCGGGCTCGGCCTGCACGAGCGGCGCCCTGGAGCCGAGCCACGTCCTGACGGCGCTCGGCCTCGAGCGGGAGACCGCCTCCGCCGCCGTCCGCTTCTCCCTCGGGGCCGATACGACCGAGGACGACGTCGACTATGCCCTAGAGACCCTCCACTCAACGCTCGACCGCATGCGCGGATGATCCCGAATCCGCCCGCGAGGGTCGGGCATGTAGGGCTGAATGCACGGGGCCTGACCGCATGATCCGTCCATCCGTCCCCCCGACGGGCGTCGGAGCGCGTCTGACCACCACCCGACAAAGCCTGCGGAGGGGAGATGAGAAGACCCGCGTCCGGAGGCCGCTCCGCCCCTCGACCTTCCGACCCTTGCCCCTGCGGTGATGAATGACATCCTGCTTGTCTTCGCCAAGGTCCCTCGTCCCGGGGACGTCAAGACGCGACTGACCCCGTTCCTGACCCCGCGGGAGGCGGCGCGGCTCTACGACGCGTTTCTCCGGGACGCCCTCGCCCTCTATGCCCGCCTCGAGGCCAACGTGCGGCTGTACCTGGCCCCGCCGCTGCCCGACGACGGGCTGGGCGACGTCCCCGATCGGATTTCCGTCCACGAGCAGCGTGGGGAGGGCCTCGGCCCCCGAATGGCCCACGCCTTCGAGGCGGCGTTCCGGGACGGGGGCGACCGGGTGGCCGTCGTCGGGACCGACCATCCGACCCTCCCGCTTTCGCACCTGCGGCAGGGTTTTGAGGCCCTGGACGGAGAGCCGGCCGTCTGCATCGGGCCCAGCGAGGACGGTGGGTTTTATCTACTGGGGATGAGTGCCTTCTACCCCCAGCTCTTCGCGGACATGACCTACAGCCACGGCGACGTGTTTACCGACACCCTCGCCCGGATTGGTGCCACCGACGCCGAGCTCACCGTGCTCCCACAGTGGTACGACGTCGATACCCCGGAGGCCCTGGCGCGAATGATCGCTGACCTGCGCGAGACGGACGTGGACGCCCCTCGCACCCGCCGGGCGGTCGAGCGCCTGGCCCTCGACGACCTCGTCGACTCCGAAAACCGATAGCTTGGGCCCCCACACCGTGAACCCTCCCGGATCGGATCCGTCGCAGGGGTCGGGAACCGCGGCTGTGCCGTTCCGGGGAGCCCCCTCGACTGCCGGCCCGAGCGGCTAAGGGGTGGGCACCCACACGGTGGTGCCCACGACCCCGCCGAAGTAGAGCAGGGCGATCAGCACGGTCCCGAAGACGATTGCGGCGGCGGGGGGGTCCCAGTGTGTGTCGCCGTGGGCGTAGAAGATGCGCTGGAACGCTTCCCCGAAGAGCGCACAGATGACCCCGAATACCGAACCCGCTATGAGGGCACTAACGTCGGAGGCGCCGCTGAAGAGCGCCTCCCGGACGCCGTCCCCGGAGGCCGCCACCGCCAGGGCGATCGTGCTGGACGGGAGCGTGATGTGGTGCGTGACGGGAAAGTTCTGCACGCCCAGGTTCAGGAACAGGAGGGAGGCGGCGCTGATGCCGAAGGCGAGGAAGGGGCTGCCGGTCTCGATCGCGGCGTAGGCGCCCAGGAAGCCCACGATCAGTCCCAGGAAGCCGACGTTGGCCCACTTGTACTGGTGAGGCAGCCAGGGCTCGACGGCGAACCGATCCGTCGCGGGCTTGAAGTGATCGGGCACGGTCCCGGCGTCCGACGAGCGCGTGTCGCCCCGTTCGAAGGGCGTCACGTCAAAGAGGCCGGTGCCCTGCACCTGTCCGATGAGGCTGTATCCGAGAAAGAGGCGGTGGAACAGCGCCGAGAGCACCACGCCCATCGCGATCGGGTCCCACGGAAGCCCGAAGCCGGCGGAGACCTGGCGGATGACGGCCCCGAGGATGCCGAAGAGGCCCCCGACCACGAGCACGTCGACCTTCGGCCCGAGGGCATACGTGATGTTTTTGGCCTCGTGGAAGTCGAAGCCAGAGTCCATATACCCCTGCTTGGCGGCGTAGGCGGCCGCGGCGGCCCCCCCGGCAAACGACACGTGCGGCCCGAAGAAGGCGCCGAAGGCGACGGAGCCGGTCACCCCGTCCAGGCCCCCCGCCTCCCCGGCAATGACCATGATGCCGGTAAAGACAAAGGCGGGCAGCGCGCCGATGGCGGCCCCGAACGCGCCGCCCGCGAAGGCGGCGATGAGCAGGTACAGCCAGTTGACGTCGAGGAGGGCGTCCATGAGGGGGCGTTCCTGATGAGACGGGGGGGTGGGCCTGCGGGCCTGCGGAGCAGGGAGGAGGCTGGAGGCTACGCAGAAGCGGGCGTGAGGACGTAGCGGTCCGCCACCGCGC
>JAZKTD010000316.1:0-3968 GCA_036625705.1 Salinivenus sp.
CTCAGGTCGTCCTCGTCGTCGAAGTCGTCCTCGTCGATCCCCCCGTCCCCCAGGGAGGAGAGCATCGAGCCCATGATGTCGTCGTAGGACTGCACGCCGTCGCCGATCTCCTTGCCGATGAGGGAGTTCTGGTGGAGGGCCTCCAGGACGAACTCCATGGTCACGCGGCGCTCGGCGTCGGAGTCGGGGCCGGCGTGCTCGTCGACGAGGGCCTGCAGGCCGTCGATTTGCTCCAGGGCCTCGGTGTAGGCGTCGTCGCTCATCTCCTGCTCGACGTCCACCGAGTGGCCGTCGGCAAACCAGTCGAGCACGTCCTGGTAGGCGGGCCGTCCCTCCTTCTTGTCGTCGGGGTCCGGGAAGTAGCGGGTAAAGATGGCGTCGACGGCCTGGCCGATGAGCGAGAGCGCCACCGTCTGGGGCCCCTCCTGCTCCCCCTCGTAGACGAGCTCGACCTTGCCGGTGATGGCGGGGGCCACGTGCATCAGGTCGCTGATGCGCACGGCGGTCTGGTCCTCCCCGTTCAGCAGCGCGCGCCGCTCGGCGGCGGAGAGGAGCGCCTCCATCGCCGCCCGCGTGACCCGCACCGAGACGCCCGACGTCTGGTCGATGTACTCGCTCTCGCGGGCCTCGAACGCAATCTGCTCGATGATCTCGCGGAAGAAGTGGGGCACCTGCACGTCGACCTCCATCTCGCCGTTCTCGGCCGCCCGGTCGATCCAGGCCTCCTGCTCGGTGATGGCCATGCCCGTGTCCAGCGTCTTCGGGTAGTGGGTGATAATCTGGCTGTCGATGCGGTCCTTCAGCGGCGTCACCAGGTTGCCGCGGCTGGTATAGTCCTCGGGGTTGGCCGAAAAGACCATCATCACGTCGAGCGGAAAGCGGACGTTGAACCCGCGGATCTGAATGTCCTGCTCCTCCATGATGTTGAACAGGCCCACCTGGATGCGCGGCTGCAGGTCCGGCAGCTCGTTGATCGAGAAGATGCCCCGGTTCGTGCGCGGGATGATGCCGAAGTGGATGACCTCCTCGTCGGCGTAGGTGAGGCGCTTGTTGGCGGCCTTGATCGGGTCGATGTCGCCGATGAGGTCGGCAATCGTGGTGTCCGGCGTCGCCAGCTTCTCGCCGTAGCGCTCCGATCGGGGGAGCCAGTCGACGGGGGTGTCGTCGCCGTGCTCCTCGACGAGCTCGCGGCCCTGCTTGGTGACCGGGTGGAACGGGTTCTCATTCAGCGGCGTGCCCTCGATGACCGGGATGTAGTCGTCGAGAAGCTCCGGCAGCATGCGAATGATCCGCGTCTTGGCCTGGCCGCGGAGCCCGAGGAGAATGAGGTCGTGCTTCGCGAGGATCGCGTTCTGAATCTGCGGAATGACCGTCTGGTCGTAGCCGAGGATGCCGGAAAAGACATCTTCCCCGGCCCGCAGCTTCGCCATCAGGTTGGCCCGCATCTCATCCTTGACCGAGCGGACGTGGTAGTCCGCCGCCTTCAGTTCGCCGAGCGTTGAGAGATCAGTCGGAGCAGGCATGCGATTGGGGCCGGTTCGTGCGTAGAGACTGGGTGGGATACGCCCCCGCTACAGAGCGCAAAATGGCACGCGATCCCCGGCCCGCTGTTCCCCCTTAGAACGGCTGCCTGCCCCGGACGACGGAGGGATTACACGATCGGCGAAGGTTGGCGACGCGCCGCCCCACGGGCCATCTTCCCCGGACCGGCGGACCGACTACGCCGCGGCCTCGTCCCGGGGCTGGGGCCCAATTCCCGACGGTCCCCGCCCCCGTCGCGTTACGCAAATATTGTGTTCGGTCGGATCCGTCCTCCCGTCCTCTCATTCAGCCGCACGGTTTTTCGGACGGTATTTCTCGTTCTCTTTCTCTTCAAATCTCGGATCCCATCATGGCTGCCTCCCGGCTTCTCTCCCTGCTCGTGCTCGGGCTTGTCCTGACCGCCGCCGTCTCGCCCGCTCAGGCCCAGCGCACCTCCGGCTCCGCAGGCCTGGGGGGCCAGGTCGGCGAGCCCTCCGGCCTGTCGCTGAAGTTCTACAACGAGAGCGCCCCCTCCTACGACTTCCTCGCGGCCTGGAGCCTGGTCGACGACAACTTCTTCCTGAACGCCCACGCCCTCTGGAACTACGACATCGAGGCCGAGAACGTCGATCAGGACCTGGAGTGGTTCGTCGGGCCGGGGGGCTTCCTCATCATCGACGACGACGGCCCCCGGGACGACGAGGTCGAGATCGGGATCAGCGGGACCATCGGGCTGAACTTCGTCGTCGACCGGCGCTTCGAGTTCTTTGCCCAGGTGACCCCCCGCATCTCCGTCGTGGACACGGATGACAGCAGCGTGGGCGGCGGCGTCGGCTTCCGGTACTACTTTTAACCGACGCTGTGGCCTACGTGCCACTGCTCGGGCCGACGACCGGCTGAGGGCGTTCGGCCCGCCGAGTAGGGCGCGCCGGGCCACCCGTCACATCGCCTCCGCGAGCCGGTCGTGGAGGGCGGGGTAGTCGACCTTCGCGTTGTGCCGCCGGTCGAGGGGAATGGCGGAGAGCACGACGATGTCGTCCAGCACAACGCCGGCGAGCTGCTCGCGCAGGCCTCCACGGTCGACACCGTGCCGGGGCGTGGCCGGTTCCACGGCGAGCACGCGCCGGCCGTCCCGCTGCGCCAGGGCGGCGTGGCGCACGTCCTCGTGCAGGCGGGCCCCGCACTCGACCGCAAACGGGTGGAGGACGCCGCGCTCGTCCCGCACCGTCGCCTCGCAGCGGCCCAGCAGCCAGAGGCGCCCCTCGTCGTCGAGGCGACCCGCGTCGCCCGTCCGGTGCCAGCGCGTGCCGTCGACCTCAAACTTGTTCTCGTCGTCCCCCCGTCCCTCGAGGTACCCGGGCACCACGTGCGGCCCCGTCACCACGATCTCGCCGGGCGTGTTGGCAGGGCAGCTCTGCTCCCCCAGGGCCGCCGACGAGAAGGGCCCGATTGGCGTCCCCCACCGGTCCGGCAGAATCCGAAGCTCGACCTCGTCGACGGGCCGGCCGGCCAGCAGGCCGCCGCCCTCCACCATGTGCCGCCGATCGGCCGGGCGGATCTCCGTCTCCGCCACGTGCGCGATCGGCTCGGCCTCCGTGGACCCGTACACGGCGACGATCTCGGCGGAGGGCGCCGCCTCGCGCATCCGGTCGAGCAGGTCGGGGAAGACCGGGGCGCCGCCCGTGTAGAGCCGGTCGAAGCGGTCGAGCACGCCCGGCTCCGCCCCCATCAGCCGCTCGAACACCGCCGGCGAGGCGGTGGTGCGGGTCGGGGCCTCCGTCCGCACCTGATCGATCACCGGCCCGGGGTCGATCTGGGCGGGGGCCCGCAGGTCGGCGTCGGCGAGGACGGTCGTGACGCCCGCGGCGAGGTTGGCCAGGACGAAGACCGGGAGGGTGGCGAGGTCGACCTGTCCGGGCTGGAGGTCGAGATTGTCCCGAAGCGCCTCGTACTGCGCCCGCAGCCGTCCGTGGGTCCGCACGGCCCCCTTCGGCGCGCCGGTGCTGCCGCTCGTGAAGGTCAGAAGGGCCGGCGTGTCGCTGTCGCAGTCGGCCACAGGGGCATGGGGAGCCTCGCCTCCCGATTCGGGGGGCGGCCAGTGGGTCGCAAACGGAAGCGGCCAGCGGCCCGTAACGAACGCGTGGGGGATCTGCCGGACCGGGCGCGACCAGAGACGGAGCAGGTGGGCCCGGGGCGGCCCCACGAGCGCGGTGGGCTCGGCCTGCCCGCAGCAGTCGGCGATGTGGGCGCGGTCGGCCGAGGGGTCGGGCACCATCGCCACGGCGCCGACGCGGAAGAGGGCCGCCAGGAGGACGTAGAGCGTCGTCGACATCGGCTGGAGCACGAGGACCACGTCGCCCCTGCCCACGCCCTGCGCCCGGAGGCGAGCGGCGCCCCGGGCCGCCCGTCGCTCCAGGTCGGCGAACGTGCAGACCCGGCGGGCCCCG
>JAZKTD010000317.1:0-3962 GCA_036625705.1 Salinivenus sp.
CTCCTCGCTACAGCGAAAAATGGGGTGCGTACCTTCTCACGGATCGGTAGCACATCCGGTCCACTGCGGAGAGGGCCGCGGTCGGCCGTTCCAGGAGGAGGGGGCCGGCCTGCTGGGTCCCCTCATCCGTCGATCGTGTCCGGGGCGGTTGGAGCGAGAGCGGACCGGGAGCGCTCCCCCTCCGCGTCGAAGACGCGAAGGCGTCCGTCCGTGTCGCAGATCCAGACCTCCTGGGCCCCTTCGTCGAGGTAGAGCCGCCGCTTCGCCGTCATCTCCTCGTCGGTATTGCTCTCCGACCGCACCTCCACGCAGAGCTCCGGCGTGACGGGACTTGCCTCTGCGTCCTCGGGGATTCGGGCCCACCGATCGTCGGAGAGCCAGACCACGGCGGGCACCTTCACGCCCGCGTCGGTCCGCACCGCAAACTCGATGGTTGCCTCGCCGGGGGCCGCAACGTGGTCGTCGAGAAATCGAAGGAGTCGGCTCTGGACGCGGCTGCGGAAGGGCGTCCGGGGGCTCAAGACGAGCTGGCCGTGGGGGGTGGTCTCGATTTTGAAGGGGAGATCCCGCAGCTGGGGATCGTGCAGGGCCCGGTGCCAGGCGGCGTCGACCGTCGTGTCCATGGGGACGGCCCGCAAATTCGAAGAAGATAATGACGGAAAACTGTACGGCCCGCCCGTGAGACCGATCCCGACCGGCGCGGGCTACAGCAGCCCCAGCGCGTCGACGTCGATGGCCACGTGGTAGCCGTTCGGCGGGGTGCCGTGGGCGTCGCGGGTGCGGCGGAGGGCGGTCTGGAGCGGCGTAGCCCCCCCGCCGCGGGACTTCAGGAGCGTTCTATAGCGGTACTGCTTCTTGACGCGCTGGATGAAGGCGGGCTCGGGCCCGAGCACCTCCACCGGGCCCGCGTGGGTGCGGAGCCGGTTCGTCCAGTTCTCGGCGAGCCGCGCCACGCGCTGCTCCGTCGGGCCCCGAAACTCGACGGTCGCCACGTGCCCGAACGGCGGGTAGCCGAACTGGCGGCGCTCGGCGAGGGCCTCCTCGGCGAAGCCCTCGTAGTCGTGCGTCGTGGCGTAGCGGATGGCGGGGTGGTCGGGGTTGCGGGTCTGCAGGACCACCGTGCCCTGCAGGTCGGCGCGCCCGGCCCGGCCCGCCACCTGCGTCAGGAGCTGAAACGTCTGCTCCTCGGCCCGGAAGTCGGGGAAGAGGAGGCCCACGTCGGCGTCGACCACCCCCACGAGCGTCACGCGGCTGAAGTCGAGCCCCTTCGCGATCATCTGCGTGCCGAGCAGCACGTCGGCCCCGTCGCGGAACTGCTGGAGGATGCTATGGTGGCCGTGCTTCCGGCTGGTGGTGTCGCGGTCCATGCGGAGGACCGTGGCGTCGGGGACCACCTCGTCGAGCTCCGCCTCCACCCGCTGGGTGCCGACGCCGATCTGGCTGATGTCCCCGCTCCCGCACTGCGGGCACCGGCGCGGGCCCGACAGCCGACGGGAGTGGCCGCAGTAGTGGCAGCGCAGCTGGCCCGAGCCGCCGTTTCGGTGCAGGGTAAGCGTCACCGAGCAGTCCCCGCACTCGGGGGCCCACCCGCAGTCCTCGCACTCGAGCACCGGGGCGTAGCCGCGGCGGTTCTGCAGGAGAATGGTCTGCTCGCCCCGCGCCACCCGCTCGCGGATTGCCTCGCGCAGCGGGTCGGCGAGGGCCCCGTCCAGCTGGTGCTTCTTGCGCTGGAGCGTGAGGTCGAGCACGCGCACCGCCGGCAGCGTGGCGGCCTCGCCCGAGGAGTCGGGCACCCGCTCCGGCAGGGCCAGCCGCTCGTACTTGCCCCAGCGCGCGTTCATGGTGCTCTCCAGGCTCGGGGTGGCCGAGCCGAGGACGCAGACCGCGTCGTTCATGTGGGCGCGCATCACCGCCGCGTCGCGGGCGTGGTAGCGGGGCGCCGGGTCGAACTGCTTGTAGGAGGCCTCGTGCTCCTCGTCGACCACGAGGAGGCCGAGGTCCTCCAGCGGCGCCAGGACGGCCGAGCGGGGGCCGACGGCTATTGTCGCGTCGCCCGTGCGCAGCCGCCGCCAGGCGTCGTAGCGCTCCCCCCGGCTCATCTGCGAGTGCAGCACGGCGATCTGGTCGCCGAAGTGGGCGCGGAAGCGCTGGACCGTCTGGGGCGTGAGCGCAATCTCGGGCACCAGGACGATGCCGGTGCGGCCCCGGGCCCGCACCGCCTTGAGGGCCCGGATGTAGACCTCCGTCTTGCCGCTGCCGGTGATGCCGTGCAGCAGAAAGGTGCCGTAGCGCTCCTCCTCCACGGCGTCGGTGATGGCGTCGAGGGCGTCCTGCTGGGCGGGCAGCAGGGTGTGGTCGGGCGGGGGATCGGGGGCGGGCAGGTCGTCGAGCGGCGAGCGCAGCACCTCCCGGTCCACCCGCTCGATCATGCCCTTGTCCACGAGGCTGCGGACGGTCGAGTACGAGGCGTCGGCCCGCTTGACGACGTCGGCCTGGCGCGGCTCGGGGGTGCCCGTCTCCCGAAAGCCCGCCAGCGCCCGGATCACGGCCTTCTGCTTCTCGCCCCGGAGTTGCTCGACCAGATCGGCCGTCGCCTCCTCGTGCTGAAAGGCGGGGGCGAAGCGGAGGTGCGTCTCCGTCTTGGCGCTGACCTGCTCGTCGGAGAGGGCGGTGTCGACCGTCAGGACGCCGTCGTCGGCCATGCGGCGCACCAGCGCCAGCGGCACGGCGGGCCCCAGGCGCCGGCGGACCGCCGAGAGGGTCGTCTCGGGGTGGTCGGCCAGGTCCGCCAGCACGCGGCGGCCCACGTCGTGCTCGGCCCAGTCCCCGGGATCGGCGTCCGTGCGGCGGAGCGTGTGCTGGGTCTCGACGGTGGTGCCGGCGGGGAGGGCCGCCTTCAGCGCCTCGCCCCAGCTGCAGACGTAGTAGTCGGCGATCCACTGCGTGAGGTCGAGCAGCTCGGCGGTGCAGACCGGCACGTCGTCCAGCACGTCGATCACGTCCTTCACCGCAAAGTCGAGCGTGTCGGCGGGCGGGCCTTCCTCGACGATCACGCCGGTGAGGCGCCGGTTGCGGAGGGGCACCAGCACGCGGGCCCCCACCTGCGCCTCCGCGGCGAGGGCGTCGGGCAGGCGGTACGTGTAGGTCCGGTCCACCGGAATGGGCAGGACGACGTTGACGGTCACGGGCGGGGACGGCTGATTTGGGGAACGGCCACAGTCCGTACGGGGGCGCGGGGGATGGGTGCCGTCGCCCACGCCCGCAGAATCATCCGCCGCGCCGGGGGCGTACCCTTCCATGCGAAGATTCCGTGCACATCGACCGGGCCCCATGCCCGACACGTCGGCGCCTCCACTCACCTACGAGGACTACTTCCTCATCCCCGACGACGGCAAACGCCACGAGATCATCGACGGTGAGGAATACACGGCGTCTTCCCCGACCACATCTCACCAGCGCGTTGTAGGACGACTGCTCGTTGCGATCCATCAGCACGCCCTCTGTCAGAATGGAGGGGAGGCACTGACGCGCTGTGACGTTATCCTCTCGGACCACGACATCGTCCAGCCGGACGTGTTCTTCGTCGCGGCCGAGCGCCGCCACATCGTGAAGGAGCGGGGCATCGAGGGGGCGCCGACCCTCATCGCGGAGGTGGTGTCGGAGGGCAACCGGCGCCACGACGAGGTGCGCAAACGAAAGCTGTACGAGCGGCACGGCGTGCCGGAGTACTGGGTGGTCGACCCGGCCCTCGAAACCGTCAAGGTCTACCGGGAGCCGGAGGGCGGATACGAGCGCGTGGCGGAGACGCGCGCCGAGGACGAGCAGACCCTCTCCACCCCCCTCCTGCCCGACTGGTCGCTCCCGCTGACGACGCTCTTCCGGGACCCGTCGTAGTGCAGCGTCAACCGTCATTATGCAGGTAAACGCGATCTCAAAACCATAGGCAGGTCGCTTCGAGCAAG
>JAZKTD010000318.1:0-3956 GCA_036625705.1 Salinivenus sp.
CGAAACGGAGAACGAGGAGGACGCCCCGGCCTCCTCCCCAGCCCCGGCACCCTCTCCTAAGGCGGCCGAGACGGACGACCCGACCGATCAGGCGGACGACCCGTCCGATCAGGAAGCCGCAACCGACGACGAGGCCGATCGCGAGGACGAGGACGACGCCCCCGACGACGATTCGCCTCCGTCGTCGGCGTCGGACTCGACCGTCGAGTACGACGACCTCTTCGGACAGCCCGCTCTCGGGGGGGGCAGTCCATCCGACGACGACGCTCCGACCGACGCGACGGGGCCGTCCTCCGCGGACGCGTCCGGCGGGACCGGCGCGCAGGCCGCCGTGGCCGAGCCGACCGTCGAGCCCGCAACGCCCGACGTGGAGGGCCTGGCCGAGCAGTGGCCGCAGTTCGTGCAGGCCGTGAAGGCGGAGCGCATCAGCATCGGTTCGCTCCTCGGCGAAACGGAACCGGTCGAGCTGACCGGCGACACGCTGACCGTGGCGGTCCCGAAGTCGCTCCACCGCGACTCGCTGCGGGACCAGCGCCGGTTCCTGGTGGACCGGCTCGCCGGCACGTTCGAGGCCGACATCGGAGAGGTCCGGTTCGTCGTGGAGGCGTCCTCGACCGAGACAACCGACGGGACCGCCGACGCGGCCCCGCTCAGCCCCCGGGAGCAGCTCGAGGCCCTCCGCGACACCTACCCTGCCCTCGAGGTCCTCTTCGGCGAGTTTGAAGCGGAACCGGTGTGGTAGCCGCGGCCACCGGCTGCCCGCGGGAGAACCGACGAGGGATCGTGCTGCGCCTTCGTACGTTGGACCCAAGGCGCTTTCTCGGCCCGCCCCAATTCCCCGCCGCCGAGCGGGCCGTCGTTGCGGAACGCGCGGCGGGGACCCACGGCCCATCGATACCTTTCTGAATACGACCACCACCCTAGACCTATGGCTAATGGACCCGGAGGCATGAACATGTCCGACATGTTCGGCAAAATGATGGAGATGCAGGAAAAGATGAACGCCGCCCAGGAGGGGCTGGAGGACGAAACCGTGACCGCCGAGGCGGGAGGGGGCATGGTGAAGGTAACCGCCAACGGCAACCAGAAGATCACCGGCATCGAGATTGACCCGGAGGCCGTCGACCCCGACGACCTGGAGCTGCTGGAGGACCTCGTCATCGCGGGCGTCAACAAGGCCCTCGAGGACGCCTCCGAGATGGCCCAGGAGCAGATGAAGGAGTCGATGGGCGGCATGCTGCCCCCGGGCATGGACCTGAGCCAGCTCGGGCTCTAAACAATGGCGAATTGCGAATGGCGAGTGGCGAATGACCGGGCTCGCTGTTCGCATTCGAACATCGAAACTCGCAATTCGCAATTGCCATGCAGTTTACCTCGGAGTCCGTCGAAGTCCTGGTGGAGCAGTTTTCGAGGCTTCCCACCATTGGGACGAAGACGGCGCGGCGCCTGGCCAACTACGTCCTGAAGATGCCGCGGGAGGAAGTGGAGGCCATCGCCGACGCGCTGATGGCCGTGAAGGAGCAGGTGCAGCGCTGCTCGATGTGTTATGTGGTGGCCGACGAGGACCCGTGCCCCATCTGCCGGTCCGACAAGCGCGACCACTCCACCGTCTGCGTGGTCGAGGAGTCCAGCGACCTGCTGGCCCTGGAGCGCACCGGGGAGTACCGGGGCGTGTACCACGTGCTCGGCGGCGTCATCTCGCCCCTCGACGGGGTGGGCCCGGACGACCTGCGGGTCCAGGAGCTGGCCACCCGCATCGACCCGTCGTTCGAGGACACCGCCGCGAACGGGGAGGCGTCCGCCGCCCCGGACGAGGAGGGCGCATCCGGCGGAGCGGAAGAGGACGCCGCCGCGCAGGTCGACGAAGTGATCCTGGCCGTCAACCCGAACGTGGAGGGCGACACGACGGCGTACTACATCTCCCAGCTCCTCGAGCCGTTCGAGGTGCAGGTGACGCGGATTGCCCGGGGGCTGCCCATCGGGGGCGACCTCGAGTACGCCGACGAGGCCACGCTGTCCCGGGCCCTCGAGGGGCGAGGGGGCGTGGATCAGGAGTGATACCGAATCCTGTAGCAGGATTTGCTGCGTCGGTCGGCCTTCGGCCTCTCGTGGGGTTGCATGTGAGGAAGTGCGCGTCCCGACCGCTGTCGGGGTGGAGGTATGGAGGCAAAACACGTACATACATCTATCCTTCCAGACGTCCACACCCGAACGGAGCGTGCACTCGAGGCGATCGAGTGCACGCGGAGTTCGTATGACCCCGCCCCGGAACGACGCTCTACACCGGACTTCGACAATCCAACACCGACCTTATGAGAATTACGGTCATTGGCGCCGGGTCGATCGGGGCCGCCGTCGTCCGCGAACTGTGCACGCGGAGCGACGAGGTCACGCAGGTGCAGGTGTGCGACACGCGCTCCCGGGCCCTGCAGCAGCTGCATGAGGACATCGACAGCCAGCTCCTCCGCTCCTTCCAGATCGACGCCCGGGACATGAACGTGCTGTCCCAGATCGTGCAGGGGAGCGACTGCGTCATTAGCTGCGTGCCGGCGGAACTGAATCCGGACCTGGCCGAGCTCTGCCTGGAGCACGGCGTGCACTACTGCGACCTCGGCGGCAACGACCGGTACGTTCAGCAGGAGCTCAGCCTCGACGACCGGGCCCAGGAGAAGTCGGTCTGGATTGTGCCCAACTGCGGCCTCGCCCCCGGCCTCATCAACGTGCTGTGCCTGCGCGCCATCGACCAGCTCGACCGGGCCGACGCGGCCCAGCTGCGTGTGGGGGACGTGCCCCTGCACCCGGAGCCCCCCTTCAACTTTCGCATCTCGTGGTCGGCCGAGCGGGTGATCGACGACTACACCAATCCGGCCCGGCTCATCGAGAACGGAACGGTCGTCGAGGCCGACGCCCTCTCGCGAGACGAGGAGATGCACTTCGAAGAGGAGCCCTTCGACACGATGGAGGCGTTCTGCACGCAGGGCGGCCTCTCGACGCTGACCGACACGCTGGCCGGCCGGGTGCAGGAGCTCGACCACAAGGCCATCCGGTGGCCGGGCCACGCCCAGCAGATGCGGTTCATCATGGGACTGGGCCTGGGCGAGGACCGGAAAATCGGCGTGCGCACCCACCTCACGTACCGCGACATCCTCGTCCGGCGCATGCGCGAACATCTGGGCGGGGACTACGAGGACGCGGTCCTCCTGCGGGTGCTTGTGCGGGGAGAGCTGAACGGGGCCCCGACCACCATCGTCTACGAGATGGTCGAGCGGTACAACGAATCCGCCCACCAGACGGCCATGATGCGGTGTACGGCCGTGCCCACCGTGGTGTCGGCCCTGCTCCTGGCCCGCGAGCAGTCCGTGTCCGGCGGCGGCGCCGACGTGCCCGAGAACGTGCTCCCCCGCGATCGCTTCCTCGACGAGGTGGCCGACCGCGGCCTCGACATTCGCCGCGAGGTCCACGAGGGCTACCGCGAGGTAACCGCAAAGAGAAGGCTCGAGGGCGAGCACGCGTAGTCCCCCGTCCGCCGGGGCCGGGCTGTGTGGGGGCGGCAACGGGAACGCTGGGCGCGCGCTCCGCTTGAAAGAGAGCGACACGGCGAAAAGGCCCTCCGATATTCTCACTTTTCCTCATCCACGAGTCCCGCTGCGTATCGGCACCGATTGATACAACGACACGCACCCTGTATCGGGGCGACCGGTGCTCCCGAAACCGGCGCCCGATCCGTGTGATGGCATTTTACCGGTGTTGCTCACTTCGTGCCGTTTGCTTCGATCTCATCTCAGGACTGTATCCACGTGGGGGAGGGCAGTGAGGGAAAAACGGGAGGAGGAATCGGGGGCGTCGCCCTGTGTCTTTTCGCTCTGTGTCTGCTCGCCGGCGTACGAGCCCCGATCTCGCAGGCGCAGGAGCGGCCCGCCGCCGACTCCTCTACGGCCCGCGTCGATACGGCCCGC
>JAZKTD010000319.1:0-3956 GCA_036625705.1 Salinivenus sp.
AGGTCTTCGTCGATGTCCTTGAGCTTGCGGTAGAGGGTGCGCTCGCTGATGCCGAGGGCCTGGGCGGTCTTGCGCCGGTTGCCGTCGAACTGCTTGAGCGCCTGGCTGATGAGCTGCTTCTCCGCCTCCTCCAGCGTCGGGAGGTCCTCCTCGTCGGGCGCCTCGTCCTCCGCGGCCGAGCCGGGAGATGCTGCCTCGCCGGGACCACGGTCCGGCACCACCGGCTCGCCCCCGGACGCAGCCTGCCCCCCATGCTCCTCGCGAGGGGCGGGGCGGGCCGGGCCCTCCTCGTCGACCTCGTACACCACGTCGCGGATGAGCGAATCGACCTCGCCCGGCTCGCTCCGGCCCGGGCGCCCCCGATAGCCACCGGGCTCGTCGGAGTTGCGCACGACCACGAAGTCGTCGTAGTCGCCCGGAAAGTCCCCGCGCTCGGCCACGTCCCGCGGCACGACGACCCCGACGTTCGACATCAGCGAGCCCATCTGGTCCTTTAGCTCGCGCAGGTCCATGCGCATCTCCAGGATGGCCCGGTAGAGCAGCTCCTGCTGGCGGGGGTCCGGGGACTCGTCCGCCTCGCTCTGCCGGTCCTGCGAGCGGTCGACCCGCATCAGGTCGGTGGACGGGGCCGCCTCCCCGACGTTGCGGAGAAGGGGCCGCAGCTCCTCGGCCGTCACCTCCTCGTCCCGCAGCAGCACGGCCACCTGCTCGGCGACGTTGCGCAGCTCGCGGACGTTGCCGGGCCAGCGGTACGACTCCAGCAGCTCCTCGGCGTCGGCCGTCAGCCGCTTCAGCGAGGAGTCGTACTCCGTGGCAAACTCGTGCAGGAAGCTCTCGAAAATGGGCACGATGTCCTCCGTCCGCTCCCGCAGGGGCGGGATGTCGATGAGGACGGTGCTGAGGCGGTAGTACAGATCCTTCCGGAAGCGCCCGGCCTGCACCTCCTCGGCGAGGTTCTTGTTCGTGGCCGCCACGATGCGGACGTCGACCTGCTGCTGCTGCGACGCCCCCACGCGGCTGAATTTGCCCGTCTCCAGCACGCGCAGCAGGCGCACCTGCGCCGCCTGCGGCATCTCGCCGATCTCGTCGAGGAAGATGGTACTGCCGTCGGCCTCCTCGAAGTACCCGACCCGCTTCTCGACGGCGCCGGTGTAGGCGCCCTTCTCGGCCCCGAACAGCTCGCTCTCGATGAGGCCCTCGGGGATGGCGCCGCAGTTGACGACGACCCGGTCCTCGTGGCGCCGCATCGACAGGTCGTGGAGCATCTGGGCGATCAGCTCCTTCCCGACGCCGCTCTCGCCCTGCAGCAACACGGTAATGTCGGTCTTCGCCACCTGACGAGCACGGTCGATGACGTTCTTGATGGCATCGGACTCACCGACGATGCCGAAACGTTCCTGGATGGAGGCACGGTCCATAAACGGAGAGAGATCACGGGGACACAAACACGCGTAGCCCAGCGACTGCGGGGTGGCACGGCGAGCGGCCTGCCACATTGTCACCGGGGATATTATCACACCCACGCCGCCCCCGCAGGATCCGACGGCGAAACGACGGGGCGTTGAAGATGGCGTGACGACGCCGGGCGGCGGCACATCCCCGCTCCCTCACCCGGCGGCGCTACTGCCGGCCTGTTCTCCGACCGCGTCCGGCCGCCCCCGTTCGCAGTTGCCGAACGTCGACGCAGCCGCGCCCTTGTGCTCCACGCCCCTCTCCGCGGCCGTTTCGGGCCCGTCGTCGATCGGAAACGATCGAGTTACAAGGGCCAAAAATGGGCCGTCCGCGCGACCTTCCCCCCGGGGGGTCACGAGCGCGAATTGACTTCTCGCGGTGGACTGGCTAGCTTTGATGTGATTTTCAACCGAGCGCCCGTCGGTCTCTTCGAATCGTGTTGATGCCCCCATGGACGACGACGCGTCTCCGTCAATCGATCGCGGCACGTACTGGAAGAAAGTACGGCGCCGGAGCCTCCTGCTCCTGAGCGTGTGGTTCGTCGCCGGGTACGTCCTGAGCATCTTCCTGGCCGAGCCGCTCAATGCCTTTACCCTCGCGGGAATGCCCTTCGGCTTCTGGATGGCCCAGCAGGGGAGCATTTTCGTGTTCATCGGCCTCATCCTCGCCTACGTCCTCACGATGCAGCGCCTGGATCGGGAGGCCGGGGTGCAGGAAGCCGACCAGGCCGGCGTCCAGGAAGCCGAGCCCGAGTCTCCGTCCTCGGAGGGGTAGCGCCGACCGTTTCTCGTCAATCGATCCGTCAAGCGCCGCGTCTTCATGGGCATCATCGGTTGGACGTTTTTCTGGGTCGCCGTCACCTTCTCCGTCTACATCGGCATTGCGGTGTGGAGCCGGGTGTCCGACACCGCGGGGTTCTACGTCGCGGGCCAGGGCATCCCGGCCCTCGCAAACGGAATGGCGGTGGGGGCCGACTGGATGAGCGCCGCCAGCTTCATCTCGATGGCGGGGCTCGTCTCGTTTCTCGGCTTCGACGGCTCGGTGTACCTGATGGGGTGGACGGGCGGGTACGTGCTCCTCGCCATCCTCCTGGCCCCTTTTCTGCGGAAGTTCGGCGAGTACACCGTCCCCGACTTCGTCGCGAAGCGGTACTACTCCAACACGGCCCGCGTCGTGGCGGCGGTCGCGGCCATTTTCGTGTCGTTCACGTACGTGGCCGGCCAGATGCGGGGCGTCGGCGTGGTGTTTAGCCGGTTCCTGGAGGTCTCCGTCACCTGGGGGGTCGTCATCGGGATGGTCGTGGTGGGGCTCTACGCCGTGCTCGGCGGAATGAAGGGGGTGACGTGGACGCAGGTGGCCCAGTACTGCGTCCTCATCGTCGCGTACCTCATTCCGGTCTTCGCCATCGCCTACACGCTCACCGGAAACCCGATTCCGCAGGTCGCCATCGGGGACGTGCTCCCCCGGCTCGACGGCCTGCAGCGCGAGCTGGGACTGGGGGCGTACAGCAGTCCGTTCAGCAACCTCAGCATGCTGAATGTCTTCTGCATCACCGTCGTCCTGATGACCGGCACCGCCGGGCTGCCCCACGTCATCGTTCGCTTCTACACCGTTCGCGACGTGCAGAGCGCGCGCTGGTCGGCGTTCTGGGCCCTGCTGTTTATCGGCATACTCTACACCGCGGCCCCGGCCGTCGCGATGTTCTCCCGCTTCTACATCCTCGACTCGTTCGCGCAGCTCGGGCCCTCGGGCATGCAGGAGCTCGGCTGGATCCAGAACTGGGCCCGAACGGGCCTCATCGAGACGGGCCGGTGGTCCCGCGAGATGTCCGCCGACGCCCTGCTGGGCACGATCGACCGGGACATCATCGTCCTGGCGACCCCCGAGCTGGCCAACCTCTCGAACTGGGTGGTGGGGCTCGTCGCCGCGGGGGGCCTCGCGGCCGCCCTCTCCACGGCCTCCGGCCTGATGATCGTCATCAGCTCGTCGCTCGCCCACGACATCTACGGCGAGATCATCAACCCCCAGGCCCCCGACCGCGAGCGGCTGCTGGTGGGCCGCGTGTCCATCTTCGCCGGACTGGTCGTGGCCGGGCTGCTCGGCATCTACCCGCCCGGGTTCGTCGCGGAGGTGGTGGCCTTCGCCTTCGGGCTCGCCGCCGCAAGCTTCTTCCCGATCCTCGTCCTCGGCATCTTCTGGAAACGCTGCAACCGACAGGGGGCGGTGGCCGGGCTGACGACAGGGCTCGTCTTCACGCTGGTCATGATCGTTCTGATGCGGGCCCACGTCGTGCTGGGGGACGCCCTGTCCGCCCCCGTCCTCGATAGCTTCTTCGGGATCAACGCCCAGGGCATCGGGATCGTGGGGATGGTCCTGAACTTCGTCGTCACCTACGTGGTTACGAAAGCCACGCCTCCGCCCCCGGACGACGTGCAGTACATGGTCGAGCAGATCCGGTATCCGCGCACCCTGACCGACCGGGAGCTGCGAGAGAGCGAGACGTC
>JAZKTD010000320.1:0-3927 GCA_036625705.1 Salinivenus sp.
CAGGCCGGTGCCGTGGATCGCGTTGTTGCGGTACTCGCCCAGCGGGCCCTGGACGCCGACCTCGACGCCGGCGCGGGCCGCCCGATCCTCGAGGAATCCCACCTGCACGCGCAGGTCGAGCGGGCCGCCCGCCGGCCGGATCTGCCGAGTGAGGTGCTGAATGTTGCGGTTCGGCCCCGTGCCGATCATCTCGACGCGGCCGCCGGCGAGGCGCCAGTCCTGCAGGGGATTCGTCCAGTAGGCCGGGCCGAGCCAGTGTCGGGTGACGCCGTCGGGCCACCGGCCCCGAAAGCCAGCGTCGGTTTCGTCCGCGCCCCCCGCACAGCCCACCCCCACGACGGAGGCGGCGAGCACGCCGGCCGCCGTGCTCTTCAGGAAGCGGCGGCGGTCGAGCGCGGGGGCCGCTTCCTCTTCCGGCTCCGTCGACGATTCGGTGGGAGCAGCGTTGGGGTCGGGCGCACCGTCGGGGGCGGGATCACGGGACATGGTGGTGTGGGAGCTGGCTCCGGGGCACGTGTTCGGGGAAGGGCCTCCGGCGGCTACGGCATGCGGGAGACGGGGGCGCTGGCCGCCTCCGCGGCGCTCCGGCCCACCGCGTAGGGCCGCAGGACGAATCCGTAGGTGTAGGACGGGGCCGAGAGGCGGTATTTCGGCATCGGGCGGGCCTTTTCGGTCCACGTGTTGTTGCCGCCCAGGCCCATCTGCCTGTGGTCGAGGTTCAGGGTCGTAAAGTCGCGGTCCGGCAGCTCGTGGGTGTGGGCCGCCTCGGCCAGGTCCGCCTGGCTGTACGGCCACGCGCTGACGCTCAGCGGCGCGTCTCCAATCGCCAGGAGGCCGCGCCCGTCGTCGCGGGTGAGGGCGACCCAGCGCGTGTCGCTGCGGTTGGCGTTCTCCTGGGGACGGACGTAGTCGACCACGAAGTCGGCGAGAGACCGCGAGTAGCGCCCGACCGCCGCGCCGGTCTTGCGGTCCCAGTAGTTCTCGTGCGGCCCGCGGCCGAACCACGTCACTGTGTCGTAGGCGTCGGGCACCGCCATCTGCAGGCCCACCCGGGGGATGCTCGGCGGCGTGTCGCCCCGGCGCCGAACAGTGTGCTCGACGTGCACGTCGCCGTTGCCGTAGACGCCGTAGGTGAGGGTGAAGGTGGACGCCCCCACCGGCAGCGTGCCGTCGACCCGGATGCGGACCGCCTGCGGGGCGACCTGCTCGGCCGTGACGTCGGTCACGGTCCGCCCCTCCCCCGCGCCCTTCCACTCGGACAGCAGGGCCGCCATGCCGTTGCCGCCGGCACGGTCGTTGTCGGTCTCGGCGCGCCAGTAGTTGGGCGTGAGGGGGCGGACGATCAGCTCCGTGCCGTCGACGACCATCGACGCGAGCGCCCCGGACGCACGGTCCACCGCGACGGAAAAGCCGTCCCCCTCCACCCTGATTGTGTCGTCGCCGGCCTGCAGGGACACGTCGGCGAGGCCCTCCAGCGCCGGAGGCTCTTCGGCCGGAACGTCGAATGGCACCGCGACCTGCCCCCGGGCGACCGTGTGGCCGGCGTCGGCCCAGCGGGTCGACTCGGCGAGGCGCACCCGGAGCGTCAGGTGGTACTCGGCGCCGGATTGCAGGGACGGCCGCTCGAACGGGACGGTCACGGTGTCGGTGGCCCCCGGCGCGAGGGCGACGGGATCGAGCGTGCCCTCCTGGAGGGGCGTGCCGTTCTCCCGGAGCGTCCAGGTCAGCGCGTATTCGTCCAGGTTGGCAAACGCGAACCGATTTGTGACCCGAAACGCACCGGCCTGCGCCTCGGCCGCCTCAATACCGACCGGCTGGTAGACCTTCTTCACCTCCCAGAGCGCCGGCTGGGGACTCCGGTCCGGAAAGACGACCCCGTTGATGTTGAAGTTGCCGTCGTTCGGGTGGTCGCCGAAGTCGCCGCCGTACGCCCAGTATTCCTCCCCGCTCGGGGCGGTTTTCACGAGGCCCTGGTCGATCCAGTCCCAGATAAAGGCGCCGAAGACGCGCCGCTGCCCGCGCACGACGTCCCAGTACTCCTGCAGGTTGCCGGTCGAGTTGCCCATCGAATGGGCGTACTCGCAGAGCATGACGGGCCGACCGCTGGGGTCCTCCTCGGCGAGGGTCTGCAGCCGGTCCGGGGTGGCGTACATGCGGCTCATCACGTCGACGTACGGAGGGTCCGTCGTGTCCCCCGCCGCGGTCACGTAGTTCTGTGCGCCTTCGTAGTGGACCGGACGGGTCGGGTCGGCGTAGTGGATCCACTCGGCCATGGCGGCGTGGTTGGGGCCGCTGCCGGCCTCGTTGCCGAGGGACCACATCACGATCGACGGGTGGTTCTTGTCGCGCTCCACCATGCGCACGGCCCGTTCCAGGAACGAGGTCGCCCAGGTCGGATCGTTCGAGAGGGCCCCGCCCAGCTGGTGGGTCTCGAGGTTCGCCTCGTCGATGACGTAGAGCCCGTATTTGTCGGCGAGCCGGTACCACTCGGGATTGTTGGGGTAGTGGGCGCTGCGGGCGGCGTTGATGTTGAACCGCTTCATGGTCTTGATGTCCTCGACCATGTCCTCGCGGGTCACGACCTTGCCGTCGCGCGGGTCGTGGTCGTGCCGGTTGACGCCGCGGAGGTGGACCGGCTCGCCGTTCACCATGAACTGGCCGTCCTCAATCTCGACCTCGCGGAAGCCCACGTTCGTCCCTGTCGCCTCGACGACCGCCCCCGTCGAGTCCCGAAGCGTGACGACCACCCGATAGAGATGGGGCGTCTCGGCGGTCCACGTGAGCGGGTCCTCGACCGTTGCGCTCATCAGCGGAAAGTCGACGGCGCCGCGCTGCGGGTACTGCTCCTGGGTGATGGCCTGGGCCGGGACGGAGAGCGGCTCCG
Source organism: Salinivenus sp. (assembly GCA_036625705.1). Taxonomy (GTDB): domain Bacteria; phylum Bacteroidota; class Rhodothermia; order Rhodothermales; family Salinibacteraceae; genus Salinibacter. The sequence continues at coordinate 2,885 of JAZKTD010000320.1, forward strand.
CAAAGACGGCCTGGGAGTCCGGGGCGTAGAGCTGGGCGGTCACCCGCCACCCGTCGAGGGCCGCGCCGGGGGAAGCGGCCAGCTCGGGCCGGAGCTGCAGCTCGGCGTCGTCGTACTGGGCGTCGAGGTCGGTGCGCACCGCGAGGTCCAACACGTGGGCCCGGCGGGGCCGCGCCTGCAGATATACCTTGCGGTGGAGGCCGCTCAGGCGCCAGTGGTCCTGGTCCTCCAGGTAGCTGCCGTCGCTCCAGCGGAGCACCTGCACGGCCACGGTGTTCTCGCCGGCCCGCAGGTGCGGGGTGACGTCAAACTCGGCGGGCAGGCGGCTGTCCTCGCTGTAGCCCACCTTCTCGCCGTTGACCCATACGTAGAAGGCCGAGCTGACGCCGCCGAAGTGGAGGGTCACCCGCCGGTCGGTCCACCCCTCTGGCAGGGTGAAGGTGCGGCGGTAGGACCCCACGGCGTTGCCCGTCTCCGGCACCCGCGGCGGGGCCACCGGCGAGAACGGATAGCGGATGTTGATGTAGATGGGCGTGCCGTAGCCCTCCATCTCCCAGTTGGCCGGCACCGGGATGGTCCCCCACGCCGACTCGTTCAGGGGCCCTTCGTAGAAGGCGTCGGGCGCCTCGGCGGCCCGCGGCGCGAAGGCAAACGACCACGTCCCGTTCAGCGACAGGACGCGGGGCGACTCGTCTCGGCGGCCGGCCCGTGCCTGCGCCGGCGTGGCGTACGACCGAAGCGTGGCGTGGGCCGCCTCCCGGTTCATTTCGTTGGTGGCCGGATCTTCCCAGGCCGGCGTGGGCCCGTCGGGGCCGGGGTCCGTGAACTGTGCCGCGCAAATCCCGGGGCCGAGCAGAACCAGCGCGCCAATCCCCGCGAGCAGGCGAGAGGAGATGCACGTCCACATGAGTGCGAAATCGGAGGTGACGAAGAACCGGAGGGTGCTCGGCGCCCCCTTCGAGGCGCCTTACGTGGCGACCGACCCGCTGTGCACAAACATAGGCCGAGCGGCCAAGAGTCGCCAACCGAAACGGCCCGGCTTC
>JAZKTD010000321.1:0-3908 GCA_036625705.1 Salinivenus sp.
CCTCGGCGGTGCGGGCGCGCCAGTAGTAGGTCGTGTTCGGCTCGAGGGCCGGCGGTCGCCAGGTGCCGAGGACCCCCTCCACCATCTGCCGGGTCTCGCGCCGGGCGGGGGACGAGAAGTCGGGGACGGAGTCGAGTTGAGCGACTACGGAGACTGGGTCCGTCGACTGGCGGAACACCGAAAGCTTGAGGGTGGGCAGCTCGGACGTGACCCCGAAGTCGACGGGCGAGACCAGCGACACGCCGGAGCTGAAGATGACCTGCTCTTTCCGGGCGGTGTTGTCGGTCTCGGTGATTTCTGCGTACTCGTCGTCGGGGTCGACCTGTACGCGGAAGGTGTTGGTCCCGATCGCGTCCTCGCTGGGCGTGAAGGCGAAGGTGAGGGTCCGCTCCAGCGGAAACCGCTCCACGCGTCGGGTGCGGCGGGTCGTCGTGCCGTCGGGCTGCCGCCACGTCAGCCGCACGGTCACGCTGTCGGACGGAATGAGCCCCCGGCTCTGCACCCGCACCGATACGGTCAGCTCCTCCGAGGGCGTGGGGGCGAGCGGGTCGACCGACACGAGGTCCGGATCGACGTGCAGGTCCGGGGCCTTCGGAAGGGCCACGTTGGTGGCCGGGTCGCCCAGCAGGCCGTACTGGAGCAGGTGCTTCACGTAGAAGTCGCTGCGTCCGTACTCCGCCGCAATCTCTGCCTTGGCTGCCCGGATGGCTTCCCCCAGCACGCGCGAGGTGTCGACGAAGACCTGCCGGATGAGGGCGTCGTTGATGCGGGCGGAGGGGATCAGGTTGCCGAGGGCCGACTCGCCGAAGTGCGCGATGCCGCCGTTCTGGGCGCCGTCCCGCGGGGTCCCGTCGCCTCGGACCGACCCCACCACGAGCTGCTCGCCCAGCGACGGGGCGTTCTTCTCCTCGAAGCGTCCCCCGGCGAACGAGCCGGTGCGGCACCCGAGGGAGACGACAATCGGCAGCCGACCGGCGTTGTCGAACTCCGAGGGCGGGTCGGTCACGATCTCCCAGGTCTGCGCGGCCGAGTGGCCGAAGTAGCTGAGCCACCCGGCCCCCCGCTTCAGGTCGACGGCGAGGGAGTCCTGAAAGCTGGCGTCGAGCGCGTCGGTGACGTTTTTGTAGTAGCGCAACGTGTCCATGCCGGTGTAGGCGGGCCCCGTGTAGCCGGGGGTGCTCGCGGCCGTGTCGGCGGCAATCTCGCCCCACCAGTTCGAGTAGTCCTGGAGGTCGCTCTGCTCGTTTTCGGTCGTGCCGCCGGCCAGGAGGAGCATGCGCTTCTGCCAGCGCTCCAGGGGCGCCTGCTCGTAGGTCTTCAGCTTCTCGACGAAGAGGTCGCCCTGGGCCACCGACCGCACCGGGATGCGGCCCACGGCGAGCACCTCCGACCAGTCCCCAGTCCCGTCGGTCTGCATCGCAAACCAGCCGTCCGACGGCGAATACCCGAACGATGGCACGCTCCACTCCGGGTAGAGGGTCGACACCGACCCGTCGCGGATCGGGTACTGGGCGTCGGCGAAGATCGTGAGGAAGCGCGGGGCGACGTCCCAGTCCTGGGTGGCCCGCACGAACCGGCGGATGGCGATAGGGGTGGGCCGCCCGTAGTCGAACTCGTCGAAGACGTTTTCGACCAGGGCCACCTCGACCTCGTAGCCGTCGTGCGACGCGCGGTACGCGGCCAGCTTCTGGGCGGAGGGCCGCAGCGCCTCGGTGGTGAGGATCAGGTAGTCGGCGCTGTTCGAGGCCGCGCTCCAGTTGCTCGGCTCGTCGGGACGGACGGCCGCCGGTGTGCGAAAGCCGTCCGGGCCCACCGCCCAGTACGGGGTGGGAGCGGCGGTCGGCGCGTCGGTGACCGTGGCGGTGCCGCTCGAGACCGCCGCCTCAAAGCGGCGGCCGTCACGCGGGTTGTAGACGGAGACGGGCCCGTCGGCGTAGCCGCTGAGGCCAAAGGTCTCCTCGCCGGTCGTCGGGGCCACGAAGCGCTGGCGGTCGTTCTGCGCCGCCAGGGTGCGCGTATACGCCCCCTCGATCCAGTCGAGGAGCACGTAGTTTGGGGTGCTCGACGGGTCGGGGCAGCTGCTCTGCGAAAAGCCGCCGTTGTACGAGGTGAGCCGAAGCTCGAGGCCCCCGTCCGGAATGCGGTCCTGGTCGACGGATGTTGAGACGGTCTGACGGGTGGTGCCCTCCCATTCGGTCGTCTCCAGAGAGACGAAGGACGTTGATCCGCCGTCTCGGAGGCGGCCCTCGAGTTCGACGCGGTGGCAGGAGTTGGTGGCGGCGTCGAGGCGCACCGTGAGGGCCAATTGCTCGGCGCTGGTGTCCGTCCGGCGCCCCACCGGGAGGGTGTGCGTGAACGTGATCGGGGACGTGTCGTTGTGGCTGAACCGCCGCCAGTAGTAGCCCTCGGACGGGGTGTAGAGCGCGTTCCCGTTCTCGCTGGGCCGGCCGAAGTAGTAGCGCCGGTCCCGCTCGGCGCGGACGGTGTCGCGCAGGGCAGTCGTCGTGGCCGATCCGCCGGTGGAGGCCTGCACGTCGTACCGACGCCCATCGGCCCCGCCCCACGTCATCCAGTAGTAGGTCGTATCGGCGTAGAGGCTGCGGTACGTGCTGCTCTGGGCGGAGGCGTCGCCGTTGTACGCCCACAGCTCGTCGGTGCCCCGGTTGCGGCGGCCGACGAACGTGATGCTATCCCCTGCGTCGAGGGTGCCGTCCGCCGTCCCCTGCAGCTGGATCGGGACCTCGCGCCCTTTTTCGAGGAGGCGAATGGTCGACGGCGCAATGTCCGAAAGGGCCGTCCCGTCCGGCAGGGCGCCCCGCAACGACGCGGCGTCGACGCGATAGACCCCGTCGGCCGTCACCGCGATCTGGAGGTGCGGGGCGTCGGGGGCGTACCAGGAGGCGTCGTACTCGTCGGACTGGCCGCGGGCGTCCACTCCGCCGAGCAGCGTGGCGGCAATAAGGAGAAGAAGCGAGGCGCGATACAACACAGGCAAGGCGAGCGACGGGCCCGGAATGGGCGAGGGAGTTATGGGGCGAAACCCGACGGATTCACTGGTGCTCTCCGTCCAGTGCACGGCGGTACAGGGCCCGTGTTCGCCGGACGAAGGCCGCCGGGCCGTACTGCTCGCGCGTCCGGGCCCGAATCGTGTCGGCGTCGAAGGCGGACCACCGGTCCCGGAGGGCGGACAACCCGTCGACCAGCGCCGCAGGGTCGCCCGGCGGCACCAGCAGCCCGGTCTCCCGCGTCACGAGGTCCTCGGGGCCCCCGCTGGCCGTGGCGAGAACGGGGAGGCCGGTCGCCATCGCCTCGAGCAGGACGACCCCGAACGTCTCGTGGTGGCTCGGCAGCACGAAGGCGTGGGCGTCCCAGAGCGCTTCCCGGACGGATCCACGGTCACATTGCCCCAAAAATCGGACCCGATTCTTGAGGCCGAGGGTCCGGGCTTGCTGTTCCAGCTCCGACCGACGCGGTCCATCCCCGACGATGGTGAGCGTCGTCTCCGTTCCTGGTTGCCTCGCCAGGGCGTCCAGCAGTCCCCCTACGTTTTTTTGGGGGGACAGGCGGCCCACCGTTACGATCCGGAAGGGGGGAGGCGACGGTCGGCCCGAGGGGGGCGCCTGGAAGAAGGCGGCCGGCGCGAGGTTCGGATGGATCTCGACGTCGGACGACGGGGCAAGCCCGTGGTTCGCGACGGCCCGTCGTAGGGGCGTGCTCACCGCGGCAAGCGCCCGGGCTCCGTCGTAGCCCTCGCGGACGAGGGGCCACCGCCACGGGAACACGCTGTCGCGGAGGAAGCCACTGAAGTGCTCAGTGAGTGCGTACGGGACATCGTAGCGGGCCCCAATCCGGGCGGCGGCCGCCCCGGCCCACCGGCCGCTCTGGGCGTGGACGAGGTCGGGGACGCC
>JAZKTD010000322.1:0-3897 GCA_036625705.1 Salinivenus sp.
GTGGGCGGGGGCATCTGGAAGACCACCGACTACGGCCACACGTGGCACAACGTCTCGGACGGCTCGTCGCTGACGACGGGCTCGATGGGCGCGATCCAGGTGGCCCCCTCCGACACGAGCGTGATCTACGCGGGCACCGGCTCCGACGGCATCCGAAGCAACGTCATCACCGGCCGCGGGGTCTACAAGTCCACCGACGCCGGGGAGAGCTGGTCGCTGCTCGGGCTGGAGGAGAGCGGGCAGGTGGGGGGCATCGAAATTCACCCCGAGAACCCCGACGTGGCCTACGTGGCGGCGCTCGGCCACCCCTTCGGCAAAAACGAGCAGCGGGGTGTCTTCAAGACCACCGACGGCGGGGAGACGTGGGAGAAGGCGCTCTTCGTCTCCGACAGCGTCGGGGTGATCGACGTCGAGATGCACCCGGAAAACCCGGATGTCCTCTACGCGGGGGCGTGGCGGGGCGAGCGGAAGCCCTGGACGATCATCAGCGGGTGCGCCGCGCCCTGCGGCGACGGCATCTGGAAAAGCACCGACGGGGGAGAGACCTGGAACCAGGTCCTGAGCGGCGAGGAGATGCCGGAGGGGCTCATCGGCAAGATCGACCTGGGCGTCTCGGCGGCGAACCCGGACCGCGTCTACGCCCTCGTCGAGGCGGAGCCGCCGGCCGAGGGCCTCTACCGCTCCGACGATCGCGGGGCGAACTGGGACCTGGTGAACGACCGCTACGACCTCATGGAGCGGCCCTTCTACTACACCAACGTGACGGGTCATCCCACAAGCGGGGAGGGCGTCTTCGTCAACGCGGAGTCCGGCTTCTTCAAGTCGACCGACGGGGGCGAGAGCTTCGACCGCATCCCGACGCCCCACGGGGACAACCACGACATGTGGATCAACCCGGAGAACCCGGACATCATGATTCAGTCCAACGACGGCGGGGCGAACGTCTCGCTCAACGGGGGCCGGACGTGGTCGACCCAGCAGAACCAGCCCACCGCCGAGCTCTACCAGGTCGACGTCGACAACCGGCATCCCTACTGGATCTACGCCGGCCAGCAGGACAACAGCACCATCGCCGTGCCGAGCCGGCCGGCCACGCGCCAGACGCCGGCCGGGGCCGAGGCGCAGTGGGAGTCCATCGGCGGCTGCGAGACCGGGCCGGTCGTACCCCATCCGGAGAACGCCAACACGGTCTACGCCAACTGCAAGGGTCGGTTCGGGCGCTTCAGCCGCGTCGACGGCCAGGAGGAGAATTACGAGGTCGGTGCCGAGTACATCTACGGCCACAACCCGGCGGAATTGAAGTACCGGTTCCAGCGAACCGTGCCCATTGAGGTGTCCCCCAACGACCCGAGCGTCGTGTACCACGGGTCGCAGTACGTCCACCGCACGACGAACGAGGGCGAGAGCTGGGAGCGGATTAGCCCGGACCTGACGACCAACGCGGAGATTGGGCACCGGCGCCCCGGCGAGCCGATCACCTGGGACATTACGGGGGAGGAGTACTTCAGCACCACGTACGTCATTCAGGAGTCGCCCCACAACGGCGACGTCATCTGGACCGGGTCGTTCGACGGCCTGATTCACGTCACTCAGGATGGAGGGGGCCAGTGGGCGGACGTGACGCCGGAGGGCCTGCCGAAGTGGGGGCGGGTCAACGCCATCGAGATCTCGCCGCACGAGCCCGGCACGGCCTACGTCGCCGTCTATCGCTTCCAGCTCGACGACTTCGAACCCTACCTCTACAGGACCACCGACTACGGGGAGAGCTGGACCCGCCTCACGACCGGCGACAACGGCATCCCGGCCGACCACCCGGTGCGCGTGGTCCGCGAGGACCCGGAGCGGCCCGGCCTCCTGTACGCCGGCACCGAGTTCGGCATGTACGTCTCCTTCGACGACGGGGCGCACTGGCAGCCGCTTCAGCAGAACCTGCCGACCACCCCGATCACCGACATCGAGCTGCACCGCGGGGACATGGTCCTCTCCACGATGGGACGGGGCTTCTGGATCATGGATAATCTCGCGCCGCTCCGGCAGGCACGCCCGCAGGTCGCCGAGACGGACGCCCACCTCTTTGCCGTGCCCGACCAGTACCGCCTGCGGTACGACGCCCCGGGCGGCTACGGGCCCGCCGGCGGGCCGGCCGCCCCCGAGTACCCGCCGCCCGGCGTGATGATCGACTACTACCTCCAGGACGAGCCCACCGGCGAGGTGCGGCTGGAGATTCTGGACCAGACGGGCACCCTCATCCGCGGCTTCTCGAGCGCGGCGGAGGGCCTTCGCTACGAGCAGCGACAGGGCATGCGCGACCCCCGGATGGCCCGCGTCGGCGGCGAGAAGGAGCTGCCGACGGGTGCCGGCATGCACCGCTTCATCTGGGAGATGGAGCACCCGGGCCCCGTGGTGCCCGACACGATCCGGGCCGAAGAGGGCACTACGAACTACGGGCAGCCCGAGGACGACGGCCCGCTCGTGGCGCCGGGCACCTACCAGGCACGGCTTGTCGTCGGGGGGGATACGGTGGGAACCCAGTCCTTCGAGCTGATGATGGATCCGCGGGTGCAGGAGGACGGCACGACGCTGGCCGACCTGAGGGAGCAGGAGGAGCTGAACCTCCGGATCCGCGACGCACTTAGCCGCGCGCACCGCCTGGCCGCCGAGGTCGTGCAGACGAGGAATCAGCTCGCGGGCGGCGACCACGCGTCCGTGATGCAGGGCCTCTCGGCGCTCGGGGATTCCCTCCTCAGCAGGCGGGAGCCGGTGTCCTACCCGGAGCCGATGCTTCTGAACCAGCTCGCCTACCTGTACGGCATCACCACCGGGGCCGACCAGAAGCCGGGCGAGGATCCGTACGCCCGCCTCGAGGAGCTGCGGCAGAAAATCGCGACCTACGAGGACCGGCTCGCGGACCTGAAGGAGGAGGCGGGCACGGCGCTGACCACCGAGGCGGAGTAGGGGGGCGGTGCCGTTCTTGTTGAATCGAAAAGGGGGGAGTTCCGGGAGGGGACTGGCGGGCCTGTGCTCTGGCTTGGCCTCTCTCCCCCACGGCGGGCCGATCCTGGGTCGAGCCCCACCGCCGAACGCTGCTCATGGCTGTTCCGAGGAACGCCTTTCCTGAATGGTCCGCACGACCCGGGTTCTTCCGTCGCGACGGTCCGACGCTCGTCCCGCGGAGGGACGTGGTCGGCGGGGCTGGGGCGGCGCACAACGCCCTTCCCGCGGCGTCCGGCCGCTGCTCGGCGGCCTCCTGTTCCTGCTGCTGATCGTGGGAGGAGCACAGGCCCAGTCGGCCGGCCGGTCGGCCGGTGCCGAGGCGCCCTTCCCCCGCCGTGTGTCCGATCCCTCGGTGCAGGTCGACGGGCGGCTGCAGGAGGCGGTCTGGTCGGAGGCGACGGCCCACACGGACTGGTACCAGCAGCGGCCGAACGAGGGGGCGGCCCCGTCCCAGGCCACCGCGATGTGGCTCGTCCACGACGAGGAGGCCCTGTACCTCGCGGCCCGCCTTGAGGAGCGCAATCCGAATCACATCGCGGCGCGAACCCTGCAGCGCGACTCCTACGACCTGGAGTCGGGCAACCAGGACGCCGTGGCCCTGATCCTCGACACCTTCAACGACCAGCGGTCGGCCCTCGGCTTCGTCGTGACGCCGGCCGGGGTTCGTACCGACCTGGAGATCGCCAGCGACGGGCGGAGCACCAATCCGAACTGGGACGGCTTCTGGACGGCGGCGACTCAGCGCGACGGCCAGGGGTGGACCGTCGAGATGCGGATCCCGTTCTCGACCCTTCGCTTCTCGACGGGCGAGCAGGGGCTGGCCGAGATGGGGCTCATTCTCTGGCGGTACCGCGCCCGGAACGCAGAGTACGACATCTACCCCGCGATCCCCAACGAGTGGTC
>JAZKTD010000323.1:0-3869 GCA_036625705.1 Salinivenus sp.
TCGACCCGGACTCATCCACTTCTAAGAGGACGGCATGCCCGACGACGCGCCGCTGCACATTCTGATGCTCGAGGACGTGGCCACCGACGCCGAGCTCGTCGAGCGGGAGCTGGACCGGGAGGGGTTCGACTTCGAGGCGCGGCGCGTCACCACGCGCGACGCCTTCGAGCAGGCCCTCGACGCGTTCGACCCCGACCTCATCCTGGTCGACTACTCGCTGCCCAGCTTCGACGGGATGGCGGCCCTCGAGGTGGCGACCGAGGAGCGGCCCCACGTGCCCGTCGTCTTCGTGAGCGGGGCCATCGGCGAGGAGCGGGCCATCGAGACGCTCAAGCAGGGGGCCACCGACTACGTGCTCAAGGACCAGCTCTCGCGCCTGGGGCCGGCGGTGCGGCGGGCCCTGCGCGAGGCCGAGGAGCGGCGCGCGCGCCGGGAGGCGGAGGCGGCCCTGCGCCGGGCCCACGACGAGCTCGAGCAAAAGGTCGAGGAGCGGACCGCCGAGCTGCGGGACGCGAACGCCGCCCTCAAAGAAGAAATCGAGGAGCGGAAGCGGGTCGAGCGGGCCCTCCGCGAGAGCCAGGAGCGCCTCAGCCGCATCATCGACTCGGCGATCGACGCCATCATCAGCGTCGAGGCGGATCTGGAGATTACCCTCTTCAACCAGGCCGCGGAGGAGATCTTTCGGTGCCCGGCCGACGAGGCGGAGTGCACGTCGCTCGACGCGTTCCTGACCGACCCGTTCGAGGCCCTCGTCCGCCGCCACATCGACCGCCACCAGGCGCAGGGCGGTGGGGACGGGGCCGCCGCGACGAACGACGGCCGCTACCTGGCCGCCCCGGAGGGGCTGGAGGCCCGCCGGGCCACCGGCGACACCTTCCCCGTCGAGGCCACGCTCTGCCCTGTGCAGCTGCCCGACGAGGACCAGTACCTCCTCATCCTCCGCGACATCGACGAGCTGAAGGCGGCGGAGGAGGAGGTCGACCAGCTTCAGTCCGAGAAGACCTATCTGGAGGAGGAGCTGCGCAGTGAGTACAACTTCGACGAGATCGTGGGCACCTCACCGCCGATGCAGGAGGTGTTCGACGCCATCGAGCAGGTGGCCGACACCGAGACGACGGTCCTCATCACCGGCGAGACCGGCACGGGCAAGGAGCTGGTGGCCCGGGCCCTCCACGACCGCAGCGATCGGGCCGACCAGGTGTTCGTAAAGGTCAACTGCGCGGCCCTCTCCAGCGACCTCATCGAGAGCGAGCTCTTCGGGCACGAGAAGGGGGCCTTTACCGGGGCCACCGAGCGACGGGAGGGCCGATTCGAGCTGGCGGACGGCGGCACGCTGCTGCTCGACGAGATCGGCGAGCTGCCCCTCGATACGCAGGCCAAGCTCCTGCGCGCCCTGCAGCACCAGGAATTTGAGCGGGTGGGGGGCAGCGAGACGATTGAGGTGGACACCCGCATCCTCGCGGCCACGAACCGCGACCTGGAGGCGGCGGTGGAGGCGGGGCACTTTCGGTCGGACCTCTACTACCGCCTTAACATTTTTCCGATCGAGCTTCCGCCCCTGCGGGAGCGCACCGCCGACATTCCCCTGCTGGCGGAGCACTTCTGCGACCTGTTTGCCCAGCGGACCGGCAAGGACGTGGCGGGCCTCACCGCCCACGCGATGGCGGTGCTGGAGGGGTACGACTGGCCGGGCAACGTGCGCGAGCTGGCCAACATCCTCGAGCGGGCCGTCATCCTCACGCGGGAGGACCGCATCCGGGCCGAGCACCTGTCCATCTCCGACGGGGCCGGGGGGGACGGAGCCACCTCGTTCGCGACGCTCGAGGAGGCCCAGCGGCAGCACATCGAGCAGGCCCTGGAGGTGACCGGCGGGGTCGTGGGCGGAGAGGACGGGGCCGCGCGGCTCCTGGACGTGAAGCGGACGACCCTGCTCTCGCGCATGGACCGCCTGGGGGTCGATCCCGACAAGTTTCGGGAGTGATCCCGACCCCGATTCCAACGCTCGGGACCGAAGGCCGGAGTTTGGGGGCGGCGAGGGCCTCGTCCGTCCGAGGGTCCACCCCTCCCGCCCGCCCTCCAGTGGGGGCGTGGGACGTGCCGGAGCGAGGCAGGGCGACGGGCGGCGGTGTAACCTCAGCCGGACCAGTCGAACAGGCTATCCAGGCGGAGCTCTCGTCGCTGCGCGCTGCTCCTGCACAGCCCCCGACATGCCCATGGAGTCTGCACCGTCCCCCAACGGAACGCCTCGCCCCACCGTGGTCGTCGTCGGCGCCGGCTTCGGCGGCCTCGAGGCCGTCCGGGCCCTCGACGGGGCCCCGGCGGACGTGATGCTGGTCGACCGCAACAACTACCATAAGTTCCAGCCGCTGCTCTACCAGATCGCCACGGCGGGCCTCACCTCCGGCAACGTGACCATGCCCGTCCGCGACCTGCTTCGGGGACAGGACAACGCCCAGTTCCGGCGGGCCAACGTCGTCGACGTCGACCCCGAGGCGGGCCGCATCGTCGCCGAGGGCGGGGCCACGATGGCCTACGACGCGCTCGTCCTCGCGGTCGGGGCGGTCACCAACTACGTAAACCTCGAGGGCGTTCGCGAGTACGCCTTTCCGCTCAAGGACGTCCCCGACGCCCTCAACCTCCGCAACCACGTGCTCGAGCGGTTCGAGGAGGCCGACTGCAACGCGGCCCTCCGGAATTCCTGCGCCCTGGACACGGTCGTCGTGGGCGGCGGGGCGACCGGCGTCGAGACCGCCGCGATGCTGACCGAGCTGTTTCGGGGCACGATGTGCCGGGACTTCGACTGGGTGACGCCGGCGACCGCCGAGGTGCACCTGGTGGACCGCGGGTCGGACCTGATGGCCGGCTACTCGCCCTCGCTCCGGACCTACGCCCGCGAGTCCCTCGAGGACCGGGGCGTGAACGTGCACCTGGAGACCGCCGTCGAGGCGGTCACCAAGCAGGGGGTGCAGACCGATCGGGGCTTCCTGGAGGCCGGGACGACCGTCTGGGCGGCGGGCGTGCGGGCCCATCCGCTGGCCGAGACGATCGCCGAGGCGCTGGGCGTCGAGCCGGCGCCGGGCGGGCGGCTGCCGGTGACCGAGGCCCTGCACGTGCCCGGCCATCCGTCCGTCTTTGCGGTGGGCGACGTGGCGGGGGCCCGCACCGAGGAGGAGGCCCTCTATCCCCAGCTCGCCCCCGTGGCCCTCCAGCAGGGCCGGCACGCAGGTCGTCAGATTCGTCGTCGCCTCGAGGAGAAGCCCCTCCGCCCGTTCGCGTACCGCGACCTGGGCAAGATGGCCACCCTGGGCCGCAACGCCGGCATCGCCGAGCTCGCCGGGGGCGTCAAGCTCAAAGGGGTGCTGGCGTGGATGATCTGGGCGGCCGTGCACGTGGCCAAGCTCCCGGGCCTGCGCAACCGCCTGATCGCCTTCCTCAACTGGTTCTACAACTACCTCACCGACGACCGAAAGGCCCGGATGATCGTGGACACGATCCCGCTCAACCGAGAGGCCGGCCCCGAGGTGCGACGGCACTACCGGCGCCTGGAGGTGATGGAGACGACGGGCGTCACCCATGAATTTGCCGGCGAGGACGGGCGCGACTAACGGGGTTGCCCACCTCTCCTCTCAACGACTCGATGTCGTCGTAGTGGGCTTGCACAACTGAAACGGGAGAACTCGCAGATGTCGTGACGCTGGTTCCTTCCATCTCTCCTGCGAGGAAACTGCGCTGCCGACTGCCGGCAGACCCTGGCGGTTGTGGCACCGGAGGACCGCGGCTCGAAACCGTCAGAGCCGTTGTGCAAGGTCACTGGCGCCCGCCCGGGAGAGTCCTCCCCAACGATGCCCGCCTGACTGCCGGGCGGCCCG
>JAZKTD010000324.1:0-3857 GCA_036625705.1 Salinivenus sp.
TCCACCGCGTCGTGCACCTCCAGGAAGAACCGCTCCTCGCCGAGATCGTCGGAGAGGCCCGCGGCGTCGAGGACGTCCTTGACCGGCCCCTTCACGCCGGCGAGGTAGAGCCGCACGCCGCTGCGGCGGCACGTCTCGATCACGTCCCGCAGCGTGTGGGTGGCCGTCGAGTCGATCTGGTTCACCGGGTACATGTCGATCACGATGGCCTCGAGGGCCGGGTCGTTGACGTCGAGGTCGAGCACCAGGTCCTGGAACGTCGACACGTTGGCGAAGGAGAGGTTGGCGTCCATGCGGAGCACGACGACGTGGCTGCGCGTCATCGCCTCGGGGTTCCGCTTCAGGTTGCGGTACGTTTCGGTGTCGGGCAGGCGGCCCATCACGGCCGTGTGGGGCGTCGAGCTCTCGTAGATGATCACGATCAGCGACACGATCACGCCCACCAGGATGCCCTGCTCGATGCCGAGGGTGAGCGTGGCGACGAACGTGAGCACCATGAGCCCGAAGTCGCGCCGGTCCACGCGCCAGAGGTAGCGGGCCTCGTCCCAGTCGACGAGGCCGGCCACCGCCACCATGATGATGGCCGCGAGCACCGCCTTGGGCAGGTAGTAGAAGAGTGGGGTCAGGAAGAGGAGCGTGAGGGCGATGATGCCCGCGCTGAAGATCGCCGCGAGGTTCGTCCGCGCGCCGGCCTCGTCGTTGACGGCCGTTCGGGAGAACCCCCCGGTGGTGGGGTAGGCGCTGACGAAGGCGCCCGCTATGTTCGCGAGGCCGAGCCCGATCAGCTCCTGGTTGGCGTCCACCTCGTAGCGGTGGCGCCCGGCGTAGACCTTGGCCACGGCGATCGACTCCATGAAGCCGACGAGACCGATGGCCAGAGCGCTCGGCGCGAGCTGCCGGGCGTAGCCCCAGTCGAGCGGCGGCATCGAGAGGGGGGGCAGGCCCTCGGGCACGCTCCCCACGATCGCGACCCCCTGTTCGTCCAGGCCGAGGGCCCAGACGACGACGGTGGTGAGCACCACCGCCACGAGCGCGCCCGGGAGCGACTGGCTCCACCACCGCAGCCCCACCAGCAGGACGATGCTGCCGAGGCCCAGCAGCAGGGTGAGCGGGTGCACCTCGCCGAGGCGCCCGGCGGCGGTCCACAGGATCTCGTGGATGAAGTTGGAGCGCGGCAGGTCGATCCCGAGCAGGTGCTTCAGCTGGCTGAGCCCGATGATGAGGGCCGCGGCCGACGTGAAGCCGCTGAGGACCGGGTGGGACAAAAAGTTCACGAGGAACCCGAACCGCGCCACCCCGAGCCCGAACTGGAGGACGCCCACCATCAGCGACAGGAGGACGGCCAGGCCCACGTAGAGCTGCGGGCTGCCCTCGGCGATGGGGGCGACGGCCGCCGCGACCAGGAGCGACACCATGGCGACCGGCCCCACGGCCAGCTGGCGGGAGGTCCCGAAGACCGCGTACACCACCAGCGGGACGAGCGAGGCGTAGAGGCCGTAGATGGGCGACAGCCCCGCGATGAGCGCGTAGGCCATGCCCTGCGGAATCAGCATGACCCCCACGGTGAGGCCCGCCGACAGGTCGCCCCGGAGCTTCTCCCGTCCGTAGTCCGAGAGCTGGGAGAGGAGGGGAAGAAAGTTTCGAAGAAACGTCATCAGTTCATCCGGGCAGGTTGTCCCGTGGTTTGACCGTACGAGTGCGTATTTCGTATTGCGTCCTTTGGCACGCATCACGCAATACGCATCACGCAATACGACGCACTCCGCAACACGCACCACGTCGCTGCCGGCCCCGCCTTCCGCGACGGGCACGTCGGGACGCCGGGGCCCGGGCCGCGGGCGGTCATCCGATCATTTCCGCGACGTTTTGACCCAGGATGACGACCCCCATAATCACCAGAAAGACGGCGAAGCCGCGCTTGAGTCGGGCCTGCGGGACGTAGGCGCCGACCCGGCCGCCGACGATACTCCCCACCACGCCGATGGCGGAGAAGATGAGCACCAGGTCCCAGTGAATCGAAAAGCCGGCGTCGCCCATCACGTCGATGTACTTCACGAAGCCGCTGATGCTCTTGAGGGCGATGATGAGCAGGCTCGTCCCGATCGCCAGGCGCATCGAGAGGCCGCACAGGAGCACCAGCGCCGGTACGATCAAAAAGCCGCCCCCGACGCCCACGATGCCCGTGAGCACGCCCACCCCGAGTCCGTCGAGCATCACCTTCCAGAACGCCCGGTCGGTGGTGCCGCCGGCCGTTCCGCTGCCCCGAAACATCATCACGGCCGCCAGCAGCATCACGCCGGCGAAGATGGCCAGCTGGAGCGCCCCGGGCATGAACTGCGACACGTAGGCCCCGAGGTAGGCCCCCACGATGCCCGGCCCCCCAAAGAGCCCCACGCTCCGCCAGCTCACCTGCCCCCGAATCGCGAAGGGCAGGGCCCCCACCAGACTGATGAGGGCAACGATGCCGAGCGACTCGGCGATGGCGAGCTTGCTGGGCTCCCCGACGAGGTAAACCAGGACGGGGACGGTGAGGATGGACCCTCCGGAGCCGAGAAGGCCGAGGACGAGCCCGACCAGCAGGGCGCCGAGCCAGGCGGCGTACATAAGGGCAGAAGATGTGAGGAGCGGATCCGGAACGCGAACGCGGATCCCCGGCCCGGGTGGGCCGAGGATCCGTCGCGGGCCGGCGAGTTACGCGGCGACGGCCTCCGACGCCGTCGTCGTGGCGTAGTTGTCGATGTCGTCGTTGACGTACACCACGTCGCGGCCCGTGCGCCGCAGGAAGGCCGAGGCCGCGGCCGCCCGCCGTCCGGTCGCGCAGTGCACCAGCAGCGTCCGGTCGGTCGGCAGGTCCGCCGCGTACTCCGGCATGCGGGTGTAGGAGGCGTTCAGGGCCCCCTCCACGTGCCCTTCCTCGAACTCCGACCGGTAGCGCACGTCGAGCACCGCCGTGTCGTCGACCTGCTGGAGGGCGTCGAGGTCGTCGAACGTGACCTCCTCGATCGTCTCGCTGGGCCCGTCGTTCAGGAAGTAGCGCTGCAGGGTCTCGATCTCGGCGTAGCCGACGACGTTGTCGTATCCGATGCGGACGAGGTCGCGGACGGCCTCCTCCACGTCCTCCTCGTCGACGATCAGGTAGATCGGCGTCGTCTCGTCCTCGACCAGCGACCCGACGACGGTGTTGAAGGTGTTGTTCATCGGTGCGTAGAGGCTGCCCGGAATGTGGTGGGCCATGAAGGCCGACCGGTCGAGCCGCGTGTCGATGAGGAGCGCCTCCTCGTCGTCGGCGAGCTCCCGAAGCTCCCGACCCGTCAGCTCGCGGGGGGAGGGCAGCTGGCCCAGCACCGGGGGGCCTTCCTTGTTGTCCCGCTTCATGCGGGCGAAGTAGATCTGCGGCTCCGGCTGGTCGGCCAGGATGGCGTCGACGAAACTGTCCTCGTCCTCGCGGGCCGCGTCGATCATCGGGTTGAACTGCTTCTCGTAGCCGATCGTCGACTGCGGCACCGCGCCGAGCGCCTTCCCGCAGGCCGAGCCCGCGCCGTGGGCGGGCCACACCTGCAGGTGGTCCGGCAGGTCGAGGAAGCGCTGCACCGAGTCGTAGAGGGTGCGCGCCGACGGGTCCATCGCGCCCTCGACCTTGGCCGCCGACTCGAGCAGGTCCGGCCGGCCGAGGTCGCCGACGAACACGAAGTCGCCGGTCACGATGCCCATCGACTGGTCGGCCCCGCCGCCGCGGTCGGTGACGAGGAAGGAGAGGTGCTCCGGCGTGTGGCCGGGCGTGTGGAGCGCCGTGATCTCGATGTTGCCCACCGAGAAGGCATCGCCGTCGTAGAGCCACTGCACGTCGTAGTCGCCGC
>JAZKTD010000024.1:0-20916 GCA_036625705.1 Salinivenus sp.
CGGTGATGATGATGTCGAGCGTTTCTTTGGTGCCGCCGCTCTTCTTTTCCTTGAGAGTGTCGAGGCGAACGTGCATCCGGCCGTCGGTCAGCCGGCGGAGAATGTCGTTGGCCCGCTGCTCAATCTCCGGCAGGGTTTCCTCGATAATCAGGGACGGGATGCCGTGCTTCCCGAAGGCGGTGCGCAGGTGCTTGTAGAGGCGACGCTGTTCGGTACAGGTCGTCAGGTCCTCTCTTGTCGTCTGCAGGGCCTCCCGGTCCCGATCGGCCTGGTCGAGGCGTTCGTCGAGCTTCCCGAGGGCCTGCTGGGCCTCACTAACGGCCTCTTCGGCGTCGTCCACCTCCGATTCGAGCTCGGCAATCTCCGTCTCAAGGGCCTCCTTCTCTCCCAGCTCCTCCTTCAGTTCGTCGAGATGCTCCTGTTTTTCCCTGCGGTCGGACCGGAGCCCGTCAAGACGACTCTCAATACGCGTCTTCTGCTCGATCCAGTCCTCCCGGTTCGACCGTGCGTGTCGGAGGTCACTCATGCGATCCGGCACGTCGCTGAGCTCGGTCAGCGCGTCCCGGACGGCCTGGAACCGATCCGGGTCGAAATCCAGAGTCTCCAGCTGCGCCCGCAGGTCTTCGATGCGGGCCTGCAAATCCTCGACGGCCGATCCGTCGTCCAGCGTTGCACGAAGGGACTCGATCTCCTCATCGTGCTCCTGGAGCTTCTGTTCCAGCGTCTGCCGACGATTGTCGAGCTCATCAAGCTCCCGCAGTCGGTCGTGGTACCGGTCGACTTGCGCGGCCCGGTTCTGCAGGGTGTCGAAGCGGTCCGAGTCGAACTGGAACTCGGCCCGACGCTGGGCACACCACTGCCACCGACGCCGCTCGTCGCCCCCGTACGTGCCCTCTTCCAACTGCTTTCGGAGGCGGGCGACCCGGTCGGCGTGCTCGTCGCGGGCCTCCACCCGTTCCTTCAGGGCGCGCTTCTGCTCCCGCGCGGTGGTAAGCGCCTGCGCGACACCCTCCAAATCCTCGCGCTCGGACTGACGCGCCGCGTACTCTGTGCGGAGGGCCGTGCGTCGCTCCTCAAGCTCCTGGAGTCGAGACTCGCCCGCCTCGATGGTGCTGGTGAGCTCGTCGATGCTCGACTGGAGCGTGGACTCGGCTTCTTCGCGGTGATCAGGGGTAAGCGCGGTGCCGCAGGTCGGGCAGGTCGGCCCCTCCGCAGCGCGAAAGCGGCGGAGTTCGGCGCGTTCCCGCTCCCGCTCCTCGCGGCGGACCTCGAGCTGCCCCGCCAGTTCCTGGATCGCCTCCGCCACCGACGTGCCCTTGCGCTCGATGCGCTCCATCTCCTCGGTCAGGCGCTCCCGCTCGGCCGCCTTGTCCTCGAGGGCCGCGATGCGGGCCTCCAGGGTGTCGAGGGACTCGGCGACCTCCCGCTCCTCTGCGAGCTGCTTCTGAAGGGTCTCCAGCTCTCCGCGCAGCTGCTGACGATGCCCCACCAGCGCCCGCTTGGCCTGCTGCTGCTGCGCCGCCAGACGCTGCCGCCGGTCGCGGATCGTTTTCCACTCGGCGACCTGTTGACGGGCCGCTTGCGCCGCACGTAGCTGCGCCTCCACGGCCGACCGCTGCTCAAGCTTTTCCTCACACTCGCTCAGGTTCTCTTTGAACTGATTTCGTTCCACCGTCAACCGGTCGAGGCGTCTCTCGAGCTCGTTGGTCCGACGCTCGAGGGCGGCCTTCTTCTGCTCGAGCTCCTTTTCAAGGTCGCGGTGCCGGTCGCGCTCCTCGTCGAGCGCGTCGCGCTCCTCCTGGAGGGCCTGGTAGCGCTCGTAGGCCGCCTCGATGGCCTCCCGGTCCCCGAGCACGTCGTCGGCGTCGGCAATCCGCTCCTCGAGGGCCGACAATTCGGCCTCCTGTTCCGAGATCCGCTCGTCGAGATTCTCGAGGGCGGCCGTCACCGAATCGGCCTCGCGGGCCTTGGCCTCCAGGTTGGCGAGGGACTGGGTCAGCTCCTTCTCCCGAGCCCGAAGCGTTCGAAGGCGCTCCTGCTTGGTCTCGAGGTCGGACGCGAGCTCCGCCCGACGCTCCTCCCACTCCGGAACGTCGGCGACGGCGTCCTGCAGGCGGTCGACCTCGGCCTCGAGGCGCTGCTGTTGCTGCTTGGCCTCGCGCCAGCGGTCGCGGGCCCGGCCTTCGAGGGCCTCGTACCGGCTGAGGTTCAGGATGCTCACCAGAATTTCCTTCCGCTGGCTCGGGCTCTTGTTGGTAAACTCGTCGGAGCGGCCCTGCAGGAGAAACGCCGAGTTGATGAAGGTGTCGTAGTCGAGGCCGAGGGTCTCCACGATCCGGGCCTGGGTGTCGCGCTGGGTGCCGCCGGTGAGGGGGCGGTAGGCCGCATCGTCGGGGTCGTAGAGCTGAAATTCGAGATCCGAGGACGTGGTCTTTCCCGTCTCGGACCGGGAGAACGATCGCGTGATACGGTACCGCGTCTCCTCCAGGTCGAAGGTGAAGGTTACCTCCATGTGTCGGCTGCCGATCCGAATCAACTCATCGTCCGGCTTGCGCTTGCCGCTGGACTTGCGGGCCTCGCCCCAGATTGCCCAGGTCATCGCATCGAGCAGGGCCGACTTCCCCTCCCCGTTGCCGCCCGAGAGACAGGCCACGTCAAACTGTTCGAAGTCGAGGACCGGGGCGTCGGTGCCGTAGCTCAGAAAGTTCTGGAGTTCGAGGCGGACAGGGACCATGCGGGACAGAAACGTACAGGCGACCGCGGCGGGCTCCGGTCACGTTCGCGCGCCGGAACTACCGGAACTGAATGGGGGTCACGCTCACGGTGACCTCCACGCCGCGGAGATCGTGCTGATGGAGATAGTTCTGGGTCATCTCCTCGAGGGCATCGGCCAGCTGGGCGCGGTCGGGCGCGGAGACGGCGTCGTCGATGGCCGCCACGACCCCGTCGTCGCCCTCGAAGTCGAGGCTGACGGTAACGCGTTCCCGGGGGGCACCCGGCACCCGGTCGGCCACGACGTCGACGTCCACCCCCAGGGTGTAGTCCCCGACGTCGTGTCCGTCGAGGGCACTGCGGGCACGCTGATCGACCGTCTGGCGCACGCGCTGGGCCAGATCCGAGTGGACCTGTGCACCGTTTTGACGGACCACGCCGCGGACCGTGTCCATGTCGGCATCCTCGGTGAGATGGAGATCAATCATGATCGTACTGCCAACAACAGCCATGAAGGCAAAAAGGTCGGGTCGGGCAGGAGCCACTGAGAAGGACCATCAGGCACGTCGGTCTTTCATAAGGGTAAGCATTCACACGGTCTTAATTCAAGTGGGGGATGTTCCCCTCCCACGGAGACGGAGCGAGAGGAGTCACTTCGTCCACTCTTCCTGCCACCGCTGCGCGTTTTTTGACCGGTCGGACGCCGACGCCGGATCAAAGATGTCACTGGCCCGATCGGCGGCCGGAACGTAGGGCGCCGCCGCGTCGAGGGTTTGCGGCAACGCCTGGGCCACCGGGGCGTAGAGCACCGAGTCCTCGCGCACCTCTTCGCTCGGCATTTGGAGACCGGCCAGCACCAGGAACAGCACGCTCAGCAACAGAGCGGCCTTCAATCCGCCCAGCGCGCCGCCGGCGGCCCGATTGATCAACGACAGCGAGAGCGTCTCCAGCAGCCCCTCAATCAACCGCGAGAGGCCAAAAAAAAGAAGCTGCGTGCCGATAAAGATCACCACGAAGCCCGCGACGGGCCCGACGGCGGCCGAGAGCCCGAGGCTCGAGGCGATGACCGCCCCGACGGGGTGCATCAGCTGAACCGAGAGCAGGAGCGCGGCGACCAGGCCGACGATGCTCGCCACCTGCCGGACCGCCCCCACCATGAATCCACGGAGGAGGCCCCCGGCGAGCACCAGAAGGATGAACCAGTCGAGCAGAGCGAGGGACATGCGGAACGGGCCCGCGGGATGATAGATGGTGCCCTTTTCTGTAACGGCACAGCGGAAAAAGGTTCGGGACAATCTCGGCCGTCACTCCTGGAGCAGTTGCTGGACCATCTCCTGGACACGGCTCCCGTCCACCCGACCGCGGAGTTCGCTCATCGCACGCCCCATGACCGGCCCCATGTCCCCCATGGAGGAGGCCCCGACATCGTCAATGATCGCCTGAAGCCGGTCCCGAAGCTCCTCGTCGCTCATTTGCTCCGGCATGTACTCCTCGAGAACCGCAAGCTCCTCACGCTCCTTCTGCACGAGGTCCTCCCGCCCCGCCTCATCGTACTGCTCGATCGAGTCCTTCCGCTGATTGGCCTGCTTGCGCAGCACGGCCAGCTGGTCCTGCTCACTGAGGACCGTCTCGGCTCCCTCCTGCCGCTGATCGATTTCCTTGTTCTTGAGGGCCGAACGGAGCGAGCGGAGAGTGCGAAGGCGAACCTTGTCTTTCGCCCGCATCGCGGCCTTCAGGTCCTCGTTGAGGCGATCAATGATGGAGTCGGAGGCACTCATGGCAACCAGGGGTTGAGATGAGAAGGTCAGGAGACGGCTAAAAAGAGAAACAAAGCTACGCGCCCACGGCGTCGGGAAACAGGTCGGCGTCGAGGTGCTCGTCGCACCAGTCCCGAATCCGACGGCGGACCGTGCCGGCGTCCGGGGCCCGCAACAGGTCTTCCGCGAGGGTCTCGGCGTCGGCACGCGGGGTCTCGGCGACGACGTGACGTACCATCGACAGGTAGGGCGGCGGCACGCTCAGCGTGTCGAGGCCGAGGCCCAGCAGGAGCGGCACCGCAAACACGTCGGCCGCCACCTCACCGCAGAGCGCCACCGGGGTATCGGTCGCCTGTCCGGCCTCAATCGTGCGGTGGACCAGCGCGAGGACGGCCGGGTGGAGGGCGTCGTACCGGTTGGCGACGCGGTCGTTGCCCCGGTCCACCGCCAGGACGTACTGGGTGAGGTCGTTGGTCCCGATGGACAGGAAGTCGACCGCCTCCGCAAAGAGGTCGGCTTGAAGCGCGACGGAAGGCACCTCGACCATGGCCCCGACGGGCAGGGCTGCGTCGTGGGGCACCCCCCCCGCCTCCAGGCGCTGCGCTTCCTCCGTCAGCAGGGCCTGCACCCGATGCACCTCGTCGAGGTGCGTCACCATCGGCAGCAGGACGCGGAGCGCGCCGTGCCGGTTGGCCCGCAGCAGGGCACGGAGCTGAGGCCGAAGGAGTTCGTCGGGCCGGTCGAGCAGGACGCGGAGGCCGCGCCAGCCCAGGAAGGGGTTCTCCTCGGTCGTGGCGTACGGCAATACCTTGTCGCCCCCCAGGTCCAGGAGCCGGATCGTCGCGCCCGCAGGGCCGGACCGCTCCGCCGCGGAGCGGTAGAGCTCCACCTGTCGGGCTTCGGAGATCGGCTCCGGCTCGCCCTGTAGAAGCAGAACCTCGGTGCGCATGAGCCCAATCCCGTCGGCCGCGGTCTGATCAAAGTCGTCGAGGGTGGCCCCGAAGTCGACCGTCGCCTGAAGGGTCACGGGATGGCCGTCGGCCGTGGTCAGGGCACCGGCCGCCGACTTCTCCTGTTGATGGCGGAGGGCCTCGTGGCGGGCCCGTCGCTTCCGGTACCACTCGACGGTGTCGGCGGAGGGGGCCACGACCAGCCGTCCCCGATGCCCGTCGATGATCGCAGTGGCGCGGGACGGCACGGACGCAAGCACGTCGTCGACCCCGACCACGGCCGGGAGGTTGAGGGCCCGAGCGACGATCGACACGTGGGACGTCTCGCCGCCCCGAGCCGTGACGAAGCCGAGCATGCCGTGCTCACTAAAACGGATTACGTCGGTCGCCGAGAGCTGATCGGCCACGACGATGGAGTTGGGATCGATTCGGGCCGCCGTCTTGCGGCGGTCGAGCGCCCGCAGGAGTCGCGTCTCCAGCTCCTGAAGGTCGCCGGCCCGTTCGCGGAGGTATTCGTCTTCGCTATCCTCGAGGCGCCGTCGATGGCCCTCGAGAACCGTCACGAGCGCTCGGGCGGCGGACTCGTGCTGCTCTTCAATGCGTTGCCGGACCGGCCCGAGCACCTCCTCATCCCGGAGCATCATCTCCTGTGCGGCCAGGATGGCCTCTCCATCGTCGTCGAGCCGATCGTCGGCCACCGAGTGAACGGTCGCCAGCTCCTGCTCGGCCCGCTCGAGGGCCGCGTCGAGCAGCGAAAGCTCCGCCTCGACGTCGCCCGGGTCGATCTGCGTGCGGGACACCGTGGGCCGATCGGGGTTGTGGCAGTATATCGTCCCGATCGCGATGCCGGGCGCCACGCCGATTCCGTTCAGTATCCGCTCCGCGGCGGCGGTGTGCGTCGACTCCGAGCCGGGATGGGAGGAGGCATCGCTCATGGCGAAGGGCTGATCCCGAAGGGGCAGAGGGGCCTCAGGAGGAGGGCTGTTCTTCACCGAACCCGTCCTCGAACAGCGCGGCAATGGCGTCGGCGGCGGCGTCTTCGTCCTCGCCCTCGACGATTAGGGTCAGGGTCGCCCCCTGCTCCGCGGCCAGGGTCATCACCCCAATGACGCTCTTTCCGTTGATCTCGTAGTTGTCACGTCGCAGGAAGATTTCGGAGTCGTACTGCGATGCCGTCCGGACGATCATGGAGGCCGGCCGTGTGTGGAGGCCGGCACGGTTACGGACCGTCACCTCGCGTTCAATCATGGGTGCGTCGACAGAAGTGTAGTCCTAAGGGGGGCCAGATGTTCATGGCAAGTCGGGGTCAGTGCTCGCGCCCTTCCAGTTCAGAAAGAAGCCAGCGCAGGGCCCGCTGGGCGCGACCGTCGGGCAAAACCTCGAGGTGGGCCCGGGCCCGGTCCGTGTACTGCTCGACGGCGGATCGGGCGTCCTCGAAGACGCCCAGTCGGTCCATTCGGCGGCGGGCCTCATCGACGTCGGAGGGGGGAATGCCCCCGTCCCGCGAGAGGCGGGCAAACCAGTCGTACTCCGCGCCGTCGGCCCGCTCCAGCGCCCGGAGCGTCACGTACGTCTTCTTGCCATTCACGAGGTCGCCCCCGACGGCCTTGCCCCAGTCGTCCCCGTCGGCGATCACGTCGAGCAGGTCGTCCCGCACCTGAAAGGCGCGGCCCACCAGCCGGCCGGCCGATCGGAGGCGCTCGCGATGCGCCACCGGGGCGTTGCCCACCACCGCCCCCAGTTCCAGCGCGGCGCTGAGCAGAGCGGCCGTTTTCCCGTCGATCATGTCGAGGTAGGCGTCAACCGAGACCGCCGGCTCGTCCTCGAAGGACGCATCGAGGGCCTGGCCTGAGCAGAGCTGGGTCACCATTGGGTGGAAGACCTCGTAGAGCGCGTCGTGGGGGGTGTCGGGCACCTCTCCCAACAGCTCGTACGATCGCCCCATCAGGAGGTCGCCCACGAGGATGGCCGTGCCCACGTCCCACTTCACGTGAACCGTCGGGCGCCCCCGTCGCTCGTCGGACGCGTCCATGATGTCGTCGTGGACCAGCGTAAAGTTGTGGAAGACCTCGACGGCCAGGGCTGCGGGCAGGGCCGCGTCTGCCGATCGGCCGTAGGCCTCCGCCACCAGGAGCAACAGGGTTGGGCGGACGCGCTTGCCCCCCCCTTCGAGCACGTAGCGGGCCGGCTCGTAGAGCACCGCCGGCTCGGCGTCGGGCGGAAGGGCCGGGAGGGCCTCGTCGATGCGGGCCCGAAGGGCGGCCACGTGCTCGGCGTCGGACTCGGTCGTGGTCGAGGACATGTACGAGAAGAGATGAAGACGAAAGTGCAGCTACGTCCGAGACGGGGCGACGCGGGTGTCGAGCACCTCTTCGATGCGGCCGTAGACCTCGTCGATGCTGCCCTCCCCGTTCACGCGCACCAGTGTGCCTCGCTCTTCGTAATAGGCCTCCAGGGGTTCCGTTTCTTCGCGGTACACCGAGAGCCGATTGCGAATGGTCTCGGGCTGGTCGTCGTCTCGCTGAACGATGAGATCCGAGTCCACGTCGTCGGGGGGCGGGCTATGGTCGAGGTGGTAGGTTTCCCCCGTCTCCCGGTGAACACGGCGACGGCTCAGGCGACGCACGATGACGTCGTCGGGCACATCCAGGCTGAGGACGGCGTCCAGCGAGATCCCATTCTCCTCTAGAAACGCGGTCAGCCACTCCGCCTGCTGCTGGGTGCGCGGATAGCCGTCCAGCACGAAGTCGTCGTAATTCTCATCCGCAATCGCGTTCTCGGCGAGTGCCCGCACCACTTCGTCCGGGACGAGCTCTCCGTTTTCGACGTATTCTTTCGCCTTCTTGCCCACCGGCGTTTCGTTTTTCATCGCCTCCCGGAGAATGTCGCCGGTCGAAATTTGAACAAGGCCGCGGCGTTCTTCGAGAAGGCCGGCCTGCGTGCCCTTCCCGGCGCCGGGGGGGCCAAAAATGACAAGTCGCATAGAGTCGAGAGTCTAGTGGAGAAAAGGCGTGAAGGGGGTTATTCGTCGGGGAGTTGATCCTCGACGATCGCCTCCACGTCGAGGCTGTCGAGCATCGAGTCGATCGCCTCTCGGGCGAACAGGCTGAGCCCCGTGCTGAATATGATTTCTCCCGCCTCCCGGAGGAAGCCGCCTCCTCTGCCCCGGCGGTTCCCGTTCGCGGTGTACACCACAAGGGGCACGCGGTCGCGGAGTGCCTTTTCCAGGGCGGGGCCGGGCTCCTCGCCCCGGTCGACCGCCGTCTCGACTTCCTCGCGGAGCGCCGCCAGATACCGGTCGACGAGCTCTGCGTGGCGCCGCCGTCGGTCCCTGCGGCCTCCGCCAAAGAGCAGCCCGACGGCGAGACCGGTGGCCAGCATGCCGCCGACGCTCTTGAGCGGGTTCTCGACGATCCAGTCCCGCAGAGAAAGGCCGGTCGAGGAGACCTCCTCCTGAATGGACGACATGCGATCAGACATTGCCTCAGCCGTATCACGCAGCCGAGACTCGACGTCAGACTTGCTGGGTTCCGAATCCATGAACAGCCAGGGACGGTGATTGGAAGCGCGCTACGAAGGCTCCTCGGCGGTCGACGAGGCGGACTCGGCGTCGGGAGACTCCTCATCGTCGGCTCGGCCCCGGAGGCGGGCGAACAGATTGGACGGCGGGGCCAGGTCCGGGCGCGTCCGCACGAGCACCGACACGAACAGCACCAGCGCTACAGACACGATGAGAAATCCCCAGAAGGGGTGCCCGAGCACCCACCCCAGCCCCAACGCCACAGTCACAAAGACGAACAGGGCCGCGAAGAATCCGAAGAAGGCCAGGGTGATCCCCAGGGCCACTTCGTTCCGGAGCTCGTCGACCCGCTCCTCCAGTTCCAGGATGGCGAGATCGAGGCGGAGGTCAATCCACTCCCGAAGGTCGTCGACGAGGCCCCGCGTGTGACCGGCGATACGGCCCAGTCGGCCGTCCGGCGTCGAACGGGGGGACGACGAGCCACTGTCGGACCCCGAGGAACGGTCCTGAAGCGTCTCCATGGCAACTGCAGGTCCGAGGTGAGATGAGGGAAGGAGGTACGGAAATAAAAAGACCACAGAGAGCCGCACTCGCAAGTGAATTCGGCGTCCATCACGCGAGGGACACGGACCGGCGAATCACCGTCGGATCCCCGCCGTAGAGACGCCGGACCGCGGCCTACGAGCGCCGTTCATCTCCGTCTATGCACCGACAGCATCCCGGCATGATTCAGGTGGAGCGCACCCCGAACCCGAATAGCCTAAAATTTATGACCACCGAGGGGGCGTTTCCCGAGAACAAAGTCGTCGCGATCTCCTCGACGGCGGAAGCCGACCGGCACCCGCTTGGGCGCCGTCTCTTCGCGATCGACGACGTGGCCGACGTGTTCATCACGCCGGAGTTTGTCACGGTCTCGAAAGAGCCGGAGGCCGACTGGGAGAACCTTCGGGAGGCCGTCGAGACGGCGCTCACGGAGTACCTGAATGAGTCCGACACGTCGTAGTGGATCTGCAGTCCTGATCTGCCAGATGTCGCCGATGTCGAAACGAGGGTTGGACCGACCTCTCCGACCCGCGGCGGGTCTCCCCCTGACGAACAAGCACAGCGCACGGGCTGACGCGCAGGGAGGCGACATTGAGTGCTCGGCAAAGTCGGTGCAGCCCCCCTGAGCTAAATATCTAGCGCGGTGAGGAACTGGACGACGCGGCGCCCCTCTTCGTCGTCGAGCGGCGGAATGTGCACGCCCCCCGGGGTCCGGAGTGGCCACGCCTCGGGGCAGTTCTCGTGGAGGTGCCGCCGGGCCACGACGGCGTACACCTGGGATCGGTGCGCGGCCCACCACGCCCCCACCTCGTCGAGGCTCTCGTACTCGGCCCAGCGCACGTGGCCGGGCTTTTGCACCTCCGGCTCCCCCCGACTCACCAGAAACTCGAGCCCGTCGGCGTAGGCGTGCGGGGCGTCCCGCGCCTCCAGAAAGGCCTGCTGCATCTGCAGCGTCCCCGGCGTGTCCTCGTGGGCGGGAAACAACCCCCGGAAGCGTGCCATCGCCTCCAGGTAGGGATCGGGCGCGTGACCGGCCGGCGCCCAGAGCACAGCCAACCGGCGCCGCCCGTGTCCGTCGTACAGAAGCATGTCCTCGGCGAGCCGCTCCATTTCGTCTTCGGACTCGTGCCCGTCGACGAGGCCGACGCTGAAGCCCTCGGTTCGGAGCAGTCGGCGGTCCGGCCCGAGCCCGTTGTTCTCGCAGGCCCAGGGCACATCTTCTATGGAGGGAGTCGGGGCCGCCATGATCGCGTCCGCCCGGTCGAGGGTGTCTTCGGCGGACGCAAATTCCACCTCGACCTCCGGCATGTGGGCAGAGACCTCCGCGCCGAGGGCCGGCAGCAGCGCGGGGGAGGAGTCCGGCACCGTCCCGACGAAGTCGAACCCGAGCGCCCACACCGCAAGCGCATCGCGGAGACCCGAGAGCGGCTCCTCCTCCCCGTGAAGGACGCCAACCCGACCCGTTCGGTCGGGGGATCCCTCTCCAAGCCAGGCGTCCAGCGCCTCCACCGTGAGGCGCTCCATCCAGCGATCGAGTGCGTGGTTGAGGGCCGGTTCCGTCCACCGATTCGGGGCCTCCAGGGTCTCATCGATCGCTTGGCGACGGGGCCCGTAGTCGGGGTCCCGCCACTGCGTCGCGACGTCAGCGATTGCGGTGACGTATTGTTTGATTGTTTCCATTTGCAATAACGGAGATTATAGGGTCACTCGGGGGGATTCAGGGTACACCCAAACGCCGTCTGCGGCGCAGCGGATACCTCGCGATCGGAAACGAGGGCCTGCACCACGTTCCGGAGATGGGCGTGCCCCACCGCGCCCGAGGTGCTCGGGCTGTCGTCGATGGCCCCCGCATAGCGGAGGGTCCAGTCTTCGCCGAAGACAAACGCGTGGGGCGTTCGGGTGGCCCCCAACGTCCGGGCCAGACGCGCGTTGGGGTCCCGGACGTACGGAACGTCGAGGCCTCGGTCCGGCGCCCGCGATCGGGGTTCGGGCGATTCCTGCGGCCGTTCGGTGGAGTCGTTTGCATTCACGAGGACAAAGCGTACGCCCTGGTCGCCGTAGGTCGTCGCCAGGGAATCGACCCGCGATTCGTACCGATCGACCCAGGGACAGCGGTTGCTCCAGAAGAGAAACACGGTCGCCACCTCCCCCCCCAGGCTGCGGGGCGAGACCGTGGTGCCGTCCATCTGCCGCAGCGTCGGACCGAGCGACGGCAGGGGCTCCCCCACCGAGATCGCTGGCTGGCCCCACGCCGCACCGGGCAGGAGCGCCGCGGCTACGACGAACCACAAGACGGCGGATCCGGCGCGGTCCCGCATGGATCTGTGGGCTCGGGGAACGGAGACGAAGGGGAAGCCTCTATCCGAGCCCGGTCCCGGCGTTCCCCCCGCCAGTGCCATGAAAGAACTTCGCTGTCGCGGCGGTTTCGGATTTTCGGCTGGACTTCAATACCTTCGTTCGTGACAGGCGTTCTTCTCCCACCAAGCGCTTTCCCCCGATGGCGGAGACCGACTACGAACTTTCGCGTGCCCAGTGGGGCTCCCGGTTTGGATTTCTGATGGCCATGCTCGGCGCCATGATCGGGGCCGGCAACATCTGGCGCTTTCCGTATGTGACGGGTCAGGAGGGCGGGGGCGCGTTCATCCTGGCCTATCTGGTCCTGCTGCTCATCCTGGCCATTCCCGGGCTGATCGCCGAGGTCGCGCTCGGACGGTTCGCCGGGAAGGGCGTGATTGGCGCGTTCCGGCGGATCGGCTCCTCCCGCGGTCTGCTCGGCCTCGGGGTCGTCGTGCTGATGGTGAACGTGATGCTCATGTCCTACTACGCCCCGGTGGTGGGGTGGACGCTCTACTACGCCGTCCACTCGCTGCTGCTGACCTTCACCGCCTCCGGCTTCGCCCCGGAGGCGTTCTGGCAGGCGTTCCAGGCCAGCACCGCACTGAACATCGGCATGCATACGATGGTGATGGGCCTGGTGGCCGGGGTGCTCTACCTCGGCATCCGACAGGGCATCGAGCGGCTCGTGACCTACGCCGTCCCCGGCCTTATCTTTGCGCTGACGGCCATCACGATTCGGGCCCTTACGCTACCCGGCGCCGCGGAGGGGCTCATTTTCACGTTCGACATCGAATGGGCGGCCCTTTCCCGGAGCGGCACCTGGATCACCGCGCTCGGTCAGTCTCTCTTCTCGACGGGGCTGGGCTGGGGCATCGCACTGACCGTAGGCAGTTACCTTCCTGAGTACGACGACATTCCGCTCGGGGGCGGCGTCTTCACCGTCATCGGACAGTCGAGCATCGGCATCCTGGCCGCGTTTGCAATTTTCCCGATTGTCTTCGCCTACGGCATCGACCCGGCGGAGGGCTCCGGGCTTACGTTCGTCTCGCTCCCGCAGGTCTTTCCCCAAATGCCCGGCGGCGCGCTGTGGGCCATTCTCTTCTTCGTCGGCTTCTTCCTCGCCACCTTTACCTCCGCGGTCCTGATCACGGAGGTGGGCGTGACGACCCTCGCCGAGGAGACCCGATGGAGCCGCGAGCAGACCGTGCTCGGCGTCTGCGGGAGCATCTGGCTCCTCGGCCTGCCCAGCGCGTACTCGGGAACGGTCCTCGGCTTCCTCGACTTCGTGTTCGGCAACTTCGGCCTGCCCCTCGCAACCCTCGCCATCATCGGCGCCATCGGGTGGGCCTTCACGCCCGAGAAGCTTCGCGTCCTGGAGGTCAACCGAAACGCGGGGGCCTACGTGGGCCCCGCCTGGAATCCGATCGTGAAGTACGTCATTCCGACGGTCATGATCTTCATCGTGGGCAACTACGCCTGGACCAATTTCGGGGCGCCGGAGATGATCGGGGGCGTGATCGTCCTGGTGACCTTTCCCCTGCTCGGATACGCCATCATGTCGGCCGTAGGCTCCCCCGCACCCTCCTCCCCGTCACAGACCCCTCCCAAGCCATGAGTCTCCCCCCCGACGTCTGGGCCATGATGATCTTCAGTGTCCTCGCCTTTTTCGGCGTGTCGATCTGGACGCTCCTCTATACCCTCCGGCAGGAGGACCAGAAGATGATCATCCTCCGGTCCGAAGAGCGGCTGGACACCCACTCCCCGGCGGCCCTGCACGATCTGCGCGAGTGGATCGAGGCGAACCCCGAGGACCCCGACGTGGACTCCGCCCGCGCCATCTACCGGGAGTGTTTCGAGGCCCTGCAGACGACGGAGCGTCACGTCTACGACTGGTCCGACGACGACATCGAGTCGCTCGAGCGTCTGTAGAAAATCTCGGCTATTCAGGAATCAGGGTGCGCCGCGAGCGGATCTGGTCATCCCGAAAAGAGGACGGCGCCTTAGGCGTACGCAGGGGAAAGTACTCGAAGTCGAGGTAGGTCGGCAGCTGGGTGTCGTAGAAGTAGGGGTCGAGGGGCCGACCGCTCTGCCCCCCAGGGTAGACGCCGTAGCCCGTGGGCGGGGTGGTCGAGAAGTCGATGAGGACGCGCTGGCTGGCGCTGTGGGTGACGGTGCGTCCCCGCCCCGGCGACAGAGTGGCCGCGAAACCGGGGTACTCGTAGGGGCCCCGCCACAGGGGGCGCAGCAGCTCACTACCCGACAGGTGCTGGACCACGAGCTCGTGGTGGTCCCCCCATCGCCAGGCCCGCGGCGTCCATCCGTACTGGGCGGCCATGGTGTCGGCCGTCGCCTCCAGCACGCGGGTCAGAAGCGCCGAGGCGTCCTCCCGGGCGTCGGTGGCCTGCACGTCGAACCACCGCGCCTCCGGCCGCGTCCGGAGCAGGTGCACCAGCTGGGCGTCCTCCGGGGCCGGGGCCGTGGCGAAGATCGTCTCGTCCCAGGTCTCGCGCCGCAGCAGCGAGAGAAACTCGTCCATGACCAGGGGCTCCGGGCGTTCGTGGGCCGCCTCCCCGTTCCAGGATTGCAGCAGGCGGCGGAGCGTATCAGCGCGGGGCGACAGGCCGGTCAGCGACGTGAGGAAGGGCACGAAGACGTCGCGCTGCTGGACGTGCACGTCGCTCTGGTACCGCCGAAAATCCGCGACCGAGTGGGCGGTGTCCGCCCGAAGCAACTCGTTGATCCGAAGGGACCGGTAGCCGTCGCCCCAGTCGTGGCCGAGGTAGTAGGGATAGTCGGGCCCGGTCGGGACCTGGTTGGCGGACGCCAGGTACTCCTGCGCGGGATTGCGGGCCGCGGGCAGCGAGTCGAACGGCACCCGCCCGACCCACTCGTGGGCGTCGGTCGAGCCGGCGAGGAGGCCGCGCCCGGTGCCCGACCGTCGAACCGGCAGGGCGCCGGTCGACCGGATCGCGATGTCGCCCTCCTGCCCGGCGTAGAGAATGTTCTGCATGGGCGTGTCCCAGAGCCGGAGTGCGTCGGTCAGGGCCGCCATGCTGTCGGCCCGGTTCATCCTCCAGAGGGCCTTCAGGGTGCGGGACGAATCGTGGGCCACCCAGCGCTCGGCGATGGCGGTTCGCGGGCCGCCCTCCTCCATGCGCACCGGCCCGTGGTGCGAGAAGTACAGGGTATCCAGCACCGGGGCCCCTCCATTCACGCGGATTGTGTCCACGACGCGACGGAGGTCCCGCCAGGTGCCCTCGTACCGGTAGCGGGTACGGGTGGAGTCGAGCCGGAGCGACAGGTGATCGATAACGTCGGCGCCCGTGTTGGTGAGCGCCCAGCCCACATGTCGGTTGAAGGCCTGCACGAGCGCAGGCGCGCCGGGCACCGTGATGCCGTAGGCGTTCATCGACGGCGTCACCAGATGGGCCTCGTACCAGATCGAGGGCAGCGAGAGCGAGAGGTGCATGTCGCCCGCCAGCAGGGGCGCGCCCGTCTTGGAGCGCGCCCGGTGCACCGCCCAGTTGTTCGACCCCTTGCCGGGGGCATTTCGCCACCCAATCAACCGCCGCAGCGAGTGCTGGCCCGCCCGTCGCTGCCGGAGGACGGGTTGCGCCGCGGCGGTCGTCGTCCCCGCCCCGTCCGACGCCCCGCCGGCCCCCGCCCGCAGCTGCTGATCGGCCGGCACGATGGGCTCGAACAGGCCCGCGGGGCGTTTCGGATACAGGGTGTCGTAGGCCTGCTCTCCAAGTTGCTTTCGGAGCCGGGAGTACGCCGGATCGTCGGAGTTGTAGGTC
Source organism: Salinivenus sp. (assembly GCA_036625705.1). Lineage (GTDB taxonomy): Bacteria > Bacteroidota > Rhodothermia > Rhodothermales > Salinibacteraceae > Salinibacter. Next base: position 15,617 of record JAZKTD010000024.1, read on the forward strand.
AGGTCGAAGGCCATGTACTGCAGCAGGCGCAGCGCCTGGATGGGTCGGTACCGATCGGGGCGGTACCCCAGCAGTCGAAACTCAAGCGGAAGGTCCTCCGGCGCGGTGCGGTCGAGATAGGCGTTTACCCCCTGCCCGTACCACTCCAGCGACCGGAGCTCGATGCCGTCCGCCGCCCGGATCCGCTCCAGGTTCTTCTGTGCCCCCCACTCCATGCCGGTCCGTCGCAGGAACTGATCGGTGTCAACAGCCTGCGGCCCAAAGGCTTCGGCGAGCCGGCCCGAGGCAACGCGGGGAATGAAATCGAGCTGGAAGAGCCGGTCCCGGGCCGTGACGTACCCAAGTGCAATAACGGCATCGCGATCGCTCTCGGCGTAGATGTGGGGGACGTGACGCCGGTCCCGAAGCACGGTCACCGGGGCCTCCAGGCCCGCCAGCCGGAGTCGTGTGGTGTCGGCGGTCGGGGGGGCCGTGCGGGCCGTGCGGTACAGCCCGTCGACGGGGTCGAGCACGGTGCTCGCGGCCGGGAGCCCCCCAATTCGGACCTGAAGACCGTAGAGGATACCGGCGGTGAGGAGCAACAGTCCGCCCAGCAGGGCGAGACGAGCGCGAAACGACGACATGAACCGAGCGGTCGGGCAGGAACGTCAGGAGTTGAGGGCCTCGTCGGGCAGAGGGACGTCGTCCGCCTCGATCGACGCGTCCGCCCGGCCGGGAGCGTCCAGGTCCTCGCGCTCGGCCCGACGGATGCGGCCCAGCAGTTCGTCGGTGACGTTCGCGTAGTCTCGCGCGCCGCGGGCCGAGGAGTCGTGGTCGAACACGGTCGTCCCTCCCTCCCGCGATTCCGCCAGCGCCGTGCTCGTGCGGATCACATTCTCCAGCACCAGATCGTCGTACTTCTCCCGGAGATACTGCTGGTAGGTCCGGTGGATGCGCTTGCGGGCGTCGACCTGGGTCAGCAGGAAATGGCAGGAGGCGAGCCGCGGGTTGAGCTTGTCCTCCACCAGCTGTAGGGTCTGAAACGTCTGCTCGGCCCCCACGACGGCCTGGTATTCCGGCAGCACGGGAATCACGACCTGACGACTCGCGACGAGGGCATTGAGGCTGTACACCGTGACGGCCGCCGCGGTGTCGAAGAGAACCACGTCGTAGGACAGATCCGCCCGCTGAAGCGCCTCTCGGACCCAGAGGACGTCGGTCGGCTTGTTGAGGTCCCGCATCCGCTTGGTGAGGGTGCTCGAAGACGGCAGCAGGTCGAAGCCGCTGACGCTCCGCAGCGTCATGCTTCCGAGGTCGATCGACGGATCGAAGAGGGCCGCGACGGTCGATTCGGGAGCAGGCTCTTCCACCCCCATCGTCCGAGTCAGAAACCCCTGCGGATCCAGATCGATAACCAGCGTGGACCGCCCCGACAGGCCCAGAGCCGCGGCCACGTGGATGACCGACGTCGTCTTCCCGGTCCCTCCCTTGTGGTTACAGACCGACAGGACGTACATAAAGTGGGGACGTGTGAAGGACGATTGCGCCTGAAAGGTAGGCGCTCTCGGCGGGGGTGTCAACCCACCAGCACGTCCGGTGTCCGTTTCCGTATCAGGGCCGGCCTCGGCCGTCCATTCCCCGGGATAGCGGCCGCCTCTTCCACGTCGATCCGCTCTCGCTCCGACTGACGACACGACCATCTATGAATCCGCTCATCTCGCTTTCTCTCCCGCTCATCCTGGCCTCGCAGTCGCCTCGTCGGCAGCGCCTTCTGGAGCGTCTGCAGGTGCCTTTTTCGGTTGAGGTGAGTCCGGCCGACGAGACCCACGACGCAGACGTCGCTCCGTCCCAGCTGGCCCGCCGCCTCGCGGAACGAAAGGCGACGCCGGTGGCGGAGGCCCACCCGTCGGCTCTCGTGCTGGCGGCCGATACGATCGTTATCCACGACGACACGGTGCTCGGAAAGCCCGACTCCACGGAGGCGGCCACCCGGATGCTCCGGCGGCTCAGTGACACGACGCACACGGTGTACACGGGCCTCTCCCTCCATCACGGGGCCACCGACCGGCGCGTGACCACGGGCCGCGCCACCGACGTGGCCTTCGCCTCGCTGTCGCCCCACGAGATCGAGGCATACGTGGCGACCGGGTCGCCCCTCGACAAAGCCGGCGCGTACGGCATCCAGGACCATACCGGCGCCCTCTTCGTCGACGCGCTTCACGGCGATTACTACAACGTGGTGGGCCTCCCCCTGCGGACCCTGTACGCGACGCTTCGGAGCGACTTTTCTGATCTTCTGGCCCACTCTGGGTCGGGATAGGCCGCTGCCCGGTTCCCGTACTCTCAACTTTCCCCCGTCATCAGTGTATATATGAGCCCTTTGATCGTTAATTCTGACACCTGCCGACCATGACGGTCCCATTCCGGGACGCCGATTCTCCTCTCGTCCACTCTCCGCTCTGGACCCAGTCGCTGGACGTTCTCCTCATCCAGGCCCGGCGGGCCCGGCGAATGGTGGAACAGGAGCAGCAGTGCTTCGCCGAGCGCTGCCGACTTCCGCGGGATCGCTTTCGGGTCGTCAATGTCGTGCGGGGGGACGAGCCGTCGCTGGTCCATCTCGAGGGCGCCGACGCCGTTCTCATCGGCGGGGCCGGGGCCTACTCCGCCGTGGAGGACTACGAGTGGACCGCCCCCCTCCTCGACCTGGTGCGGCACATCGTGGACCGGGAGATCCCTCTCTTCGGCTCCTGCTGGGGCCACCAGGTCATCGTCCGGGCCCTGGGCGGCCGCGTGGAGTACGACCCCGAGCACGCCGAGCTGGGGTGCCGGTGGGTGGAGCGGTCGGCGGCCGGCCGCACCGACCAGCTCTTTCATCGGTTTCCGCAGCGGTTTCGGGCCAACATGGGGCACCACGACCGCGTAGTGGAGCTGCCGAGCGAGGCGGTGGAGCTGGCCCGCAACGACCTTCCGTATCAGGCCTTCAAGCTGGAAGGGCGCCCCGTCTACGGGACGCAGTTCCACAGCGAACTCGACGCCGAGCGGGAGCGGGAGCGCATTCTCGTCTACCGCGAGCATTACCGCGACGCGCTCCCCGACAAAAAGACGGTTCGTCGCGTGCTCAACAACCTCGCAGACACCACCGAGGTGGATCACCTCCTCTACGACTTCCTCACGACCTACGTGGCCCGGACCCAGCCGTCGGGCGTCCGCGGGACGCTCGAGCCCGCTGCGCCCCTCCAGGCCCACCCCGACGGGACGGACGGACCGCCGCTCTCGGGGCGCCGCCGACCGGCGTAGACGGCAGACTACGTGTTGTCGATGCGGTAGGTCGCCTCGGCGCGGTCGCAGGGCCCGCCGACGGGCGGGTTGGGCTTCCGGACCGTCACCTCGACCCCTTCGACGCTCGGGTAGGTGTCGAGCACCTGGTGGGCGATCCGGTAGGCGAGCTTCTCGATGAGGTAGAAGTTGTTCTCGGTGACGAGGGCGCGGACGAACTCGTAGACCTTTTCGTAATTGACCGTCCGCGTGAGATCGTCGTGGCGGGCCGCCTCCTGGAAGTCGAGGTCGACCCCCACGTCCACCTCGTAGCGGCCGCCGACCTCGTGCTCCTCCTGCATCACGCCGTGGTGGCCATAAAAGACGGCGTTCACGAGGCGCACCCGGCCCGAGGTGGGGCGGGCGTCGGAGGAGGGGCTCGGGTCGGACACGTCGGACTCGGGATCGGCCATGAGGGCGAGAGTCGTTCAAAAAAGCGAACCGGGCGGCACGCCGACGCTACGCGGGCTGCTGCTCGACCGGCACCAGACTGGGGATCGCCGCGAGGTCGCGGAAGGACTGCGCCCGCTCACTGATGTCGATCGGCCCGAGGTTCAGGAGGCGCTCCGGCCCGTAGCGTTCGACGACGAAGGACGCCATCACGCTGCCGTAGATGACGGCCCGGCGCAGGGCATCGGGCCCGTAGCGGTTGGCCCGCACGAGGTGACCGGCGAGGCCGCCCGCGAAGGCGTCGCCCGCCCCGGTCGGGTCCTGAATGTCCTCCAGCGGGTAGGCCGGCGCGCTAAAGACCGAGTGGTCCGTAAAGAGAAGCGCCCCGTGCTCCCCCTTCTTGATGATGAGCGTCTCCGGCCCCATGTCGCGGATCCGGTCGGCCGCCACGACGAGGTTCGGCTCGTCCGCGAGCTCGCGGGCCTCGGAGTCGTTGATGACCAGGCAGTCCACCCGCCGGAGGGTCTCCCGCAGGCTGTCGGGCGTGTTCTCGATCCAGAAGTTCATGGTGTCGGCGATCACGTACTCCGGATCGTCGACCTGATCGAGCACGCCCTGCTGGACGCTCGGGTCCAGGTTGCCGAGGCACACGACGCGGCTGTCGCGGTAGGCCTCCGGAATCTCCGGCTCAAACCCCTCGAGGACGTTGAGCTGCGTCTCGAGGGTGTCCCGCTCGTTCATGTCGTAGTGATACTCGCCGTGCCAGAAGAAGGTCTTCCCGTCGGGGTCGACCTCCAATCCCTCCAGGTCCACGCCCCCGTCCAGGAGCGTCTGGCGGTACTCCTCGGGGAAGTCGTGCCCCACGACGCCGACCAGGCGGATGTCGTCGCAGAAGTAGCGGGCGGCGAGGCTGATGTAGGAGGCACTCCCTCCGAGGACCCGGTCGGCAGATCCGAATGGGGTATCGATGGAATCGAACGCAACAGTTCCGACGGTGAGGATGCTCACAGGTCAGCGTAGGCTCTAAGGGAAGGCGAGTTGAACGCAAAAACGTAAGGGACACGGCGGCGGCTCACATCGAAGGCCTGCGAATTCCGCGACAAAGAACCCGTTCAGTGCACGCCTCCACGTCGGCTTTCGACTCGCCCGTGGAGAACGCCGAATCGCGAGGGCGTGCCACGGCAGACAGCCGCGGGAAGTCGGATCCGCAGTCGTGACGTCCCCGCGGATCCATGGCGTACGAGATTGAAACAGCGTCTTCGCAGCGCCGGGCGGGCACGGCGGAGCAACTAGACCCAGCCGCGCAGTTTCAGGGCAAGATATCCGCCCGCGACGGTCCCGGCGATTGAAAGGAGGGTACGCGTGTAGGGCCGGCCGTCGTCGCTGCTCGTATCGCCGGGTCCGGCGAGCCGTCCGGCGTATTCCTCGACGGCTTCTGTGGCCTCCTCCTCGAATTCCTGAACCCCCTCGGCCGCCTGCTCCCCCCGCTCTCGGAGCTGACGGGACGCTTCGTCGGATGCCTTCCGGAAGCGCTCGGAGGCCCCCTTCGCGAGCTCGCTCACCTCCCGGCGGGCGGCCTCCCCGACCTCCTGGGCCTCACTGGCCAACCGCCGGCC
>JAZKTD010000325.1:0-3836 GCA_036625705.1 Salinivenus sp.
CCCCGACCGCCGCGCCCCCCAGTCCGGCCAGGAGGGGCGTGAGGGTCGGCTCCGACAGGGCGTCGGGGTCGACGAGGCCGCTCGTATTGCCCAGATCCTCGATCTGGGGAACGGAGAGCGTGCCCTCCAGCGTGGGGGTCACGGCGGCCTGGACGGCCGCGGCCGCGACGAGCTCGACGGGAAGCGGACGGCCCTCGGCCGACGCGTAGGGGGACGCAAATCCGGGCGTCTGTCGGAGGAGCCCCGCCATCGTCGCCGATCCCGTGCGGCGGGGCCCGTAGACGAGGTTGGGGCGGAGGACGACCGTTCGGAGCGCGCCGTACTGCTCGGCGAGCTCCCGCTCGGCCCGGCGCTTGGCGGCGCGGAAGCGGTCGGACACGAACGGCGGTGTGTCGCGCACCGAGAGGAACACGAACCCGTCCACGCCCGCGTCCTCGGCCGTCTGGGCGGCGTGCAGGACCGACTCGCCGTTCACGCGCTCGAACGTGACGTTGCGCTCGGGGGCCTCCCGGATCGTGGCGAGGCTGTGGACGAGGGTGTCGGCGCCGTCGAGCAGGTCGCGCCACGTGTCGGGGGCGAAGACGTCGGCCGCGCGCCACTCGACGTCCTGGACCCACGGGTGCCGGGCGGGCGTCAGGGCAGGACGGCCCGTGCGGCCGAAGGCGGCCACGTCGTGGCCGTTCTGGACGGCGACCCGGCAGATTTCGCTTCCGATGAAGCCGTTGCCCCCGGCGACGACGAGACGGGCCATGAGAGGAGAGGAGCATTGGGACAGGAAGAGCAAGGCACTCCTTCACCCTACGGCCCCCCTTGCCCTCGGGATTCGACGCGGTGGTCGCGGCGGCCGACCAAAACGAACGTCCGACGGCAGGATCCGTAGAAATAAAAGCGCTTTTTTGTGGTCACGACTCTTCTTTCCCGAACCAGTCCCGTCTTTTCGGCCGATGGATGCAGAGCCCTACCAGCCCACCCACCCCGTTCGGTTCGTGACGGCCACGAGCCTGTTTGACGGGCACGACGCCGCCATCAACATCATGCGCCGCATCCTGCAGGCCACCGGCGTAGAGGTCATCCACCTCGGCCACAACCGGTCGGTCCAGGCGATCGTCGACACGGCGATCCAGGAGGACGTCCAGGGCATTGCCGTGTCCAGCTACCAGGGCGGGCACATGGAGTACTTCACCTACATGCACGACCTGCTCGAGGAGCGGGGGGCCGGGCACATCCGCATCTACGGCGGGGGCGGGGGGGTCATCGTGCCCGCGGAGAAGCGGGAGCTCGAAGACTACGGGATCGCCCACATCTTCTCGCCGGACGAGGGGATGGAGATGGGCCTGCAGGGCATGATCAACCAGATGGTCGAGGAGTGCGACGTTCCCGTTGCGAATTTCGAGTTTCGGATGGCGAAGGATCCGCCGCTCCGCGACCCGCGACGGACGGCGCGCCTCCTCACGCGGGTGGAAGTCCCAAACGCCGAACCGGCGGCTGCGGTGGTGCCGGACCCGGGCGAGGGGCGAGAGGCGGCAGGCGAGGCGCGAGCGGGGAGCGGAGAAAGACGAGAGGCGAGAGGGGTGGGGGGCGATGGGGAAGCCAGTGCTCCAGAGGCAGAAACGGAGTTGGAATTCGAAAATCGAAAATCGAAAATCCCAACAGTGGGCATCACGGGGACGGGGGGCGCCGGGAAGTCGACGCTCACCGACGAGCTCGTGCGTCGCTTCCTCAACGACTTCGACGACGTGGAGGTGGCGATCCTGTCGGTCGACCCCACCCGCCGGCGCACGGGCGGCGCCCTGCTGGGGGACCGCATCCGCATGAACGCCCTCTACAACCGCCACGGCGAGCGGGCCTACATGCGGTCCTTCGCCACGCGGGAGGCCAACCGCTCGACCAGTGAGGCGATGAAGGAGGCCATCGACGTCTGCCGCGCCGCCGGGTACGACCTCATCGTGCTGGAGACCGCCGGCATCGGCCAGAGCGACACCGAGATCGTGGACCTGACGGACCTGTCGCTCTACGTGATGACCCACGACTTCGGGGCGCAGACGCAGCTGGAGAAGATCGGCATGCTCGACCTCGCCGACTTCGTGGCCATCAACAAGTTCGAGAAGCGGGGGTCGGCGGACGCCCTGCGCGACGTCCGCAAGCAGGTGCAGCGCAACCGCGTCCGGTTCGACGAGGATCCGGCCGACATGCCGGTGTACCCGACGATGGCGTCCCACTTCGGCGACCCCGGCGTGACGCGCCTCTACCGCGCCCTCCTCGACCGCCTGAACGACGACTTCGACTTCGACCGCACGACGCAGGTCTACGCCGGGGACGTGCCGGAGCCGGACCCGTCGGAGGTAGCCATCATTCCGCCCGACCGGCAGCGCTACCTCGGAGAGATCGTAGAGACCTGCGAGGAATACCGCGACTGGGCCGACCGGCAGGTCACCTACGCCCGCAAGTGGGGCGAGGCCCGCGGGGCCCGCGCGCAGGTGGAGGACTGGGCGCCCGAGGACCGCGAGCAGCTCTCGGGCCGCCTCGACGAGATGGCCGCCCACTGGTGGGAGAAGCTCGACGCGCGCTGCCGCGACATCCTGGAGAACTGGGACGACCTCGCCGAGGAGTACCGGCAGGACGAGTTCACCTACACCGTCCGCGGCCGCGACTTTACCGTCCCCCTTTACCGCGAGAGCCTCAGCGGCTCCCAGATTCCACGGGTCGCGCTGCCGAAGACCGAGGATCCGGGCGAGCGGCTCGAGTTCGCCCTCCTCGAAAACCTGCCGGGCTACTTTCCCTACACCGCCGGCGTGTTTCCCTTCAAGCGAGAGGGGGAGGAGCCCACGCGCATGTTTGCGGGGGAGGGCTCGCCCGAGCGCACCAACCGCCGCTTCCATCTCGTCTCGGAGGGGGCGGAGGCCAACCGCCTCTCGACGGCCTTCGACTCGGTGACGCTCTACGGCCACGACCCCGCCGAGCGGCCCGACGTGTACGGCAAGGTCGGCAACGCGGGGGTCTCGATCTGCACGCTCGACGACATGAAGAAGCTCTTCTCGGGCTTCGACCTCTGCGACCGGAAGACGAGCGTGTCGATGACGATCAACGGCCCCGCGCCCATGCTGATGGCCATGTTCTTCAACGCCGCCATCGACCAACAGGTGGAGCGGTACCTGAAGGAGGAAGACCGCTGGGAGGAGGCGGAGGCTGTGATCGACGAGAAGCTGGGGGACGACCGGCCCGAGTACGTGCCCTACGGCCCGGACGGACAGCCGCAGGAGATGCCGAAGACGCACGACGGCAGCGGGCTCGGCCTGCTGGGCACCAGCGGCGAGGAACTCGTGGAATGGGGGGTGCTGCAGCGCGACGAATACGAAGAGATCAAGGCCGAGACGCTTCACGTCGTCCGCGGCACGGTGCAGGCGGACATTCTGAAGGAGGATCAGGCCCAGAACACCTGCATCTTCTCGACGGACTTTGCCCTGCGCTTAATGGGGGACACCCAGCAGTACTTCATCGATCACGAGGTCCGCAATTACTACTCGGTCTCCATCTCGGGCTACCACATCGCGGAGGCGGGGGCGAACCCGATCACGCAGCTGGCCTTCACGCTGGCCAACGGGTTCACGTACGTCGAGTACTACCTGAGCCGGGGGATGGACATCGACGACTTCGCCCACAACCTCTCGTTCTTCTTCTCGAACGGGATGGACCCGGAGTACAACGTCATCGGCCGGGTGGCGCGGCGCATCTGGGCGGTGGCGATGCGGGACCTCTACGGGGCCAGCGAGCGCAGCCAGAGGCTCAAGTACCACATCCAGACCTCCGGCCGCAGCCTGCACGCGGAGGAGATTCAG
>JAZKTD010000326.1:0-3833 GCA_036625705.1 Salinivenus sp.
CACGGTCCTCCGCTCTCGCGAGAGCGTCTTTGGATACTTTTGCACGGATCGGTAATCTCCCGGCGTTCGATACGGGGACGTTCCGCAGCCGGGGCGTTGTTGTGACCCTGGGTGTCTCGTTCTGAGGCGGACCCCCGTCGCCACGTGGTACCGAATCCTGCAGCAGGAGTAACTCCGTCGGTCGGCCTCCGGCCTCTTGTGGAGTTGGATGTGAGGACGTGCGCGTCCCGACCGCTGTCGGGGTGGAGGGTCGAAAGCAAAATACGTCCACACCTCCAGACCTCCACACCTCCAGGCCTCCACACCCGAACGGAGCGTGTACCCGGAGAGATCGAGTGCACGCGGAGTTGGTATCAGTACCGGATCTCCAGGGAGACGATCGACCGTCGGCCGGGCAGCGTGCGCGGCCACCGTGTGAGCGCGCCGTCGTCCTCGGGGCGCAGGCCCCAGTCCGCCACGTTGGTGCGGCCGAGCACGTTGAGCAGGCCGATGCGCCCCGTCACCGACACGTCGTCCCAGCTGTGCTCGGCCACGAGGCTGGCGTCGAGCCGGTAGAGAGGGGGCAGGACGTGATCGGACGGACGGTCGAGATCGGGGATGTCATCGCGGCCGTCCGGGGGCAGGTAGGCGTAGTACGACCGCCGATAGCCCCATCGGCGGCCCCAGATGCCATTTCCGTGCAGGTCCACTGCGAGCACGTCGCCGAGCGGGACGCGCGTCTCCAGGGTGAGCCGGTGCGGTTCGGTCCAGGGCGCGGGGACGCGGCGGCCGTCGAAGCGGCCCGGAAAGGTCCGTCGAGCGCGGGTGTAGGAGTAGCGGAGCGTCCCTGTCGCGGCGGTGCCGTCGTAGGACACCTGAACCCCGCCGCCGTACGCCCGGCCGCTGCTTGAGGAGAGCACCTGGGCGGGAGTCGTCGCTCCCGTTCCATCGGCCAGGGCGGGATAGTCGACGGCGAGCAGGTGGGGCTGCTCCTTCCAGTACCCTTCCGCCCCCAGCGACCAGGCCGGATCGGGCTGCCAGGTGGCCGTCGTCGACAGGTGATAGGTCCGAGACGGCGCGAGGCGCTCCGGCACGGGCGTCCAGACCGACGTGCTGGGGACCACGGACGTGGCCCCGTCTCGGGCCAGCGAAAACTGCGTCGTGAACCGCCGGTACAGGCCGCCGCCCACGCGCAGCGCCACGTCGCCGACGTCGGTGTCGGGGCGGTGGTAGCGGAGGGCCGCCCGCGGCTCGGCGTACAGGTCGCCCGTCGTGGGCCGGGCCGTGAGGCGAAGTCCACCCTCGAGGGTGAGGGCCCGGCCGAGCCCCACCGCCGCCTCGCCGGCGGCCGTCAGCCGCGGCCGGCGCGTCGAATGCCGGAACGCCCCCACGAACGCGTTGGCCAGGTCGACCCGGGTGCCCAGCGAGGTCAGGCCCGCCGACAGGCGCACCTCGGAGCGGTTCGCGAGGGACATGTCGACGGTGCCCTGAAGGCCGACCTCGGACACCGCGTTGGCGGCCCGTGAGCCCAGCGAGGCGTCCAGGGCGCCTCCGGAGGACGAGTAGCCCCGGAGCCTGCCGACCTCGAAGCGGGAGGTGGCCCGGTAGCGGCTCAGGAAGGCCTGCGCGGAGGCCGTCGTGCGGTCGGACAGGGTTGTCTCGTAGCGGGCCTGCGCGAGCGTGTTGGTCCACTCGTAGTGGTCGGAGCTCGGAAGGGTGATGGGTCCGCTGCCCTCAGCGTTCTGCGGCACGCCCGAGACATTTTGGGCCCCGGCGCCCGCGACCAGATCCGCCCCGAGGCGGCTCCGGCCGCGATAGATCGACGCGTAGAGCCGGCGGCCTGGGGCGAACGAGACCTCGGCCGCCGCGTGGAGGTCGGAGAACCGGCTCTGGGGACGAGCCCGACGACCCTCGAAGGTGCCGCCCGCGAGGCTCGTGTCGGCCGACAGCTGGGCGGCGGTGAGGACGGGATCCAGCACGGACCACGTCTCGATGAGGCTCTGGAGGCTGCGGGCCCGGTGCACGTTCCACAGCCCGATCCGGCCCGCTCCCATGACCCGTACCGTCGTGCCGCCGGGCTCGACGCTGCCCTCGGCCCGGCCGTTCACGCCCACTGGGTCGACGCGTACGGTGGCGTGCTGCGTCTCCTGCCGATCCAGGTCGTGCTCGAGGTCGATGACGCCGGAGAGGGCGTCTCCCTGGAGGGCCCCGAACCCGGCCTTCCGGGCGGTCAGGCCGTCGAGCGCCAGCGGACTAAAGGCGCCCAGCAGCCGACCCGCCGTCGTCGGGTTGCGGACGGGGGCGCCGTCGAGGCGAACCTCGTGGTTGCCGCGGGCCCCGCCCTGAATGTGGAGGTCCGCGTACGGGGCCGTCGTGGACACCCCCATCAGGCGCCCGCCGGCATGGGCCACGCTCGGGGTGCCCAGCGGCCCGGACTGCAACAGCGCGTCGGCCGGGAGGGTGTCGTGCTCCCGGCTCGGGCCCAGCCCGCCCGCCGAGGGCGCGTCGACGACCACCGGGGCCAGCGCGATGGTCGTCGGTCGCAGCGCGAGGGTATCCCGCCGCGTCGCGCCGGGGGACACCCTCACCGTCACGGTCCGCGTCTCGTACCCGACCCGCCGCACGACGAGGGAGTGGGCCCCGGCCACCAGTCCCTCCAGCCGGAACCGTCCGTCGTCGTCCGAGACCGTCCCCGCCGCGCGCTCGGCGGTCGTCACGTGGGCGCGGGGTAGCGGCTCGTCGCTTCGAGGGTCCCAGACCACGCCCGTGACGGATCCGGTCTGTGGGGGGCGGCGTACGTCCGTCTTAACCACGTACGTGCCCGCGGACGTCTGAACAAAGTCGAGGTCGGTGTCGGCGAGGAGGCAGCGCAGGGTCGCCTCGGGTGCAGCGTCCTCGACGGTGCAGTCCACGGAGTGTCCCTGCACGAGAGCGGCCTCGTACACGAGGCTGACTTCGGCGGCGGCCGAGAGCTGCTTGAGGGCCTGCGCGAGGGGGCGCGTCGGCTGTGCATGGACGGTCCGTCCAACCTGCGCCCCCCACGCGAGGAGGAGAAGGCCCAGCAGCATGCCCACGCTACGGAACCACGACCACGGTCGCATGGCGGACAAAACGGGTGGACGTCGGGACGTCGGGAGAACGGACGCTCATTGCCGGTCCGAGGCGGAAAAGACCTCGTAGCCGCGATTCGTGGGCCGGTAGTTCAGGTCGAGGGCCGTGCAGAGATCGCGGAGGATAACGGAGAGGTCCGTCGGCTTGGGATAATAAAGGGACACCGGGGCGGTCGTTCGCCGAACCGAGTCGTGCAGCCGAAGCGTCGTGTCGTAGCGGCGCTCAATCTCGCGGAGGACCTGACTCAGTGGCCGGTTGCTCACGGCAAACCCGTCCCGGCGCCACGCGAGGACGTGGTCGGTCCGGGCCGACTCGGGCGGCGCCGGCGCCGAGTCGGCGGTCGCGACCCGGGTGCGGAGGCCCTGTCGACCGAGCAGAACGGCCCGGTCGGGGGCCCGCCGGCCCGCCACCCGAACGCGTCCGGCCGTGAGGGTCACCTCCGTCGTCGAGTCGGTGCCCGGCCGGGCGCGCACATTGAAGCGAGTGCCCTCTACGGTTACGCGGGCGGTCGCGGTCTCGACGACGAACGGGCGCGAGGCCTCGTCCACCCGGAAGAACGCCTCGCCCTCGAGCCGGACGGTTCGCCGCCCGGCGTCGACGAAGGGCCAGGCCTGGAAGCCGCGCCGGTAGGACAGCGTGGTGCCGCTGTTGAGCTCAACGGTGGAGCCGTCCGGCAGGGAGGCCGTTCGCTGCTGCCCGGCCCCGGCGCTCACGGTCACGGGCCGGCGCCAGAGCCAGCCGCC
>JAZKTD010000327.1:0-3827 GCA_036625705.1 Salinivenus sp.
CAGTTCGACTTCGAGACGACCGACGACCTGCCCGCCGAGACGCAGGTCGTGGGGCAGGACCGGGCCGTCGAAGCCCTCGAGTTCGGCGTAAACATCGAGCGCGACGGGTACAACGTATTCGCCCTCGGGCCCGCGGGCACCGGGCGGCGCGAGCTTGTCCAGCAGTTGCTGGAGGAAGAGGCCGCCGGGGAGGAGACCCCGCCCGACTGGTGCTACGTCAACAACTTCGACGAGGAGCGGGAGCCGAAGCTGCTCCGGCTGCCGGCGGGACGGGGCAGCGACCTGAAGGAGGACGTCGACGCCCTCATCGAGGAGCTCAAGACCGCGCTTCCGGCCGCGTTCGAGAGCGAGGAGTATCAGTCCCGCCGGGAGATGATTCAGGAGGAGGTGCGCGAGGACCAGGAGGCGGCCCTCGAGGCCCTTCAGGAGCGGGCCCGGGAGGACGACATCGCCCTCATCCGTACGCCGCAGGGCTTTGCGTTCGCCCCCATCCGTGACGGCGAGGTCGTGGCCCGGGAGGAGATCGAGTCGATGCCCGAGGAGGAGCGGGCGGCGGTGCAGGAGCAAATCGCCGAGTACCAGGAGGAGCTTCAGCAGATTCTGCGGAAGGTCCCCGAGAACCAGCGGGAGGCGCGCGAGCGCCTCGAACAGCTCAACAGCGAGATGGCCGCCTTCGCGGTCGACGAGTCGATCAACATCCTGCGACAAAAGTACAGCACCCTGGAGGCGGTGCTCGACTTTCTGGGCGCGGTCCGGGAGGACATCATCGAGAACGTCGACGTGTTCGTCCAGGCGGCCCAGGACGGAGGGCCGCAGGCCCCGCAGCCGCCCATGATGCAGCAGGGCCAGCAGGGCGGCGGCCAGCAGCCGGCCCCGCCGGACGGGGCCTTCTGGCGGCGCTACCGCGTCAACCTCATCGTCGACAACGCCGACACGGACGGCGCCCCGGTCGTCTTCGAGGACAACCCGAACTACCAGAACCTCGTGGGCCAGGTGGAGCAGATTGCCCAGATGGGCGCCCTGGTCACCGACTTCAACCTCATCCAGGCGGGGGCGCTCCACCAGGCCAACGGCGGGTACCTCATCGTCGAGGCGCGCGAGCTCCTGACGCACCCCTACGCCTGGAAGGGCCTCAAGCGCGCGCTGCAGAACGGCGAGATTCAGATCGAGTCGCCCGGTCAGGCGCTGGGCCTCATCCGCACCCTCACGCTCGAGCCGGAGGCCATCCCGCTCGACGTGAAGCTCGTGGTCGTGGGCGAGCGGCTGCTCTACTACCTGCTCGACGCCTACGACCCCGACATGGACCGCCTGTTCAAGGTGATGGCCGACTTTGACGACCAGATCGACCGGACCGGCGAGCACGAGGCGCAGTACGCAGACCTCATCGCCACGATGGCGGCGGACGAGGACCTGCGCCCCTTCGACCGGGCGGCGGTGGCCCACGTCATGGAGCGCAGCGTGCGCCTGGTGAGCGACACCGAGAAGCTGAGCGGGCGGATTGAGCGCGTCCGCGACCTGGTGGAGCAGGCCCACTACTGGGCGGGGCAGGACGACGCCGAGGTCGTGACCGACGACCACGTGCAGCGGGCCGTCGACGCGCAGATCCGCCGTGCCGACCGGATGCGGGAGCGCGTGCAGGAGTCGATCGAGCGGGACACGATCTACATCGACACCGACGGGACGGCCGTGGGCCAGATCAACGGCCTCTCCTACCTCGAGCTCGGCGGCTTCAGCTTCGGCCGCCCCAATCGCATTACCGCGCGGGTGCGGCTGGGGAAGGGCGAAATCGTCGACATCGAGCGCGAGGCGGCCCTCGGCGGCCCGCTCCACTCGAAGGGCGTACTCATCCTCTCGGGGTTCCTCCAGGGCCGCTTCGCGCAGCGGTATCCGCTGTCCCTCTCCGCCAGCCTCGTCTTCGAGCAGTCCTACGGCGGGATCGACGGGGACAGCGCCTCCTCGGCCGAGCTCTACGCCCTGCTCTCGGCGCTGGCGGAGGTGCCGCTCCGGCAGGACCTCGCCGTCACCGGCTCGGTTAACCAGCACGGCGTCGTCCAGCCCATCGGCGGCGTCAACGAAAAGATCGAGGGCTTCTTCGACGTCTGCCAGACGCGGGGCCTGACCGGCGACCAGGGCGTGCTCATCCCCGCCAGCAACACCGACCACCTGATGCTGCGGCCCGACGTGGTGGCCGCCGCCGAGGCGGGCGACTTTCACATCTATCCCGTGGAGACGATCGACCAGGGCATCGAGCTACTCACCGGCGTCGAGGCGGGCACCCGCAACGAACAGGGAGCCTTCCCGGACGATACAATTAACGACAGGGTGGAGACCCGGCTGCGCACGTTCGCCGACCGCCGCCGCCAGTTTGCCCTGACGGATGGAGAAGCGGAGTCCGCTGAACCCTGATACGTGAAGTGTGATGCGTGAGATATGACGCGTGACGAGCGTGGAGAACGACCGTGCTCTCCATCACCATCGCGGCTCACGCATCACCTGCAGCGTTCCCTTCCGGAACTCGGAGATCCCCCAGCGATCCAATGAGCGAGGCCCCTTCTTCCCTGCGCCGCATCCTCGTGGCGATCAACGGCTCCCCCCACAGCCGGGCGGCCCTCGACGCCGCCGTACGCCTGGCGGTCGCCTTCGAGGCCGAGGTCGAAGGCCTCTTCGTGGAGGACGAGCGGCTACTCCGGGCCTCTCGGCTGCCGTTCGTGAAGGAGGTGCGCGCGTACACGGCCCCCCCGAAGCGCCTGAGCGACGACCGCATACAGCGCCAGCTGCGGCGCCGGGCCGAGCGCGTAGAGCGCGCCCTGCGGCGGAGCGCCGAGCAGGGAGAGGTGCCGCACACCTTCCGCACCGAGCAGGGCGACGTGACGCAGGAGCTGCGGCGGGCCGCCGCCGGGGCGGACCTCCTCGTCCTCGGCAAGACGAGCACGGCGAGCAGCCGGCGCCGCCTCGGCTCCACGAGCCAGACCCTTGTCGCCGACGCGCCGGCGCCGGTGCTGGTCCTCCGCGACCGGATCCCCGCCGGCGAGCCGGTGCTCGTCTACTACGACGGCTCGGCGGCGGCCGAGACGGCCCTCCGACTGGCCACCCGGCTCGCGCGCCGGGCGGAGAGCCCTGCGCTCGACGTCCTGCTGCCCGCCCACGACGCGGCCGAGACGGATCGCCTTCGCGAACAGGTGCGGGCCGGGGACGACGACGCGTCCGACCTCCCGGTTCGCCTGCACCCCCTCACCCAGGCGGAGGGGCATCGCCTCTCCGCGTTCGTCCGGGAAAAGGGCGGCATCGTCGTCCTGCCCTCCGGCTGTCCGCCGCTCGGGGGGGGCTCTCTACAGCGGTTTCTCTACGAGATCGACCGCCCGCTGCTCGTCGTCCGGTAGCCCCTCCTTCCCCAACGATTCCTTTCCTGAACGCCCTCCGCCTGTTATGACCCCCGACCCGATCGCTCAGCTCACGCTCACGGCCGAGGAGAATGCGAAGCTAACGCCGCTGGAGGTACTCGCCGACTTTGCCAACGCCACTCGTGGCTGGGTGTACCTCGAGCAGGCCTCCCGGCACTACGCCGAGCAGAAGGAGACGTCGGCCCTCGTGCTCCGCCACTGGCGACAGGGGGCCCCGCCGCACGTGGACTTCGCCTTCGCGGCCACGCCCGACGGGGCCCGCGAGGTGCGGCTCGTCATCCTCGACGCCCCGGACACCGAAGAGCCCCTGTCCCGCGAGCAGCACACCCTCCTCCTCGAAACCTTCCTGGAGGCCCTGCGCGACTACCTGGACGCCCGATCGGACCCCGTCCGGCTCCGCGTCGAGCGCGACCGGCCCGACGCGAC
>JAZKTD010000328.1:0-3817 GCA_036625705.1 Salinivenus sp.
CCGTTTGCAGAGTAGTAGGTAGAGACGGTGTCGGCCTTGGACGGACCCACCACGTCCGCCAGCGCCTCCTCGTCGGCCTCTTTCACCTTTGCCAGCGAGCCAAACTCGCCGAGGAGCTTCCGGGCCGTTTTGGGGCCGATGCCGTGGATGTCGAGGAGCTCGGACTGGAGCGTCTTCTTCTTGCGCCGCTTGCGCTGGTACGTGACGGCAAAGCGGTGGGCCTCGTTGCGCACCTTCTGGAGCAGTTGTAGGGCCGGGCTGTCCTTGCCGATCAGCACCGGGTCGGAGTCGCCGGGCCGAAAGACTTCTTCCAGGCGCTTTGCCAGGCCCACCACCCGAAACTGATCGAAGGCGCCGACGTCTTTCAGGACCTCGACCGCCGTGTTGAGCTGGCCCTTTCCGCCGTCGATGACGACGAGGTCGGGCCAGGGGCCGTCTTCCTCGAGCATGCGGCTGTACCGGCGCTCCACGACCTCCCGCATCGCCTGGTAGTCGTCGGGGCGGCCCTCCTCGGTCGACCGGATCTTGTAGGTGCGGTAGTCGCTCTTCCGGGGCGTCCCGTCGGTGAAGACGACGCAGGAGGCCACCGTTTCCTTGCCGCCGTGGTGCGAGACGTCGATGCCGTCGACCCGGCGGGGGAGGCCGTCCATGCGGAGCTCCTCCTTCAGGGACTTGACGGCCTCGGGGATGCGGTCCCGCTCCCGCTTCATCTGCTGGGTCTTCCACTCCCCGACCAGCAGCTTGGCGTTGGAGGCGGCCATGCGGGTCAGGCTCGCCTTTTCGCCCTGCTGCGGCACGCGGATCGGCACCTGGCGGCCCTGTTCCCGCCGTAGCAGCTCCTCCAGGGCGTGGGTGTCCTGGGCCGGGTGGGCGTTCGGGTCGTGGGAGAGCAGGACCTCCTCGGGGACGAAGTTGGCGTCCGCGTAGTAGCTCTCGACGAACGAGAGAATGAGCTCCTCGTCGGTGCGCCCCTCGATGCGGCGGAGGTAGGTGTGGCGCTTGCCGATCAGTTTGCCCTCCCGCACCTGGAAGAGCACCCCGCACCCAATGCCCTCCTCGCGGTCGACGTGCAGGGCAAAGACGTCGCGGTCGGCGAAGTCCTGGCTGACGACCTTCTGCTGCTGGGAGTACTTCTCGAGGGCGTCGATCTGATCGCGCAGCCGCGCGGCCTCCTCGAAGTTGAGCTGCTCGGACTGCGTCTCCATCTCGTCCTCCAGCAGGTCGATGAGCTCCTGGGTCTGCCCGTTCAGCAGCTTCTCGACCTGGTCGATCGTATCCATGTAGTCCGCCTCGGACTGCAGGCCCTCGCACGGCCCTTTGCAGTTATCGATGTGGTGCTGGAGGCAGACGTCGTACTTGCCGGCCTCGATCTTCTCCTCGCTGAGGTCCAGCGAACAGGTCCGGAGCTGAAACACCGACCGGATCGCGTCCATCATCTTATTCATCTTCGACACGTCGGTGTACGGGCCGAAGTACTTCGACCCGTCCTGCTTGAGGGTGCGCGTCTTGAAGACCCGCGGGAAGCGCTCGTTCTTGATGCAGATGTAGGGGTAGGTCTTGTCGTCCCGCAGGTTGACGTTGTAGCGGGGCTGCAGCTCCTTGATCTGATTGTTTTCGAGAATGAGGGCCTCCGCCTCGGTGTCCGTGACGATGATGTCCACGTCCACCGCCTTCTTTACCATCACCTCGATGCGGCCGTCCCGCTGGCGGCTGTTCTGGAAGTAGCTCCGGACCCGACTGCGCAGGCTCTTCGCCTTGCCGACGTAGAGCACCGACTCCTCGTCGTCCAGAAATTTGTAGACCCCGGGGTCGGTCGGCAGGCTCTCGAGCTTCTGCGTCAGCGCGTCGGGTTTGTCGTCGAGGATGCCACTCATGGAGTGATGGGCGCGTTCGAACAGGGATCCGACCGACTCTGCTCGTGGGAGCCGGGGAGGGAGGGCGGTGTATGCAGGGGGCCGGGGGCCAGAGTGCGTCCGACCGTTTTCTCCGACGGGAGTCGGGACGCCTCCGGCCGCCAGTTCCTCCTCCAGCGGAGAATGCCCCGATGGAGATCGCGTACAAGCAGAGCCGGTTTTGCACGTCTGGCTACGCCCGCAATCGGGGCGTGGTTCGCACGGTGCAACTTCCTGTCACCGCGTCGTGTACAGGGCAACGATTGAAGATCCTTCGCCCCTCTGTGTCCCGATCGACCGCGTCCCCCATGTCCACCTCTCCGCCGCCGTCGACACTGATTACCGGGGCAACCTCCGGCATCGGGCAGAGCGTCGCGCGACGCTTCGGGGAGCGGGGCTGGCGCGTGGGACTGATGGACCCGGACGCGGAGGAGCTCGACCGCCTGGCCGGCACCCTCTCCGGGGCGGACCGCGTCTTTTCCCGGGCCCTTGACCCGACCGACGAGGGGGCCGTGCAGGAGGCGCTCGTCGACTTTGCAAAGCACGCCGACGGCCGGCTCGACGTGCTGGTCAACGCGGCGGGGGTGATGCGCTCGGGCCGCTTCGCGCAGCTGGGGCTCGACGCGCACCGCGACCACCTTAATGGCAACCTCTGGGCAATGCTCGTCGTCACGCACGGCGCGTTTCCGATGCTCCGCGATACCGAGGGCGCCCGGGTGATCAGCATCGCCTCCGCGTCGAGCATGTACGGCACGCCCGACCTCGCCAGCTACTCGGCCGCAAAGGCCGGCGTTCGGTCCCTCACGCAGGCGCTCAACCTGGAGTGGGCCCACCACGACATCCACGTCTGCGACGTGGTGCCGCCCTACGTCGACGCGCCGCCGGAGGGGGACGATGAATCTTCACTGCCGGGCCGGCCCCGCCGGCGCCTCGCCCCCAACCTGACGGCCGACGACGTGACCGACGTGGTCGAGGAGGCCGTCGAGGAAGATCGCATCCACTGGCCCGTCGGGGGACAGTTTCGGTGGGTCTACCGGCTCTCCGATGTGCTGCCGGCCCCGCTCGTGCGGCTGCTCATGCGCTACGTCTCCGGGTTTTAGCGCTCATCGAGCCGGCAAGGCCGCGGGCCCCCTCCCCGGGGCAGGGGCGGTATATCGAATCCTGAAGCCGGATGTACGTCGTCAGTCGGCCTCCGGCCGCCTGTGGGTGTGGACGTGCGCGTCCCGACCGCTGTCGAAGCATGCCCCAGACCTCCACACCCGAACGGAGTGTGCACTCGAGGTCGAGTACGCGCGGAGTTCGGGTTACCGCCGTGCCAGCGCCGCGTCGCCGCCGGCCGCCTCGCCCCAGATCTCCTGCAGCCGGGCGTCCCGCTGACAGCCCTGACGGTAGCGCTTGTACTCCTGGGGGTTCTTCTGGTAGTAATCCTGGTGGTACTGCTCGGCCGCGTAGAAGGCCGAGAGCGGCTGAACCTCCACCGCGATCGACTCCGAGAACTGGGCCTCCACGGTCGCCTTGGTCTGCTCGGCGAGCTCTCGCTGCCGGTCGTCGTGGACGAAAATGGCGGGACGGTACTGCGACCCCCGGTCGCAGAACTGACCGGTGCCGTCGAAGGGGTCGACGTTGTGCCAGTAGACCCGCAGGAGCCGCTCGTAGTCGACCTTCGTGGAGTCGTAGATCACTTGGACGACCTCGGTGTGGTCGGTCATGCCGCTGGCGACCTGCCGGTAGGAGGGATCCTCCGTGGTGCCCCCCGAGAATCCCGAAATGGTCGCCGCCACGCCGTCGATCTTGTCGTAGGGCGGCTCCATGCACCAGAAGCAGCCGCCTGCGAAGGTGGCCGTGTCGGCCACGCTGGCGGGGAGGACGCTGTCGGCCGCGATCGGCGGGGCGTCGGTGGCGTCGGACGACGGCGTGCAGGCGAC
>JAZKTD010000025.1:0-20847 GCA_036625705.1 Salinivenus sp.
CATCGTGGGAATGCTGGAGTTTAACTACGGATACAACTTCGACCGCTTCACCCCGCTTTCGGGATCGGAGCAAGGGACGCCGAGCTGGACGTTCCAGTTCTCCCTCGGGCAGGGAGGCGGTGGAGGCGGAAGATAATTGGCCCTCTGCTCCCTCCGGGACGGCCCGACCGGGGGCCCGTCGCAGCATCAGACACACGCTCGATCTCCCACACGATGCGCCCTCTGCGTCTAGCATCCCGGGGGCTGCGGCTCCTCGCGCTCGGGGCGGTGGTCGTGCTCGTCGGCGGGGCCGCTGCGCCCGCTCTTGCGCAGCAGAGGATTGGGTATGTCGACACGGAGTATGTGCTCAATCGACTGCCCGAGTACAAGACCGTTCAGCAGAAGCTCGACAAGCTCGAACAGAAGTGGCGGACCGAAATACAACAGCGGCGCGAGAAGGTCCAAAAGCTCGAACAGGAGTTCCAGGCCCGCGAACTCCTGTACACCGAGCAGGAGCGCAAGCGGAAGCGACAAGAAATCGAAAAGATCCGAAAGGACGTCGAGCAACTCCGCCAGCAGTACTTCGGCCCAGAGGGCCAGCTCTACGTCCGCCAGAAGGAACTTATGCGGCCGATCCAGCAACGGATTCTGGAGGCGACCGAGACCGTCGCCACCGCCGACGGCTACGACTACGTCGTCGACAAGAAAGGCGAGACGCTGTTCCTGTACGCCCGCAGCGAACACGACCTGAGCGATCGCGTGCTGCGCGAGCTTGGCATCAATGTTGATCAGCAAAGCGGAAGACAGCCGTAAGCGTCTGGGTCTCATCGGCTCTTCGGGGACGGAACCGTTCCCTACAGTACTGCACACTCCATTACCTTTTCCAGAGACTCCTCTCTACCACTATGGTTAATCGACTTTCCTCTCTCGCGGCCGGCGTCGTTCTGTTGGCCTTTCTCTTCGCGCCCCCTGCGCAGGGACAGCGAATCGGGTACGCCAACCAGGAGGCGCTGCTGGCGAACATGCCGGAGATGAGCGAGATTCAGAAAAAGCTTCAGCGGGCGGCCCGGCAGCAGCAGCAGGAGTTGCAGAAGGAGCAGAAGGAGTTTCAGCGGCAGATGCAGCAGTTCCAGCAGCAGCAGTCGTTGCTGTCGGATTCGGCCCGCGCCCAGCGGCAGCGGGAGCTGCGTCAGATGCAGCAGAAGCTGCAAAAGTCCTCACAGCAGCGGCAGCAGGAGCTCAGAAAGCAGGAGCGTAAGCTCATGCAGCCCCTTCTGCAGGACCTCCAGAACGCCATCGAGACGGTGTCTTCGCAGCAGAACCTCGACGTCGTGCTTCGCAGCCAGGCCCTGCTCGACGTGAATGAGAGCAGCAGCTCGGTGGTCAACATCTCCCCGGACGTCGCCCAGCAGCTCGGGATTCAGCTGCAGCAGACCCCCCAGGAGCCGTCTCCGTCGGTTGAGCCGGGCGGCGGCCCGACGACAGGAGGGGGCGGCGGGGGCGGCCAGTAGTCGACCCGAGCGGGTCCGCCCGCCGGCCCGCGCCGGTCGGGGACCGTGCACTCGCCTGTACGGCGGTGTCTAGCGGACCCGACGATTGCGGCCGGGAGGCGCTGTCCTGCCTCTGGCGCCTGCACGACCGGCGTGAGGCTCGTCCGTCCCGGTAGGAGGGCGGGCCTCTCCCGCGCTTTGCCCCGTTCCGGGGCTTCTGCTCACAGCACTTGGGTGTTGCCATGGCCTCCGACTCGTCGCGCCCGGACGTCGCCGACGTCCCCCGCGTCACGACGAACACGATTCAGGAAATGAAGCGAGAGGGGGTCCCGATCGCCGCGCTCACGGCGTACGACTACACCTCGGCCCGGCTCTACGACCGCGCCGGGATCGACGTGCTGCTCGTGGGCGACTCGGCGTCGAACGTGATGGCGGGCAACGAGACGACCCTCCCGATCACGCTCGACCACATGATCTACCACGCCCAGTGCGTGGTAGAGGGCATCGAGCGGGCCCTCGTGGTGGTGGACCTGCCGTTTGGGGCCTACCAGGGCGACTCGAAAGAGGGGCTCCGGTCCGCCGTCCGGGTGATGAAGGAGGCCGGCGCCCACGCCGTGAAGCTGGAAGGCGGTGCGCCGGTCGTCGGAACGGTCGAGCGCATCGTGGAGGCGGGCGTGCCGGTGATGGGCCACCTCGGCCTCACCCCGCAGAGCATCTACGAGTTCGGAACCTACCAGGTGCGGGCCCGCGACGACGAGGAAGCCGGGCAGCTCCTGGAGGACGCCCGGCGGCTCGAGGAGGCGGGCTGCTTTGCCCTCGTGCTCGAGAAGATCCCCGCCGACCTCGCGACGGAGGTCACCGAGGCCCTCTCGATTCCGACCATCGGCATCGGGGCCGGCGCAGGCACCGACGGACAGGTGCTCGTGTCCCACGACGCGCTGGGGCTCTCTACGGACTTCAACCCCCGATTTGTGCGCCGCTACGCCGAACTCGAGGAGACGATTACCTCGGCGATCGGCGACTACGTGTCCGACGTGCGGAGCCGTTCGTTTCCGTCCGACGCCGAAACCTACGAATAGCGGTCGGACGCTCCGGACGCCGTCCTCCCCTGCCCGAGACCGTGCAGCGGTTCTCGCGCCCTGCTTCACACCCGCCGGGGTCCACGGCGCGCTTTTAATCTCCCCGCCCTCGATGAGCGACTCGCCCTCGGACGACCTCCCCCACATTCTTCTGTGCAACGACGACGGCATCGCGGCGCCCGGCATCCAGGCGCTGGCCGAGGCCCTCGATCCGCTCGGGACCCTCTCGGTCGTGGCGCCGGAGTCCGAGCAGAGCGCCGTGGGACACGCGATTACGGTGCGGGACCCCGTTCGCGCCCACGAGGTGGAGTTCTCGACGTCGTCGGGGCCGGTGCCGGCGTGGGCCGTGACCGGCACCCCCACCGATTCGGTAAAGCTGGCCTGCCACGAACTGCTGGACACCCGGCCCGACCTGGTGGTGAGCGGCATCAATCACGGGCCCAATACCGCGGTGAACGTGCTCTACTCCGGCACGGTGAGCGCCGCGACGGAGGCCTCGATCCTCGGCATCGACGCGGTCGCGGTCTCGCTGTGCGACTGGTCGTCCGACGACTTTGCGGTGGCGGGGCGGTGGACGCGCCGCATCGTGCGGCTCGTGCTGCGGGCCGGGCTGCCGGAGGGGACGCTACTGAACGTGAATGTGCCGGCCCTGCCGGCCGACGAGATTTCGGGCCTCGCCGTGACGCGTCAGGCTCGGTCCCGCTGGGAGGAGGGCTTCGACACGCGCACCGACCCGGCCGACCGCCGCTACTACTGGCTCGCCGGCACGTTCGTCGACCTCGACGACGGGCAGGAGACCGACACCACCGCCATCGACCGTGGCTACGTCTCGGTGACGCCCCTCCAGCACGACCTTACGGCCTACGACGCCCTCGACGCCCTCCGCGACTGGGGCTGGAGCGAGGACGACTCCGAGCCGGACGAAACGTAACGACCCGTCGTCGACGGTCGGGTTCGCGGTCTCAGACGGCGGTCGGCGGACCGCGGTCGGCCGTCGGTCCGGCAAGACGGTCTCCCGTTCCTGCTTTCGTCCGGGGACACGCGACACCAATGGCAGACGCCAATCACCGATGAGCAGCTACCAGGACCGGATCACACTTTCCACGAGCGGCCACCGCGACATGCACGACCTCACCGAGCCGGTGACCCGGATCGTGCGGGAATCGGGCATCCAGACGGGGCTGGCCCACGTCCACAACGTCGGAAGCACCGGGGCGGTGGGCACCATCGAGTTCGAGCCGGGCCTCCAGCAGGATCTCCCCGAGCGGCTCGACGAGCTTTTTCCACCCGGCGAGGACTACGCCCACGAGCAGCGCTGGCAGGACGGCAACGGGCATTCGCATCTCCAGGCCACCACGCTGGGGCCGTCGATTACGGTGCCCGTCGGGGACGGGGAGCCCATCTTGGGCACGTGGCAGCAGATCTTCCACCTGGAGGCCGACGTGAAGCCCCGCGAGCGCACCGTCGTCGTCACGGTGCAGGCGTAGCTGCGAGGGGAGAACACGCTCGTCGCCGCCCGCCCTGCCCGAACGAGGGAACGATTGCTCACGAATCTGCTCACCGCTGCGGCCGGTCACGGCGGCAAACAACAGTGGATTGGGAACCCCGCTGCTCTATGCCGTTGCCCGGCCCATGGGGCCGAAGGCCGTACCCGGGATCCGACTCCCGACCCGTTCTGCCCGAGCATCCCGAAGCGAGGTGACCGGTTTGGCAGTTGACCGAAGACGATCGCGGACGGTAGGGACCCTGCACGACGACGCCGACGAGTTCGAGGACGACCGTTTGGGCGCTGCTCTCATCGCTTGGTCGCGGTGAGCAGGCGGACGGACCGCCGTGTCGACGGAGGAACAGGGGGCGGTTCCGGTACGGATCCGGCGAGATCCGTCCATTCAGCTGTGCATGCCCAGTAGGGAAGGAGAAATCCCTCGAGACTATGCACTATCTTTACGGTCTGACACGACCGACTCCGCCTCCCCGTCCGTAAGAACGATGTTGTTTTCTAGAATAACCTAAAGACTACATGCGCGGCAAATCCGCCCGACCCCACACCGTCGACAGGTTCGACAGCAGTACAGACAAGTCCCTCCGGGCCTACGGGGGGTACTACACCGGCATGGCGTCCACCTTTGCCGGAGCGCTGAAAACCTCCCGTGAGGCCGTCATAGAGGCCGTGGATGGCCCCGACGCCATCGAGACCTTCATCTCCCTCAACGGCAACCGGGGAACCGATCAACCGGGGGGGAGCGTCAATCGCATAGAGTCCGACGAGTACGACCGGACCGGCGTGGACCGCGTGTTTATTGCCGTTACGGAGGAGCAGTTTAAGGCACTCGCAGACCGGGTCGGCGCCGAGGTCAGCCTCGGGTAGGGGCTATACGGGGAGTGGGGCCGACTGGGCCGACCGTCCTCGTGCGGTCAGTCGTCGGGCGAGCTCCCGTCTTCGGGCTGGACCGGAGAAAGCAGCTTCGTGCCCTGAAGGGCCTTTGCCTCGTCGAGGAAGAGCTGCCGGTGGGGGAAAGGGATCTCGATGTCGGCCTCGCGGAGGGTTTCGCGTACCTTCTCGGTGTACTCCCACCGGATCGGCAGCTCCTGGCTGGGGTCGCGGATGTAGAACCGCAGGGCCATGTCGACGCTGGAGTCGTTCATCGAGGTCACGATGACGGAGGGGGAGGGCTCCGGGAAGATGCGATCGTCGTCCTCGACGAGGGGGAGAAGCACCGCACGGGCCTCCTCCGGGTATTCCTTGTAGGCGATTCCGAACTCGATGTCGACGCGCAGGACGTTTCGCTTCGTGTGGTTGATCACCCGCTGTGTGATCATCTGCAGGTTGGGGAGCACGATGATCTCGTTGCGCACCGTGCGGATGCGGGTAGAGCGGAGCGTAATCTCGTCGACCTGGCCGTACTCGTCCTCCATTTCGATGTAGTCGCCCACCTGGAAGGGCTTGTCGACGAGGATGGTGATCCCGGAGATGAAGTTCTCGAGGGAGTCCCGCGCGGCAAATCCGGCGATCACACCGGCAATGCTCAGGCCCCCGATCAGGACCGTGACGTTGAGCCCGAGCTGGTCGAGCACGATGATCCCAATGAACAGCAGCGTGACCACCCGGAACGTTTTGAGGAGGACGCTCTGGAGCCCCGGCTCGATCCCCTCGCTCTGGTCGAGGACCTGGAAGAGCGTCGTCGCGAGCAGGCGGTAGAGGACGTATAGCAGCAGGAAGGCGGCAAACGCCTGCAGGCCCCGCTCCAGGAAGAGGCCGGTGAGGTACACGGTTCCCGACGAGAGATGCTCGTAGAGGCCCGTCCAGTTGCCCTCGAAAAACAGACGAAGCGCCTCACTGAAGGCGTTGTTGAACTGACTGACGGCCTCGTTCACGGCCGTGGTGTCGGCGGGAGCGGCCTGATCCGGAGGGGGCTCCGACTGCGTCTGGAGCACGGACTGCTGAGGAGCCATGAGTACCGAGCACCGTCGAGTGGGGAAGGAGAGACCGTCGGGCTACGCGGCGGCCTGGAGGCGGGCCGCCGTCATCGTATTTTTGAGGAGCATGGCCCGCGTCATGAGGCCCACGCCCCCGGGCACCGGGGTGATCCACGACGCCTTTGGCCGTACCGCGTCGAAGTCGACGTCCCCGACCAGCCGGTAGCCCTTGTCCGTCGACGGATCCTCGACGCGGTTGATCCCGACGTCGATCACGACGGCGCCGTCCCCCACCATGTCGGGGCCGATGAATTCGGCCTGGCCGAGGGCCGCCACGAGGAGGTCGGCCCGGCGCGTGTGGGCGGCCAGGTCCGCGGTGCGGCTGTGGCACACCGTGGCCGTTGCGTTCCGGTCGCGCTGCATCAAGAGGTTGGCAAGCGGCTTGCCCACGATGTTGGACCGCCCCACGATGGTGGCGTCCATGCCCTCCGGATCGATCCCGCACCGGTCCAGCATCTCGACGATTCCGTAGGGCGTGGCGGGGACGAACGAGGGACTCCCTCGCATCAGGCGGCCCAGGTTTTCGGGGTGGAACCCGTCGACGTCCTTTGACGGATCGATGGCGTCGATCACGCTCCGGTCGTCGATGTGGTCGGGAAGGGGGAGCTGCACGAGAATGCCGTCCACCGACGGATCGTCGTTGAGCTCGCGGACCGTGTCGAGCAACTCAGCCTCCGGAAGGTCGGCGTCGAAGTGGAGCGTGTTGGTCTCGATGCCCACCTCGGCGGCGTCCCGCTCCTTCCCGCGCACGTAGGCCTCGGAGGCCGGGTTGCTGCCCACCAGGACGGCCGAGAGAAACGGGGGGCGGTGGTCGCGGGTCCACTCGTCGATTGCGTGGTTCACTTCGTCGCGCACCGACTGGGCAATCTCGCGTCCGTCGATGAGGGCGGCGTCGGTCGTAGACATGGGGCAGAGACAGGTGGGAGCGTAAACAACTGGCGTTTGCAATCTACAAACTGCGACGAGGAGCCCAAACCGCCCTCGACAAAGCTTTGATGGGGAATGGGGGCCGGAGAAGGGCGAGACCGGCCCGGCGGGCCCCGGCAACCGCGGAGGGGCCCGTTTTCTCGGGGAGGTCACGAACGACCCGACGACCCCGTCGTAATAGCACCGATAAATTCGGCACTCCATCAACTGGGGTCCATTCACCCGCACCCTCCCCCTCGAAGCCGCAACCGCCGCCATGAGCACGACTACCTACCGGGTTGGCCTCCTCGGGGCCACCGGTGCCGTGGGCCAGACGTTCATCCGCCTCCTGTCCGACCATCCGTGGTTTACCATCGCCGACGTAGCGGCGTCGGAGCGGTCGGCCGGGCGCCCCTACCGCGAGGCCGTCAACTGGCTGAGCGGATCGCCGATCCCGTCGGCCGTGGCGGACCTGGAGGTCAAGCCGACCGACCCCGAGGCCCTCGACTGCGACTTCGTGTTCTCGGGTCTCAGCTCCTCGGTGGCGGGCGAGGTGGAGCAGGCCTTCGCCCAGGCCGGATTCCCGGTTATCTCCAACGCGAAGAACTACCGCCTGCACGAGGATGTGCCGCTGCTGCTGCCAGAGGTGAACCCGGACCACACCGCCCTGATCGACAACCAGGACTGGGGGAGCGACGGCTTCATCGTCACGAACCCGAACTGCTCGACCGTCGGCCTCGTGTGCGGCCTCCGTCCCCTGATGGACGCGTTCACGGTCGAGGCCGTCCAGGTCACGATGCTGCAGGCCCTCTCGGGAGCGGGCTACCCCGGCGTGCCCTCGCTCGACGCCGTGGGGAACGTGGTGCCCTACATCGGCGGGGAGGAGGAGAAGCTCGCCACCGAGCCCCGCAAGATTCTGGGGACGCTGACGAACGGCCGCGTCGAGCCGGCCGACCTGCCCGTGAGTGCCCAGTGCACCCGCGTGCCGGTCCGGAACGGCCACCTCGCCTGCACCTCCGTCCGCTTTCGGGAGGACGTTGGGCCGGCCGACGTGCGGCAGGTGCTGAGCGACTTCCGCTCTCCGCTGGCCGACCAGCCCCTCCCGAGCCGCCCGGATCCGTTTATCCAGGTGCTCGACGCGCCCGATGCCCCCCAGCCCCAGCGCCACGTCGACGCCGGGAACGGCATGACCGTGTCGGTGGGCCGTATCCAGGCCTGTGCGGTCAACGACGTCAAGTTCGTGCTGCTTTCGCACAACACCATTCGGGGCGCAGCGGGCGGGGCCATCCTGAACGCCGAGCTCCTCGCACAGGACGGACGGCTCACCCCACGGGCCCCGAGCGGCGCCGCCGCGACGGCCTAGCCTCTCCGCCGCGCGGCCTCTCCACTTCCCTCGACCAATCGACGACCCGACATGGACTTTCCCGACGTACGACAGGCACAGGAGGCCGACCGCACGGCGGTCGGGGATCTCTGGGCGGCACTGCTCGATGCGCAGACGGAATTCGACGACCGGATTGGCGTCGCCGAGGACGCCCGGGAGCGGTGGGAGAATGACTTCCCGATGCGGCTCGACGACGAGACCTCCCGCCTCTACGTGGCGGAAAATGACGACGGCACCATCGTCGGCTTCGCGGGGGCCCGTCGCTGGGGTCCGCCGCCCATCTACACGGAAAGCTCAGAGGTCTTCCTCGACGAACTGTTCGTCCATCCGGAGCACCGGCGCGAGGGGTACGGCACTCAGCTCGTTCGGGCGGTGCGGACGTGGTCCGATCGCCTGGGGGCCCGCCGGATCCGACTCCGGGTCCTCACGTCCAACGCCGACGGCCGTGCCTTCTGGGCGGCGCAGGACGCTATTCCCCTCACCATGATGCTCACGATCGAAGGGGACCCGCCCCCGGACGAAACCGACAACGAAGGAACGAAAAAGATCGGGTTCCAGTCGGAACGGTCCCCGTAGCATCTCGTCCCACCCATGACATAGAAATCTCCTGCGGGTGTAGCTCAGTGGCAGAGCATCTGCTTGCCATGCAGAAGGTCGTGGGTTCGAATCCCATCACCCGCTCCTCCGGCGAGGCGAACGCTTCTGTTCGTCTCGCCGTTTTTGCGTTGTGTGGACCGTGGGAGAGGAGGGTGCGGGACAATCTCATCCTGAGGATGATGCACGATGGGAGCCTAGTCTCTTTACTTCACCGTATCGGTGTCGGCTCCTTAACATTCTCCCGTCGTATATCTTCTCTGCACTCTTCGGAATGAGGTCTTCCCGGATGTGCGCCCCCCTGCCCGCCCTTCTACTCAACCCCCACGTTTCATGCCGTCCTCCGACCGCTCGACCGACCACATCAGCGTCTACCTGGTAGACGACCACCCGGCCATCCGGGAGGCCATCCGCGATACCATCGAAAGCACCATCGACATGGAGATCTGCGGGGAGACCAGCTCCTCCGACGAGGCCTTCCGGGACATCGAGGAGCACCGGCCCGACGTCGCCGTGGTCGACATTTCGCTCAACGATGCCCACGGGCTCGACCTCGTGCAGAACGTGCGCTCGCAGTATCCGGAGGTGCGCATGATTGTGTTCTCGATGTACGATGAAAACGTCTACGCCGAGCGGGCCATCCGGGCCGGGGCGGCCGGGTACCTCATGAAGAGTGAGCCCACGAAGAACATCGTCGAGGCCGTCCGGAGCGCCCACGACGGCGAGGTGTACCTCAGCCGCAAGATGTCGTCCCGCATCCTGAACAAGGTGGCGATGGGGCGCACCTCCGAGCCCAGCTTTGCCATCGACGAGCTGACCGACCGGGAGATGGCGGTCTTTCAGATGCTGGGCCAGGGCTACAGCGTCCAGGAGATTCAGGACCGCCTCAGCCTGAGCCGAAAGACCATCGAGACCTACCGGCGCCGGGCGAAAGAGAAGCTGGGGTTCGACACCGTCTCGGAACTGCTGCAATACGCCGTGCAGTGGACCTACGGGCAGGGCACCCACGGCGAGACGGCCCAATGAGCCCAGGGTTGCCCACGGTTCCGCCGGCTGTTCGGGGCCGAGTGACGGGGGAGGCGACCGGCACGAAGCGAGACGGTGGAGGGACGTCGCCGCGCCGGAGCAAGGCGCTGGATGATTGTGGGCTGCTCCAATTCACCCCGCCCCCTTGCGCCGAAGCGGGGAGGAGGCTGTCCCGTCCTGTCCGTTTCTTTTAAGGAATTCTCCCCTTCACGCTCCAGGAAACGGGGCTGCGCGTCGGAAGATTGTACCCGGAAGACGAAGGGACGCGCCGAATGTACCGATGGCCGACAGGCGAAAGGTGCGACGGCATGCTGGACCCGGGTCGTATCGTTCGCGCAGTGAACAGACGCAGACGTTCCCTCCGGGCGTCTCCCGAACGAACGGGATCTCTTCTTACCGACGTCGTGTCCGGTGCATTCCCGACCCCTCCTTTCTCCGTTCCGGAGTCCGAGGATGAACCGTCCGGTCGGACGCCCGCGAACGACTGAATTGGGCTCACTCGAATGAACAACAACTCTGAGGGTACACCCGAACCGAACGGCGTCCCTTCGTCTCCCAACGAGGGCGCACGAACCCAAGTGTTCGTGGTTGACGACCACCCGGCGATTCGGGAGGCCCTCGCCGCCGCGATCGACAGCAAGATCGACATGCGAGTCGTTGGGGAGAGCCCGACGGCCCAGAAGGCCCTCCGCATGATGGAGCGTCACGTCCCGGACGTCGTCATCGTCGACATCTCGCTGGAGGACGCCCACGGCCTCGACCTCGTCGAAGAGCTCCGCTCGCGGTTTCCGGATCTTCGCATCGTCGTATTCTCGATGTACGATGAGAGCGTCTACGCCGAGCGGGCCATCCGGGCCGGCGCCTCCGGTTATGTCATGAAGAGCGAGCCCACCGAGCACGTGGTAAAGGCCATCCAGGCCGTAAGCGAGGGGGACGTGTATCTCAGCCGGCGGATGTCGTCCCGGATTCTGAGCAAGGTGATTCGGCAGCAGGACTACGCCTTCCGGTCTGCCACCGAGCAACTGACGGACCGGGAAATGACGGTATTCAAGAAGCTGGGCGAGGGACTGAGCGTCCGGGACATTGCCGAGGATCTCGACCTCAGCCGAAAGACGATCGAGACCTACCGGCGGCGGGCCAAGGAAAAGCTCGGCTTCGAGAGCGTCGACGAGTTGCTGCAGTACGCGGTCCAGTGGACCTTTGGCCGGGAGCAGGACCGATGGAACGATGTCGACGAGTGATCGGCCGCGGGGACGGCGCCGGAAGACGGGAGGTCTGGCGCAGTGGGTGGTAGGCCAATGAGGGGGGCCGGCCCGTTTTCGTGGGCCAAACCCCCCGTCTGTGATGCGCTTCAATAGACGAGACGGGGGGGCTTCCCTTCGTATTCTGGGGGCGATCCATGTCTTCCCCCCGGCCGCTCGGTGCCCCATGTCCACTCTCCTCAGCAGCGTACAATTCCCCGTCACCGATCTCGACGATCTCGGAGATGTGGCGGGCGACGGAGATGCGACGCCGTCCGGACGGTTCCTGCGTCCGGATCGGGTGGGGCTCGTGCACGACTGGCTCCCGGTGTACGCCGGGGCCGAGCGGGTGCTGGAGCAGATGATTCAGGTGTTTCCCGAGTCCAGCCTTTACAGCCTCATCGACTTCGTCCCGGAGGCCCAGCGCGGATTCCTGCAGGGGCGGCCCGTCGACACTTCCTTTATCCAGCGACTTCCGTTCGCACGGCGCTTCTACCGCCACTACCTACCACTGGCCCCGATGGCGATCGAGCAGTTCGACCTGACGGACCACCAGGTCGTGGTGTCGTCCAGCTACGCCGTGGCGAAGGGCGTGCTAACCCGGGCCGACCAGCTCCACATTAGTTACGTGCACAGCCCCATTCGCTACGCCTGGGACCTGTACCACGACTACATGACGCAGGGCCGGATGGGGCGGGTTCGGGGCGCCCTGGCCCGTGCGGTGCTCCACTACCTCCGCCTCTACGACGTCAGCACCGCGCCGCGCGTCGATCTCTTCGTGGCCAACTCAAAGCACGTGGCCCGGCGGATCTGGAAAACCTACCGCCGTCCGGCGCACGTCGTCTATCCCCCGGTCGACGTCGATCGGTTTCGCCTGCGGCCCAAGAAGGAAAACTACTACCTTACCATGTCGCGCCTGGTCCCCTACAAACGAGTGGACCTAGTCGTGGAGGCCTTCAGCGAGATGCCCGACAAGGAGCTGGTCGTGATCGGGGACGGCCCGGAATACCGGGCCCTCGAGCGGGCGGCCGGGCCCAATGTCACGATGCTCGGCTACCAGCCCGACGACGCGGTTGCCTACTACATGGAGCGGGCACGGGCCTTCGTGTTCGCGGCGGAGGAGGACTTCGGCATCGTGCCGGTGGAGGCGCAGGCCTGCGGGACCCCCGTCATCGCCTACGGGCGGGGCGGGGCGCAGGAGACGGTCGTGTCCGGCGTCACCGGCGTCTTCTTCCCCGAGCAAACCGTCGAACACCTGAAGGCAGCGGTCGACGAGTTCGAGCGCATCCGAGATCGGCTCAACCCCGAGGACATCCGGGCCCAGGCCGAGCGGTTCGCCGTGCCGGTCTTTCGGGCCGCCTTCTCGCGCCTCGTTCATCAGGCGTACGCCGACTTCGTCGACGAGTACGCCGACGCGACGACCCCGGAGGAGGCGGTCCCCGTCGTCCCGCAGTCTCCCAACCTGAGTGTACGCTCGTGACATCTACGCCCCCGTCCTCCGTTTCCAAACAGCCCCCCCGCCCGTACGAGCGGCTGTCGTCCGGGGCCTCTCGCGTGCAGGCGACCGTGGCGTCCCTCGAGGTATCGACGTCCCAGTGGGCCACGGTCCTCACGTTCGTCCTCGGCGACGCCCTGTGCATCCTGTCGGTGCTCGGGACGATGGGGCTCCTCGCGAGTGTGACCGTGCCGGCCGCCGCGGCCGGAATCTACGAGGCAGCCGCCGTCATCGTGCCCGGCGGGCTTCTGGTCTACGCCGTGGCGGGCCTGTACCGGCGACGTTTCACGCACCCGGCGCTCGAGATGCAGCGAATCGGGCTTCTCACGTTGCTCGTCGGAGGGGTGAGCGGCGGCACCCTCTTCCTCGCGACCGCAGACGCGACCGCGGCGTTGCTTCTCGGGGCCGGGGGCGCCCTCGGCGCGGTCGTCGTGCCGGTCTGCCGGACGCTGTTTCGCATTCTGTTCGCCCGGGCCCGGTGGTGGGGGTTCCCCGCCGTGATCGTGGGGGAGGGGACGAGTGGCTCCGCGATTCTCGCCACCCTGAACCGGTGGCCCGAAATCGGCATCCGGCCCGTCGCCCTGCTCTCCGACACGCCGGCCGCCGAGGAGGGGACCGTCCCGATCCGGGGCGGGCACGAACTGGCGCCCTATCTGGCCCGCGCCTTCGACATTCCCTACGCCATCGTCGCCCTGCCCGGCCTCAGCCACGAGGCGCGCGCCTGCCTGGTGGCCCACTACGCCAAGTTCTTCGACCACGTGTTCGTGGTCTCGGACCCGGCGGGCGCCCCTGCCCTCTGGACGACCGGCCGGTCGGGCGACGGCCTCTTCGGCTACGGCGTTCAGAACGTGGCGCATCGCCGGGGCGCGCAGCTGGTCAAGCGGGCCGCAGACGTGGCGGGGGCCCTCCTCGCACTCGCGGTCCTGGCCCCTGTGCTGGCCGGCATCGCCCTGCTGATTCGAATGGACGCCCCAGGCGCAGTCTTGTATCGCCAGGAGCGCATGGGCCGGGAGGGGCGCATCATTACCATTCTGAAGTTCCGCACGATGTACGAGGACGCGGACCAGACGCTCGCCTCGATTTTGAACACCGATCCCGCCCTCCGTCGAGAATACGAACGGTACCACAAGCTGCAAGACGATCCACGTGTGACTCCCATCGGGACGTTCCTCCGCCGCTACAGCCTCGACGAACTGCCCCAAATTCTAAATGTCCTGCGCGGCGACATGAGTCTGGTGGGCCCCCGGGCCTACATGCCCTCCGAGCTGCAGGAAATGAGCGGCCTGGCCCGGGCCGTGCTCCAGCGTCCCCCCGGCATTACGGGTCTCTGGCAGGTGTCGGGCCGGAATCGACTGAGCTTTGCCGACCGCGTGAACCTCGATGTGCACTACCTCCAAAACTGGTCGCCCTGGCTGGATCTCTACCTCCTGGTGCGCACCGGCCCCGTTGTCCTCTCGGGGGAAGGGGCTGCCTAGCCCGCAGCCGGTCCCCTCAATCCCCTTCGGTCCCCCCTCATCCTCATCGTCTCCATGAATACTTCTTCCCAAGCGCTCGACCGGCCCCGCAAGACGGCCGAGAACATCGGTCTCCAGGCCAGTGCTCCTCCCGACCAAGACGAGGCGTCCCTGGACCTCGGCGCCCTGTGGGAGACCTTCAAACGGAGCAAGTGGATGATCCTGCTGAGCTGTGTCCTCGTGACCGGGGCGATGGGGGCCTACACCTGGAGCCTCCCGAAGATTTACGAGGCCCGCGCCATCGTGGCCGTGGAGGCGCCCACGGCGACGAGCCCGGTCATGCGCTTCGGCGGGGCGCCGGAGCTGGACAGTGAGATCGGAATCCTCGAAAACTCCGGGGAGCTGTCCCGCCGTGTCCTGGCGACGCTGCGGGCCATCGCCGACACGACGCAGTCGGCGCAGTTTCCGCTGCTTCGGCCCGACGACACCGGGCGTCCGGCCGACGATTTCACCATCATCGAGCGGCTCCAGGAGAACATGGCGTTCGCGGGCGCGGCGACGCAGGGCCTGATCACCATCTCGGCCCGAAGCGAAAGCCCGGAGGAGGCCGCCGTCGTCGCCAATGTCTTCGCCGAGGAGTACCGGCTCTTCAGTCAGGAGATTGCCCGCGAGGGCGTCGTGGCGGCCCGCCGGTTCCTGGAGGGACAGCTCGAGAAGCGGAAGGACGACATCCAGCAGATCGAGGGCGAGTGGGAGCTCTTCGCGCAGAGCAACGCCGTCGCCACCGAGGGGCAGGACGGGCAACAGGTCGCGCGGGAGTACGTCGAGCTGCAGACCCAGCGCGACGCCCTGGCGTTTCAGCTGGAGCAGGAGGAGCGGCTGCTGAGCGTGCTGCGGTCGCAGCTCAAGAAGAGTCAGCCCAATCTCCGGGACAATGTGCTGGGCGAGCAGAAAGTGCAGGGCCTGCGCACCCAGATCCAGGTGCTTGAGAATCAGATTGCGACCCTGAAGGCCGACGCCGAGCAGTACTACATCAACGACCCCACGTTGCGGGGCAACGAGGCCCGGGTGCCCGAGCTCGCGGAGATTGCTCGTCGCATCGAGGGCTTCGACGCGCGGAAGGTCGCACTGACGGAGGACCTCGTCGAGGCGACCCGCGAAGCCGGGCTCACCCTGGGGGACGGGACGGCCACCCTTGCCCAGATGGGGACGCAGCGGGAGCAAATTCAGGCCCAGGAGCTGAAGATTGGGCAGCTCGAGGCCCAGCTAAAAGGCCTCGACGCCCGCATTGCCCGGTACCAGTCCCGAATCACGAGCATCCCCCGTCAGACCATCGAGCGGGAGCAGCTGGACCGGCGACTGGCCCAGGCCGAGCGCTTCTACACCGACATTGCCGGGGAGCTGCAAAAAACCATCATCGCCGAGGAGTCGGAGCTCGGATACGTGAAGACCATGCGGACGGCCGTGGTCCCGATGCTACCGGTGAGCCCCGACCTCCAGCAGAATCTCGTGCTCGGGGTGCTTCTCGGGCTCGGCCTCGGGATCGGGGGCGGGTTCGTTCGCCAGTCGATGAACTGGCAGATCTACGAGCCCGACGACATCCAGAACCAGGGCTACAGCCTCGTGGGGGTCATTCCGAAGATGGACCGCGAAATCAAGAAGGCCTTCGAGGGCAAGACCGAGGTGGACGTCGAGAACACGACGCTCAGCACGACCCTCTTTCCGCTGTTGAATCCCTGGTCGCCGATCACGGAGAACTACCGGCTCGTCCGGGCGAACCTTCGCTACGCCGGGCAGAAGGAGGACCCGACGGCGAAGGGCGTCGCGCGGTCGATGATCATTACGAGCCCGGAGCCCGGCGACGGCAAGACCACGACCGCGGCGAACCTCGCGATTACGATCACACTCAGCGGGCACAGGGTCCTGCTGATCGACGCCGATATGCGACGGCCTCACATCCACCAGCTGCTCGGGACCAGCCGCGGGCCCGGCCTGGCCGACGTGCTCTCCGGCGTCACCTCGGCCACAGAGGCCATTCGCGAGACGGTGGTCGACGGCCTGTCGGTCCTGTCGGCCGGCACCCCGGAGATTCCGCCCACAGAACTACTCGACTCCGAGCGGATGCGGGCGCTTCTCATGGCGAGCACGCAGCGGTACGACGTCGTCATTGTGGACGCGCCGCCGGTGCTTGCCGCCACCGACCCGATCGTGGTGGCCCCTCACTGCGACGCCGTGCTCGTGGTGGCGTCGGCCGACAAGACCGACTTCCGCGCCCTCTCACAGGTAAAGAACACGCTCGGGGCAGTGGGGGTCTCCATCAGCGGGGTGATCTTTAACCGCTACGACGCGGAGAAGGCCGGTGGCGCCTACAGGTACGGATACGGCTACAACTACAAGTACGACTACTCGCCGACCTCGGACTAACCAGAGGCCTTTTGCGCCCCGTGCCGATGGCCCGGCGAGCCCCTCATTCCTCCAGTTGCTGTGCACATATGACTTCCTCTCGCTTCTCCCTTTTTCTGACCGCACTTCTCGTCGTCGCGACGACGGGGGCGGTCGTCCCATCCGCGGTACAGGCCCAGGAACAGGCCCAGATGACCACGAGCACCCGGGCCCTGCTCACCCCGACCGTCAAAGAGTACGGGCGCCCCGGCTACCCCCGGATGACGATCTACGTCTGGGGCAACGCCGACAACGGGGTCTGGAACGTCGAGAAAGGAACCGACCTCCTGGAGTTTGTGAGTGTCATTTCCCGGACCCGCATGTCGGAAAACAGCCCGGACCGGCGGCGCATCGAGAAGCTCAGCCTCTACCGCGACCAGCGGCCCGGTCACGGAGAGGCCTTCTACGAGACCGACGTGAAGAGCATGTTCGCGGCCCGGGACTCGTATCCGGCCCTGCAGGAGGGGGACATCCTCGTCCTCGAGACGCAGACCCGCAGCCGGTTTACGTGGCGCGACATTGCCCGGGTGACAGGCACGATCGCGGCGCTCGTCAACACCTACCTGCTTTTCGACCGGCTGGGGAATAGCTAATCTCGCGTCGGCTGCTCGGACCGGTGCCGCGACGCAGAAGGCCGCCTCCCGGTGCAGAGGGGGGCGCATCGGCACGCGAAGCGCCCGTCCTCAGCGGAGCGCGACCTGCAGGCGGGCCGTAAGAAAGCCGTCACTGATCTCGCCGAGGGGCGTCTGATAGTTGAGCAGGACGCGCAGGGCCGACGAGGGCTCGTAGTTGTAGCCGAGCGTGAGCTGGTCGTCCGGCGAGGCCTGGGCCGGCACGTCCGGGTCGAACTGGTCGAAGCGGGCGACCAACTGGTGGTCGGCCGCCACGTTCGCCCCGGCGGCCAGGTAGAACCCGAGGGGCTCCGTGGACGCCGACCGGCTGGGAATGCCAATGCCCCGCGGGTCCAGCTCGGCCGTGTTGAGCTCCCCGGCCACGAGCCACCGGTCGGTCTCCAGTCGTGCGTCGACCCCAAACAGGAAGCGGGTCCCGGCAAATCGAGGCCGGTTCAGCGCGGACAGGGCGACGTCGTCGTCGATACTGTAGCCGACGTTGGTCCCCAGCTCCAGCTGGCCGTTGCCCACCGGCACTTGCCCGTTCAGGCGGCCGACGTAGAGAAAGAGATCGTTGTCGTTCGGGCTGAGGCCCCGGGTGCCGTTGAACGCGCCCGCCGTCGCCGAGAGGCGATCGGGGAGGAGGGTTGCGCCCAGCGTGACGCCGGCCTGTCGGTTCGGCGCGATGTTGTTCACGGCGCGCGCCCGCTCGGCAAACAGGATGTCCGGGCGGGACGTCAGGAATTCGGCGCTGAAGGGGGTTTTGAACAGACCGGCCCGCACGCGAACCCGGTTGGTGAGCGGCAGGCGCGCAAACGCATCCAGCAGGATGGACGGCGACGAGAAGTCCGTCTGCACGACGTACTGGAGCTGGTCGATCTGGCCGCCCAGACGCAGCCGGGTCGAGCGGGCCCGAAACTGGTCCCCGCTGGCCCCGCCCAGGTATGCGTCTGTTTGCAGGAGGCCCCCGATGGTGAGGGTTCCGTCCCCCCCGACGGATACCGTGCCGCCGGTCGACGACTGGGCAAAGACGGACTGCCCGGCTCCGAGCCCCAGGAGGAGCAGGCCAAACAGAAGGATGCGACGCGTCGCGGAAGAGAGAAGATGATCCATAGCGCGGGGGAAGACCGGAGTTGATGGGAAGGGGCGAAGAGAGGGTGCCTAGACAATCAGAAAATGGTATAGAGCAGACCGCGGAGAGTCCACTTCGGCGCGTTACGGCGACGTAAACGGGCCCCGGCCGTCGTGACAGGCTTTCAGACGCCCCGTGCCGCTCAGGCAGACCCGACGACTCAGGGTCTCGGGCAGACGGCGAACGCGGCCCGATTACGTGCCAAATGGGCAGAGGAGTCCTCCCTGGCACCGTTTTCGATAGACATTGTCAATGAACAGATGATTTCACGCTGATCCTTTGGTCCCCATTCGGGGGACCGTCGATTGTTGCTCGCTGCTTTCTTCACTAGTTGCCGCAGATATGGTTGCCAACCAGCACTTTCAGCGCCTGAAGCGCATCTACACCTCGGGGGACGCGGAGCCGTCGGGGGATCGGATTGCAATTTCCTATGGTCGGGCCGAGCTCGAAGGGACCATCGAGGGGGTCCAGGCCCGGGCCATCGTGGAGGAGATGCCGCACCACCGGTTGCTTAGCGACACGGCCGCCCTCGCAGCGGGCTCCCTGGAAAAAGAGCACTACGTGACCGCCGAGCAGTTCACGATCGACATTGTGGAGTCGGAGTACGAGGGGCCCGTCGTCGCCTCGGCCGAGGTCGTGATGGCCGAGCCGCCCCGATACGTGGTCCGGGCCGTGATGGTGGACGACGAGGGAGAGCTCGTCGCCGAGGCGCAGGGCGTCTTCCGCCCGGGGGACAACGATCTGCCGCCGGCCCCCTCGACGGACGACGAGGAGGCCGCCTCCGAGGCGTCCACGCCGCCGCCGGCTTCCTTTATGCCGGTCCACACCACCCCGTACGGCGTTTTGTGCCTCAACTAGCGAACGCGCTCTCGCTCGCCTGCGGCCCCCAGGGCACGTCGCCGCCAAGCCCTCTCCCTCCTGTGAACTCGTGGGAACCCCCCACGTAGTGCAGCAGGAGGGTTTTTCTTTGTGTGCCTGAAAGTCTGCCCGCTCGCATGCTCATGCCACTCGCGCAGGTCATCGGCGGCTTCGTGGTCCTCACCGGAGGGGCGGAGGCGCTCGTCTACGGGGCGGCGTCGTTGGCCCGCCGGATGGGGCTCTCCCCGCTGGTCATTGGCCTCACGGTCGTCTCGATCGGCACGAGCCTGCCGGAGCTCGTGGTGGGGTTGGAAGCGGCCCTCGCCGGCACCGGCGACCTCGCCCTCGGCAACATCGTCGGGTCGAACATCGGCAACATTGCCCTCATTCTGGGCCTCGCCGCGCTCGTCCGGCCCATCTCGGTGGAGGCGCAGGTCGTCCGGGTCGACGGGCCCATCCTCGTGGGCGCGTCGCTCGTCTTTGCGGGCCTCACCCTCGACGGGAGACTGGGGCGCGTGGACGGCGGCCTCCTCGTGGCCGGCATCGTGGCGTACGTGCTGTACAGCGTGTGGGCGGCGCAGAATCCTTCCGCCCCGGTGGCGGAGGCGTTCGACGACGAGGTCCCGCGCCAGCATTCGGTGGCCCTCGATCTGGTCCTTTTGCTTCTGGGCCTCGGGGGACTGGTGGCGGGAGCGCACCTCCTGGTCACCGGCGCCGTGTCGATTGCCGAAGGGCTGGGGGTCGGCCCCCTGCTCATTGGCCTGACGATTGTGGCGGTGGGCACCAGCCTGCCGGAGCTGGCCACCTCGGTCGTGGCGGCGCGGCGCGGTCGGGGGGACATCGCGGTGGGCAATGCCATCGGGTCCAGCATCTTCAACATCCTCGGCATCCTGGGGGGGATTGTCCTCGTCCAGCCCCTCTCGACCGTCGCCCTCGGAACGCTGGACACCGGGGTGATGCTCGGCGTCTCCGTTCTGATTCTCCCGCTCTTCCGAAGCGACTGGACGCTCAGCCGCCGGGAAGGCGCGCTCCTGCTTGGCTGCTACCTGGCCTACCTCGGGGCCCTTCTCGCTCTGTAGGGAGCCCCGTGCGGCGGCTCCGGGCCCACCTACGCCTCCGGCGGGGGCGGCGTCCGCTCGTAGATGTCGAACACGGTGCTCTCGTCCGGGAGGACGGCGGCAACTACAACCTGCTGCTCGGGGTCGTAGTCCTGCACGAGCCGGTAGAGGGTCGAGAAGGTTCCACTCGCGGCCGCCTCCTCGTCCGAGAACGTGAGGTAGCGGAGCGGCTGCCGCTCGCCCTCGCCGGGCGTGCCGACGGGAAAGACGATGGCCCCGCGGCCCCGCTGGTCGTACTGCCGCCAGGCGTGGCGGGCGGCGGTGGCCCAGTGTGTGTCCACGAGGTCGTTCAGCAGGTCGTCGGGGGTGTGCTCAGCCATACCGATCCGTGAATACGTTCCTAGCAGACCGTTTCGCGTAGATTCATCTTTACACCCCCCCATGGGCACATAACATTGCGTATGCCCGGC
Source organism: Salinivenus sp. (assembly GCA_036625705.1). GTDB lineage: Bacteria > Bacteroidota > Rhodothermia > Rhodothermales > Salinibacteraceae > Salinibacter. The sequence goes on from JAZKTD010000025.1 coordinate 20,697, forward strand.
GATTGAGACAGAAGAGTGGCGGATCTATTGCCATAGAATCGTTCGACTGCGCTCTCAACCGTCAATGCGCAACCGGTTGCTGGGGTCCGTTCTCTGGGTGCGGCGATGCACGGTCCAGGGAATCTGAGATTCCCAGTGTCGCGGAAAATCG
>JAZKTD010000026.1:0-20831 GCA_036625705.1 Salinivenus sp.
GGGGGAGGATCGTCCGGCGCGGACGTCAGCACGCGGTCGAGGATGGTCTCCGCGACCTCCGATTTCGGCATGAGCGGCAGCTCCTCGCTCGTGCCCTCCCGGGAGAGGATCGTGACCCGGTTGGTCGCGGGCCCAAAGCCGGCGCCCTCCTCCGCGGGATTGTTCAGTACGATCCAGTCCAGGTTTTTGTCCTCCAGCTTGCGCCGGGCGTTTTCGAGGCCGTCGTTCGTTTCGAGGGCGAACCCCACCAGCACCTGGCCGGGCCGCTTGTGGGCGCCGAGCGCCTTCAGGATATCGGGCGTCCGGCGGAGGTGCAACACGAGGTCTTCGTCGACCTTTTTGCGCTTCGTAGAGGACGTCTCGGCGGGGGCGTAGTCGGCCACGGCGGCCGCCATGAACACCAGGTCGGCGTCCGCGCGGCGGGCCTGGACGGCCTCGTTCATCTCCGCGGCCGTCTGGACCGAGACGACGTCCACGCCGTCCGGCGGCGAGAGGGCCGTGGGGCCGCTCACGAGCGTCACGCGGCCGCCCCGCGCGGCGGCGGCCCGGGCGAGGGCGTAGCCCATCGTGCCCGTCGAGCGGTTCGTAAAGACGCGGACGGGGTCGAGCGGCTCGTGCGTCGGGCCCGCGGTCACGAGCACCGACCGGTCCTCGAGCGTCCCGGCGTCCGGCGCGTCGCCGGCCCCGGACGCTGGGTCCCGATCGGCGAGCAGCGCCGCCACCCGGTCGCGGATGGCGGCCGGCTCGGGCATTCGGCCCGGGCCCACGAGGCCGCTGGCGAGCTCGCCGTGCTCGGCCGGCATCACCTCGTAGCCGATCTCGCGGAGCCGGTCGAGGTTGTCCTGGGTCGTGGGATGCCGGTACATCTCCCGGTCCATGGTCGGGCACACCAGCAGCGGACAGCGGGCCGAGAGGGCCGTCGCCGTCAGCATCGTGTCGCTGAAGCCGTGCGCGAGCTTGGCGACGGTCTGGGCCGTCGCGGGGGCGACGACGAAGAGGTCGGCCCACTCCCCCAGCGTCACGTGCTTCGTCCAGCTGCCCTCCTCGTTCTCGGGAAAGATCTCCGTGGGCACCTCTCCCTCCGAGAGCGTCCCGAGCGTGAGGCGGGAGACGAACCGCTCGGCGCTGGGGGTCATGAGCACCTGAACCTCGGCGCCGGCGTCCGTGAGGCGCCGCACCAGCGCGGCGGCCTTGTAGGCCGCGATGCTCCCGGTGACCCCCAGAAGCAGGTGCCGGCCGGAAAGATCGGGGACGGAAGCGCTCATGGGGCGCGCGGGGCGGGAACCAAAAAATCCGGTCGGCAAACGCCCCGGTCCCGTGCGCAGAGGGAGACCGGCGGCCGTTCACCAGCCGGATTCGGAACGACGAGCAGCGGCGAGGCCGCCTCGGACCGGACGCTCTACTCCTCGTCCGGCTTGCGGTAGTAGAGCTTGTCCTCGAGGAAGTCGTCGATGGCGATCTCCGTCGGCTCGGGCTTGTTCTCGTACTCGAGGGAGACCTTCTCCTGCTCCTCCTTCATGCGCACGTCCTCCATTTCGGGGCCGAAGCCCTCGAAGTAGGAGAGCTTGTCCTCGAGCTCAGATCGCATGTCGGACGAGACCTGGCGCGAGCGCTTCGAGAGGATGGCCACCGTCTCGTACAGGTTGCCGGTGCGGCCGGCGAGTTCGTCGATGTCGAGCGTTTCGATTGCCATAATCGGACTGGAATCTACGTTCAGGTCGGGGCGAGGATGCTCGTTGTGCCTGGTCCCCTGCGTCGTATCTGATGCGTGAGTCGTGATGCGTGACTCAGACCACGCACCGTCCTGTCTCACGCATCACGGATCAGCCGTCTGGGTTCAGAGAAAACCCTGTTTCTACCAGCAGCACACAAGGAAAAAAGACCTTACAAATCCAGAAACTGACGAATTCGGGTCAAGGTTTCCTCGACGGCCACGTCCAGGTCGTCATTCACGACAACGGCATCGAAGGCGTCGGCCCGGTCGAGTTCGCGGTCGGCCCGGTCGAGCCGGTCGGCGAGGGCGGCCTCGTCCTCCGTCCCGCGCCCCCGGAGCCGGTCGCGGAGCGCCTCCTTCGACGGCGGCGCGATAAACAGGACGAGCGCGTCGTCGCGGAAGGCCTCCTTCACGTTGAGCGCGCCCTCCACGTCGATATCGAGGAGGACGGGCCCGTCCTCGGACTTGGATTCGACCTCGGACCGGAGGGTCCCGTAGAACTGTCCCGGATACACCTCCTCGTACTCCAGCAGGTCGCCGGCCTCGACGCGCCGCTCGAACTCCGGAGTCGAGAGGAAATGATAGTCCTCCCCGTCGGTCTCGTCGGGGCGGGCGTCGCGGGTGGTGGCCGAGACGGAGAACTGCATCTCCGGCAGGGCCTCCATCACGCGGTGGGCGATGGTCGTCTTGCCGGCGCCGCTGGGGGCGGTGAGGACGACGATGTTCTGGTCGGGCATGGGGACGGGTTGAAGGTTGAACGCTGGAAGGTTGAAGGTTTTGCGGCGATCTACTCGTTCCGACAACTTTCGACCTTCAACTTGCTAACCTTCAACCCGGATGCTATTCCACGTTGCGGATCTGCTCCTTGATTTTCTCGATCTCCTCCTTCATAGCCACGGCGTGGCGCGAGATGGTCTCGTCGTCGGCCTTCGCCCCGATGGTGTTGGCCTCGCGGTGGATCTCCTGGGTGATGAACTTGAGCTTGCGGCCGGCGGCTTCGTCGCCGTCGAGCGCCTCCCGAAACATCTTGAGGTGGGAGTGGAGGCGCACGCACTCCTCGGTCACGTCGAGCTTGTCGGCCAGGACGGCGATCTCGGTCTCGATGCGGTCGGGGTCGACGTTGTCGTCGGCCACCAGCTCGGCGAGCCGGTCCTGCAGAGTGGCCTGCCGCTCCTCCACCCGCTGGGGCGCTCGGTCCTCGATCGCGTCGAGGTGCTCGTCGATCGCGCGGGTGCGCCCCGTGAGGTCCTCCCGAAGGGCCTCGCCCTCCTCGGCCCGCATCTCGCGGAGGGCCTCGATGGCGGCGTCGAGCGCCTCGAGGACGTGGGGCCAGGCGCGCTGAATCTTGGCCGCCTCCCGTTCCTCCTCGGCGGCAAAGATCTCTTCGAACTGCAGCAGGTGGTCGAGGCGGACCGGCTCCTTGATCTGGGCCGCGCTGCTGAGCCGCTCGAGCCGCTCCTTGTAGCGCATGGCGGCGTCGGCGTCGATGGCGTCCGGCAGCGCGTCGGGGTCGGCCGCCTCCACGGTCACGTACACGTCGAACTGGCCGCGCTCGAAGGCGTCCTGCACGCGGGAGCGCACCTCGGCCTCCGCCTCCGCCATCGGGTCGGGGAGGTGGACGTAGACCTTGAGGTGCCGCTTGTTGGTCGACCGGAGCTCGACGGACGCCGTGGTGCCGTCTCCCCCGGCGCGGCCGTGCCCAAAGCCGGTCATGCTTCGTATCATGGAACGGGGGCGTTGAGCGTTGAAGCGTTATGCGTTAAGCGTTGGGGCGTTGAACGCCCCCACTGAACGCTCAACGCCGAACGAATGAATCGGGGCAAATCAAAAAGCCAAGCCGGTCACGACTCGGCCCGTCGGGACGCGCGTCGGCGGCGGCAAAACGGCGGAGGGGGAGGGATTCGAACCCTCGGTACCGCAAGGCGGCACACTCGCTTTCCAGGCGAGCACCTTCGACCACTCGGTCACCCCTCCGGCAATGGCGAATTTCGAATGTCGAATGGCGAATGAGGAGGGATGGTTCTCCCCGGATCCCCTCCCCACGCAGAATTCGCAGCCCGCAACTCGAAACTCGCACTTCGAAACTCGAAAGTGTGCTCAGACCTCCATAATCCTGTTTCTCTTCTTCTCCAGCAGCGTGTCGACCTGGTCGGTGTGGGTGTCGGTAATGGCCTGGAGGTCCTCCTCTCCGCCGTAGAGCACGTCCTCCGAGAGGTTTTCCTCCTCGACGATGCGCTGCAGCTCGTTCTTGGCGTCGCGCCGGATGTTGCGGATCGAGATCTTGGCCTCCTCGGCGCGCTCGCGGGCCGTCTCGGCCAGTTCCTTGCGCCGCTCCTCGGAGAGAGGCGGAACCGGGATGCGGATCTTCTCGCCGTCGTTGTTGGGGTTGAGGCCGAGGTCCGCCTTCATGATGCCGCGCTGGATGTCCTCCATCGCGGTATGGTCGAAGGGCTGGACGACCAGCAGGTCGGGCTGCGGCGCGCTCACGCTGGCCACCTGGTTGAGCGGCGTCTGCGAGCCGTAGTACTCGACGGTCACGTTGTCGAGCATCGACGGAGAGGCGCGACCGGCCCGGATGGTCTTGAGCTCGGACTGGAGGTAGGACACGGCCTCCTCCATCCGGTCGTCGGCCTCGTCCAGTAGGTCCTGTACGGGGTCGTCGGGCATGGCTTGGGGCGGTTGAGTGCGACGGAAGGGCGAGAACGGAAGGCCCGAACGGCTAGTACTGTGTCAATGCTCATTCTTCTTGGTACGAGCCCGCGATCTCAAAATCCCAAACCCGGGCACGTCATTTCGAGCAAGGGAATCTCAGATTCCCAGTCGAGAAATCTTCCTGTCGAGGCCGCCTTCTTCAGGGAGGCTCCTCGACTGTGCTCGGAGCGACCTGCCTTGGATTTTGAGATCGCGCGTACTTGCATAATCACGGTTGACGCTGCACTAGGCGGGAACGCGTTCGGCCGTCTGATTTGCCTCATCCCAATGCACGCGGGTGCCCACGGTTTCTCCGGTGAGGAGGCGGGAGAGATTGCCCTCGGCGCCCATGTTGAAGACGATAATCGGCATCTTCGATTCCTGACAGAGGGTCAGGGCCGTCATGTCCATCACCCGCAGGTCGCGCTGGATCACCTCCTGGCCGTGGATGCGCAGGAAGCGCTCGGCGGAGTCGTCCTCCTCGGGGTCGGCCGTAAAGACGCCGTCGACCCGCGTGCCCTTCAGGATGACGTCGGCGCCGATCTCGAGGCCGCGCAGGGCCGCCGCGGTGTCGGTGGTGAAGTAGGGATTGCCGGTGCCGGCGCCGAAGATCACGACGCGGCCCTTTTCGAGGTGGCGAATGGCCCGCCGCCGGATGAACGGCTCGGCGATCTCCTCCATCTTGATGCTCGACTGCAGGCGGGTCTGGAGGTCGACCTGCTCGAGGGCGTCCTGGAGGGCCATTCCGTTGATCATCGTGGCGAGCATGCCCATGTAGTCGGCGTGGGCCCGGGTCATGCCCTCCATGGCGTTCTCGACGCCCCGAAAGATGTTGCCGCCGCCGATGACGATGGCCACCTCGGCCCCCCGCTCCGTGGCCCGGCGCACCTCCTGGGCGTAGGCCCGCAGCACCGTCTCGTCGATGCCGAACTGGCGCTCTTCCCCGAGCAGGGCCTCTCCGCTCAGCTTCAGCAGAACGCGCTGGTACTGAAGGTCGTGGGGAGAGGGGTCGGAAGCGCTCATGGCGGAGTCGTGTCTACAGACAGAGAAATGGGGCGGGCCGCACCGTCGTCGGTACCGCCCGCCCCACAATCAACAACCCGGCGGCAAAAATCAACCGGGGGTCGCCCCGGCGCAAGGGGCCCGGTCGGGCCGTCGGCTAGTCGCCGAGGGCGTACCGCGTGAAGCGCCGGACGGTCAGGCCCGCGTCGTCGAGCATCTCCTGGACGGAAATCGAGGAGTCCTTCACGAAGGCCTGCTCCAGCAGCACGTGGTCCTCGAAGAAGCGCTCGAGCTTGCCGTCCACGATCTGGTCGATGACGTGCTCGGGCTTGCCTTCGTTGAGGGCTGCCTCGCGGGCCACCTCGCGCTCCTCCTCCTTCACCTCGTCGGGCACCTCCTCGCGGGAGACGGCGATGGGGTCGAGGGCCGCGATCTGCATGGCCACGTCGCGGCCGGCCGTCTCTACGTCGCCGTCGCCGGCCACGTCGACGAGCACACCGAGCTTCGAGCCGGGGTGGATGTAGGAGAGGATCTGTCCCTCGTCGCTCTCGAGGAGGTCGAACCGGCGGACGGCCAGCTTCTCCCCGATCTTGCCCGTGAGGGCCACGAGCTCGTCCTCAATCGTGGCGTCGTCCTCGTACGTCAGGTCCTTCAACTCGTCGAGGTCGGCGGGCCGCTCGGCGAGGACCCGGTCGGCGACCCGGTCGGCGAAGGCCTGAAAGTCGTCGTTGCGGGCCACGAAGTCGGTCTCGCAGTTCACCTCCACGATGGCCCCGACCGACGCGTCGTCCGAAAGGGCCGTCACGACGAGGCCCTCGTCGGCCTCCTTCGCGGCGCGGTCCGACGCCACCTCCTGCCCCTTCTTCCGAAGGATGCTGACGGCCTCGTCGAAGTCGCCGTCGGCCTCCTTGAGGGCATCCTTGCAGTCCATCATGCCGACGCCGGTTGCGTCGCGCAGCTCTTTTACCTGTTTTGCGGAAATGCTCATGTTGTGCTAGCGGGGAAGCGGATCAGCGAAACGTCGTCGTGCGTCGGGAACGGCCGGGGCTAGGAAGTGGCGGCCTTCTTCTTGTCGGCCTCCTGCTTCATCTTGCGCTCCTGAAGGCCCTCCTTGATCGCGTCGGTAATCGTCGACGTCACGAGTTCGATGGAGCTGAGCGCGTCGTCGTTGACGGGGACCGGGTAGTCGATCTCCTTCGGGTTGCCGTTGGTGTCGACCATCGCGATGATCGGGATGCCGAGGTTGCGGGCCTCACTCACGGCGATTTCTTCCCGCTTCACGTCGACGATGAAGATGGCGCCGGGCAGGCTGGCCATGTCGCGGATGCCGCCGAGCGTGTCCTCGAGCTTCTCGTGCTCGCGGAGGCGAAGAAGCTTCTCCTTCTTCTTAAGCTTGTCGAGCGTGCCGTCCCGATCCATCCGCTCGATCTCCTCCATGCGGCGGATCGACTTCCGGATCGTCTGGAAGTTGGTCATGGTGCCGCCGAGCCAGCGGTCCACCATGTGGGGCATGCCGCAGTCCTCGGCGTGCTCGCGGACAATGTCCTGGGCCTGCTTCTTGGTGCCGGCAAAGAGGATCTTCTTGCCGCGACGGGCGAACCGCTTGGCCGCCTCGGCGGCCTTGTCGAGGAGGACCTGCGTCTGCATCAGGTCGATGATGTGGATGTTGTTCCGCTCCATGAAGATGTACTTCTCCATGCGCGGATTCCACCGGCTCGTGAGGTGCCCAAAGTGGGCCCCGGACTTCAGGAGCTCCTCGATCGTGACGCGGTGGGGGGTCTCCTCCTCGTCGGAGGCGTCGCCCTCGTCCTCGGGCGTCTCCTCGTCGGCGCTCGACGCATCCGCGTCGGTGTCCTCGGCGGGCGGGGCCTCGGCCGTCGTCTCGGTCGATGCGGCCTCGCCGGACTCCGCGCCGGTCTCAGTGTCGCCGGCCTCGGCGTCGGGGGCCTGCTCGGCCGGCTCGGCGTCGTCGGACGCCGCCTCCGGGGCCTCGGCCTCGTCGGTTGAATCGGGATTCTGGGTCGTCGTCTCGTCTGCCATAAAAGAACGGGAAAGGAATAAAAAATTGGGTTTCGGCTACTACGACCGTCGCCTGCGCAGCGAAACCGCGCACTGGGTGTGGGGGCATGGGCGCATGGGAGCGTGGGGGCACATCAAGTGTGCGCTCCACGCCCACGCACCCGTACTCTCACTCCCAAACGCCGCGGTCAACCCACTGTCGCATCGGGCCGTATGATTTTTTGGAGTGTCGAATGTCGAATTTCGAATGCCGAATTGACTCCGCTCGCAATTCGAAACTCGCCATTCGCAATTGTCTAACGTTTGCTGTACTGGCTCTTTTTCCGGGCGCCGGGCTGGCCGTACTTCTTGCGCTCGACCATCCGGTCGTCGCGGGTAAGGTAGCCGGCGTCGCGGAGCGGGCCGCGCAGTTCCTCGTCGTACTCGACGAGCGCCCGGGCGATGCCGAGCCGAACCGCCTCGGCCTGGCCGGTGAGGCCCCCGCCGGAGGCGTTCACGAGCACGTTGAACTGACCGAGCGTGTCGGTCACGTCAAATGGCTGGTCGAGCGTCCGGCGGCGCCATGGGTTCGGGAAGTACTCGTCGGCGTCCCGGTCGTTGATCTCGAAGCTGGAGCCGTCGCCGGGGCGCAGGTACACCCGCGCGGTGGCGGTCTTTCGGCGCCCGATCGCCTGGAACTGAGTCATCGTAGGCATGGCGTCAAAGTCGGGGTCGTCAGGAAAAGAGTGTCGAGCGAAGAGGGGCGGCTACGCCGTCTCGAGGGGGGCGGGCTGCTGGGCGTCGTGGGGATGGTCCGGGCCGGCGTACACCTTCAGCTTCTTGAACATCTTCCGCCCGAGGGGACCGGTCGGCATCATCCCCTTCACGGCCCGCTCAATGATCTTGGCCGGCCGGTCGGCCCGCACCTCTTCCGGGGACTCGGTGTGGTCGCCGCCCGGGTACCCGCTGTACCGGAGGTACTCCTTGTCCGTCTCCTTCTCCCCGGTAAACCGCGCCTCCGCGGCGTTCACAACGATGACGTAATCGCCGGTGTCCATGTGCGGGGTGTAGGTCGGCTTGTGTTTGCCGCGCAGCACGCGGGCAATCTCGGAGGCGAGGCGTCCCACCACCCGGTTCGCCGCGTCGGCCACGAACCAGTCGTGCTCGATGTCGCTGGGGGTGGCGTTGAACGTCTTGAAGCTCTGTGTGTCCATCGGGCTCAAATCACTTCGCTCGGGTCAATCGTGTGTGCCGGGGCGGACCCGGTGCCGGCGAACCGTTGCCTCCGTGTGCACATATACACACTCACACAGAGAAAAGTAGGGACAGATAAACCGACCCCCACTTTGGTAGATCGACAGGGAAACTGTCCTCAACACCTGCGGCCGGAGTTCGACGGCAAGCCTTTAGCACGTTCAGGGCAGGGGCAGGTTTTCGGGCTCGAAGAGATTCCTGTAATCTTGACGGAGGGAGGGGCTTTAATTCAGGTTTGGTGAACCTTTATTGTGTTATGTACTCGGCTCTCCTCAGGGCCGTCCCATAGGGGTCAGTTCGGGCTTTCCGCTACCGTGGCCACGTCACCATGTCGACGCCCTCGTCTCGTCTCCGCACCGTGACCGAGCGTCTGCCGTTTCCGGTGGACGACTCCGAGGCGGCCAACGAGGCATTCCGGCGCTGGAAGACCGACGACGACCCGGACGCCGGGCGGCTCGTCGACCTGTGGACGTACTGTTACGTCTGCCGCTATTTTCTGAGCAAGGCCGCCGGTGACGCCTTCGACCGGGCCGCCGCGCCCGACCGGCTCATCACCCGCACGTTCGAGAAGGTGCGAGACAAGCGCGACAGCGTCCGCGACCCCGATCACTACGCCAGCTGGGTGAGCGTCGTCTGCAAAAACACGTTTCTGAACCACACCCGACGGGACCGGCGCCCCCAGTCGATCGACGAGGAGCACGGCCCCACCCTGAAGGCCGACAAGACGTGCGCAACCCGCGAGATCGGATTCGTTCGGGAGTCCCTCGAGGCGGCCATCGAAGATCTCCCAGACTACCTCCAGGAGCCGGCCCGGCTCTACTTTCTCGAAGACCGCGACTTCGACGAGATCAGCGAGGCGGTGGGGAAGCCGGTTCCGACGATCCGGACCTACAAGCACAAGGCGCTCCAGAAACTGCGGGAGGACGAGACGCTCCGCGAGTACGTGGACGGGACGGTGCCCTGATCGGCGGCACCCAGAGGGCCCGTGGGCGACGGATGGCCGTCCGCCGGGGCCGAGCCCGCGGTTGAACGCAGGAAGTGTGAAGGAAAAATGTAAAATTCCAGTGCACCACGTTATGCTTGCACATCCGACGTGTCTAGGTACATAGTAACGGACCCCAAAACCCCCTGAGGTCGGCGCACACGGGGCAAACAGTGCTTTCACACCGCGTCGCTCAGCACGAAAGGCTCCTTTCGGGGAGCCGACACATCTCTTTCCCGGTCTTTTTTCAGCAGTTTTCTGCTCATGGACGACGTTGAAGAGCAGATTCTTTCGTATCCCCAGCTTCCCGAGGCGGAAAAGCAGGCGGTCGAGGCCTACGTGGAAGACCACCCGGAGTGGGCGCCGCTGCTCCGGGACGTCCGGGCCCTCGAGTCCGCCGCCCGCAACGCGAACGTCGACCCGACGGCCGTGGACGATCCGCTTCTGGGGGCGTACGTTATGGCCCGCCATCTGGAATCGGACGTCGAGGGATCGGTGCTGGCGGACCTGTTCGAGATCCTCGAGCGCCGGATGGGAGACGACGATGCACTCCGCGAGCGGGTCGACGCGGCCCGCCGGCGCCTCCGACGCGCGGAGGCGGACATCGATCCAGTGTCGCAGTTCGAGGACCTCACCGGCCGCACCCTGTCCCCGGAGGCCGAGTCGGCCCCGGCCGACGCCCCGACGGAGGAGGCGCCGGCCGCCGACCGGGCCGAGCGGGACTCGGCCCCTCCCTCGACGTCCCTCGTGGACCGCGTGATGGCGCTTCCGCTGGCTGTGCGGGGGGTTGGGGCCGTCGCGGTGCTGCTCCTGGGGACGTACGCCGTGCTCTTTGCGGCCAGTACGGCGTCGCAGTCGACGCTCGACCGGCTCGCGGCCGTGGACGTCAGCGACCAGATGGTCGAGAGCTACTACTCGACCAACACCCGAAGTGCTACGCCCTCGACCGTGGACACGACGCAGGCCGGTCCCCTCTATCTCGACGCCCTCGGCACGCTCCGCGGGGCCCGCACGTCGACGCTCGGCCTCTTCCCGGACTACGACACGGAAGCGCTTGAACAGGCGGAGACCCGGCTGAAGCGGGTGCTCGAGCGGACGGAGCAGGATTCGTTTCTCGCCCTGCAGGCGCAGTTCTACCTCGGCAAGACGTATCTGGCGCAGGGACACGTCGACGCGGCCCGGGCTCGCTTCGAGAGGGTCGCCGAGCACGGGGGGCTCCGCGCGGAGGAGGCCCGCCGCATTCTCGGCGTCTTGAAGGAGGAAGAAATCCCCGTCGAGGAGGGGGGGTAATCCCCGCTCCACTCGCGCTCGACCGCCATCGAGCGCCGGCTCTGTTGACGGGCGGACGCACTCTGCGTCCGGACCTCCCCCCATCCGACAGACGGGTCCGCAGACGGGTCCGGTCCGAACTGCGCACGGAGAAATCTGGGCGACGCCCACAAAAAAACCGGATGCCAGCGTGTGCTGACATCCGGCGGGACGTCGTCGTTCGGTCGACGACCGGCGGCTACGCGTAGGTGTTCAGCATCACCGGCATGATGAGCATCAGGATGTCCTCGCCCTCCTCCTGCTCCTGCGGGAGGACGATGCCGGCCCGGTTGGGCGAACTGAGCTGGAAGACGACCTCGTCGCTGGTCACGTTGCTGAGCACCTCGGTGAGGTACTCGGAGTTGAAGCCGATCTCCATGTCCTCGCTGTCGTAGTCGCAGTGGATGGTCTCCTCGGCCTCGCTGGAGCGCTCCACGTCCTCGGCCGAGATGGTGACCGTGTCGCTCGTGATGTCGAGCCGAATCTGGTTCGTCATGCTGGAGGAGTAGAGCCCCACGCGCTTGACGGCGTTGAGCATGTCCTCGCGGGCGACGACGAGGCTGCGGTCGTTCTCGTCGGGAATCACCGCCCCGTAGTTCGGGTACGTCTCGTCGATGAGGCGGGCGAGTACGCGGGCGTTCTCGACCTCGAAGCTCACGTGCCCCTCGTCCACCCGGATCGTGCAGACCTCGTCGTCCTCGACGATGCGGCCGGCGAGCTTCGTGGCCTTCTCCGGGACGATGAAGTTGACGTCGGCGTCGGTCTGCAGCTCCGGCAGGTCGAGCTTCACGAGCCGGTGCCCGTCGGTGGCCACCACGCGGGTGTCCGCCTCGCCCATCTGGAAGTACACGCCCATCATGGCCGGCCGGAGGGCGTCCTGGCTCACAGCGAAGGCCGTCTTGTCGATGGCCCGGTTCAGCAGGCCCCCCTCCACGTTGATCTCGTGCTGCCCCTCGAGGTCCGGCAGCTCCGGGTAGTCCTCCCCGTCGTGGCCCACCATCTTGTAGTGGCCCTGGTCGGTCTCCATCCGAATCTCGAAGTCGCTGTCCGCCGAAAACTCGATCGGCAGGTCCGGCAGGGCGCGCAGCGTATCGAGGAGCCGCTGGGCCGGCACGGCAATCGGGGTGTTCTCCGGCGTGCCGTTCGTCTCGAACTGGACGGACACCGTCTGCACGATCGAGATTTCGAGGTCGGTCGCGCTCAGCCGAAGGGTGTCGCCCTCCCGCTCGAAGAGCACGCACTCGAGAATTGGCATCGTGCTCTTCGACGGCACGGCCCGGTTGACGGTATTGAGCGCCTCGAGAAGATCGGCGCTGGAGGCGGTAAATTTCATGACGTCAGTCGGTTGTAGTCGATGGGCGAAAGGGCTGAGAAGGGAAAACCCCAGGTGATGCCTTCAATACGTCCAAGTGCCCGGACGGATCCGCCGGCGCCCGCCGTCACCGTCAGCGCGAGCGGAGCTCAATCTTCCGGCCAATCTCCTCCACCGTGCTCCGGAACTGCTCGTCGGTCTCCATCTGGTCCTCGACGGTGTTGTTGGCGTGGATGACCGTCGAGTGGTCCCGCCCCCCGAAGTGCAGCCCGATGGTCTTGAGGGAGTTCTGCGTGAACTCCTTGCAGAAGTACATGGCGACCTGCCGGGCGCGCACCACCTCTCGCTTGCGGGTCTTGCCGCGCACGCGGTCCTCCTCGATGTTCATGTACTCGCACACGATGCGCTGAATCTCCTCGATCGTGAGACTGGCCTGCTCGTCCTCGACGAGGTCATGGAGCACCTCCTTGGCGAGGTCGAGGTCGAGGTCGCGCTGGTGGAGGGTGGCGTGGGCCAGGAGCCGGATGAGGGCCCCTTCCAGCTCGCGGATGTTGCTCTTGATGTTGTGTGCGATAAACTCGATCACGTCCTGGCCGAGGTCGATGCCGTCGTCCTCGGCCTTGCGCTGGAGGATGGCGATGCGCGTCTCGAGGCCGGGCGGCTGCACGTCGGCCGAGAGGCCCCACTGAAACCGGGACAGCAGCCGTTCCTCGATGCCGTCGATCTCCCGCGGCGGCCGGTCGGCCGAGAGCACGATCTGCTTGCCGGCCTGGTGGAGGGCATTGAAGATGTGGAAGAACTCCTCCTGCGTCTTCTCCTTCCCGCTGAAGAACTGCACGTCGTCGACGATAAGCACGTCGACCTGGCGGTAAAACATCGAGAACTCGCTGATGCGGTTCCGCTGAATCGACTGCACGAACTCCGTGGTGAACCGCTCGCTGGAGACGTAGAGCACCGTCGCGTCGGTGGGCTGGGCCGTCACGTAGTTGCCCACCGCGTGGATGAGATGGGTCTTGCCGAGCCCGACGCCGCCGTAGACGAGATAGGGGTTGAAGCTCGTGCCGCCGGGCTCCTGGGCAATGGCCCAGGCGGCACTCCGGGCCAGCTGATTGCAGTCCCCCTCGATGAACCGCTCGAACGTGTAGCTCTCGTTGAGCTGACTGTCGATCTCCTTCTCCTGGATGCCCGGAATGGCAAAGGGGTTCTGGACGGGCGGCTCCTCGCGCTCCCGGGGAGACTCCCCGGCGGGGGCCCCGCCCGAAGACTGGGCGGCCTCAGGGGACGAGGCGCCCTGCTGGGACGACGAGGGCCCCGACTCGTTGGTCCCCCGGCCCCGATCGGTCTCGGGCTCCGGAGACGAGGCGTCCGCCTCGTCGTCGAGCGGCGACGGGTCTCCCTCGTCCTTCGTCCGGGCCGGGAGCTGCATCGAGGCCCCCTGGTCCGGATCTTCGGGGTCGTCCTGTTCGATGACGATGTCGTAGAACAGGCGCCCGTTGGGCCCCAGCACCTTCGTGATCGTCTTGCGGAGGAGCGAAAAGTAGTGCTCCTCGATCCACTCGTAGTAGAACCGACTGGGGAGCCGGACGGTCAGCTTCCGGAGATCGTCTTCCTCTTTCAGGGACTGGGCCTCAAGCGGCTCGAACCAGGTCCTGAAGCTCTGTTGCTTGACGTTGTCACGAATGACGTCGAGGCACTCCCTCCAAGCACGTTCGGCGGACTGTTCCATACTGAGCGCAGGACTGCCGTCTCGGGGGCGCCATGCGCCCACGAGCGGGGGTCAAAAGGCAACGCGGAAGAGGCATTCGCCCGTCCCCTCACGACCGCCCCTTCGGATGACGGGACCGGGCCGGCCGTGGAGCCCCGACCGCCCCCGAGCACAGGTGGGATCGGGACGCGCGCCCACAGGAGCGAGGAGACCTGCCCGGCCCCGGGACGCAGTCCCTCAAAGGCCGGTATCCGAGTACGGACGAGCAGGGCCACAGTCCGACGCTTATCCACAGGCGATCCCGATCACACGGAGAAAACGACCGCCTCCGGACCGCTCAGAGGCCGTTTTCCACAAGTTATCTACAAGTTGTGCACAGGACGTATCTCCCTGGGAGTGAAGGGGTTGCGGAAGATTGGGGCGGAGCGACCCCCCCGTGCTCTTCTGGGAGAGGCCTGTGAACGTCGGTGGTGTGAGTGAGGATCGGGACTTATTCACAGGTTACCAACAAAGGGGGAGAAGGCGGACGGTCCGCCTCCACGATCCCGACGATCGAGGACAGAATGCCGTCCCTGAGAGGGGGCGGGCGAGCGTCGGTCAGGGCAACGATTGAATACGGGCGTCCGGGGAGCCATCCCGTTGATCAGGGGGAAGAAACGTCCCGGTGGCCCCCCTTCCCAAAAAGGGGTACAGAACGATAATCACTGCCCGCGGAAACGTCAAGGCAGTCTCCCCCCAACGCATAGAGCACACATAGGGGGCGTCGTCGGGATGTTATCCCTCTTCCATCGTGAGGAGGCGGTACACGCAGAGGACGACGACCGCCAGGGGGATGAGGGCCGACAGCCAGTCGCCCGCGAGGAGCCGGCGGCCCAGCAGGTACGTGCCAAAAATGGCGATGGCCGCGTAGATGCCGCGGAAGATCTGGTCTCTGGACATGGGAGGGGGAGCGGAGGCGGAGAAGGACGGCGCGATCCGGGGCGCGGTCAGGCGTCCGGCTGCAGAAGCTCGACGAGCAGTGGGGTGAGACGGTCGGCGGCGAGGCGGTCGATCTGTTCCCGGGCCTCCTCGGGCAGTTCGATCGGCGTTTGCTCGGTGAGTTCGAGGCCGTAGCCGGCCAGCCCGATGCGCTTTCGGGGGTTGTTGGTGAGCAGGCGCAGCCGCCGGATGCCGAGATCGCGGAGAATTTGACAGCCGATGCCGTAGTCGCGGTGGTCCATGTCGAGGGACGCGTCGGCGGGGGCGGTCTCCTCCTGCGACTGCTGGCGCTCCATCTCGCGCAGCTTCGAGAGGAGGGTCTGGCCGTGATTGCTCTGCATCATGTACAGCACCGCCCCCTGGCCCTCGTGCTCGATGCGGAGCAGTGCCTCGGCCAGCTGTTCGCTGTACTCCTCGCGCCGGGCGGCCAGCACGTCGCCGAGCACGTTCTGGGAGTGGACGCGCACGAGCACCGGTTCGGTCTCGTCCCACTCGCCCTTGAGGAGCGCGAGGTGGACGTCGCCGGTGAGGCGCTCCTGGTACACCGCAACGCGGAACGTACCGAAGGCCGTGTCGAGGCGGACCTCCGCCTCCCGCGACACGAGCCGCTCGTTCTGCATCCGGTAGGCGATCAGGTCCTGGATGGTGACGAGCGGCATGCCCAGCTCGTCGGCGAGGACGCGGAGCTGGGGCACGCGGGCCATCGTGCCGTCCTCGTCCATGATTTCGACGAGGGCCCCGGCCGGCTCGAAGCCGGCCAGGCGGGCAAGGTCGACGGCCGCCTCCGTGTGGCCGGCCCGCCGAAGCACGCCGCCGGAGCGGGCCCGGAGCGGAAAGACGTGCCCGGGCCGGGCAAAGTCGTAGGGGGAGGCCTCCGGGTCGGCGAGGGCCTGGATCGTCTTGGCGCGGTCCGCGGCCGAGATGCCGGTGCTCGTGTCCTCCTTGTAGTCGACCGAGACGGTGAAGGGGGTGTTGTAGACCGCCGAGTTGGAGTCGACCATCGGGCCGAGGTCCAGCGCGTCGGCACGGTCCGGCGTGATGGCCGTGCAGAGGAGGCCCCGCCCCCGCTTCGTCATAAAGTTGATGAGGTCGGGGGTCATCGCCTCCGCGGCCCCGATGAAGTCCCCCTCGTTCTCGCGGTCCTCGTCGTCCACGACAATCACGAGGCCGCCCTCGCGGACGGCCGCGATGGCCTCCTCGACGGGGTCGAACGTCGCCTCGGCGGTGCGGGAAGCACTCATGGCGCAGAAGCGGGTCGGTCGGAGGAAACAGGACGCGGGGGCGACGGGGTCAGGACTCGTCGTCGTCCCGGCTGGCGATGGCGTCCTTGTTGATGCGGAGCTTCGTGCCCTTGCTGTCGACCTGAGCCAGCACGCTGTCCTCTTCGATGCGCTGGACGGTGCCGTGGATCCCGCCGATCGTCACGATCTTATCCCCCTGCTCCAGGGTGCTCACCATCTCCTCGTGCTCCTGCTCCCGGTCCCTCTGGGGCTTGTAGATAAAGAAGTAGAAGACGAGCCCGATGAGGAGAAGCGGCAGCAGCAGTCCGAACAGGCCGCCCGAGCCGTCGCCGGACTGGGCCATGAGAACCACCGGAGCGAGCGCAGGGAGAAACACAGGCATGAAGCACCAAGCCACGATTTGACGAACCGATCGACGGGCGCGGGGAGTCCATCCGCGCAATTTCGGCGGTGATACGCGAGGGGGCCCGGCCCGTTCGGACGAGGAGACAGCAGACGCCGGGCAGACCGGAAAGACCAAAAGAAAAAAGGGCAAGCGACCCGCAGCGCGCCGCTGCGACCTCCTACCGCTGCTGCCTTCCGGCCCTGACGGGGTTCAGAGGGAGCTGGCCGTGCGGGACTTGCCCTATTCGGTGCGAGGCGGTGCCTCGCGCAACCTTGGATCGACACTGTACTTGACGCCGACGGGCCAGGTTCCACGCGGCCGCGGCGCCCGCGATTTTTGCTTCGCCTTCACGACGACCGGGGCCTGCGGGGCCGGTCGTCGACGCGGGACGGCCTACGACGAGGTCGGGAGCGCGGGCTCGACGGCGTAGTCGACCGGGGGCTCCGAGACCTCGAGGTCGGGGGCGAGCGCCGGGAGGCTTCGTTGCCGCAGCCGAACGTCGATGAGGAGGGGGCCGCCGGTGTACTTGCGTGCCTCCTCGACGGCCGACCGGAGCTGGCCGTACGTTTCCACGCGCCAGCCCTTGCCCCCCATCGCGTCGGGGAGCTTGCGGTAGTGCCAGTGCTGGAGGAGGGCCTGCGGAAAAAACGCCTCCTCGTGCTCGTACGCGGCGGTGTCGGTGCGCCGCTGCTCGGAGCCGTAGACGCCGTTGTTGAGCACGAAGATGATGGGGTCGAGTCCCTTCTCGGCCATCGTCCCTACGCACGAGGCCGTCATCTGGAATCCGCCGTCGCCGACGAGCACCAGCACGCGCTCGGCCGTCGTCCCGAGACCGGCCCCGATCGCCGCCGGGGCGACGTATCCGACGTCCCCGTAGGCGGCCTGGCAGATGAAGCCCGAGGGGCCCCGGACGGGCAGCGTCGCGCCGCCGAAGCGGTCGAGCCCGACGCCGTTCATCACGAGGGTATCGGGCTCCACGTACTCCGCGACGAGGTCGTAGAATCCCTGATAGGTGATGTCGGCGTCCGGGGCCGTCGAGGGCGCCGGCCGGGCGTCGTCGGCCGCTGCGCGCGTCTGGGCGGCGGTGGCCGCGCCGTCGAACGAGGGCAGGCCCCCGGCCACGTTCGTCCAGAGCCGGGAGAGGAGGTCGCGGAGGCGGACCGGGGTGTCGGGCGCCGGGGACTCCGCGACCGATGGGGCATCGGGGGACGGCACGGCCCGCACCCCGTCGCGGTGCACGAGGGTCGCCGCGCCGCGCTCGAGCACGACGTCGGGCGGCGAGGCGTGGGACGGCCCCACGCCCAGGCCGAGCACGTACTCGGCGTCCGCGACCATGTCGCGCACCGCCGGGGGCGTGCCCGACGGATCCAGGACGCCGGCAAAGTGATCGTGGTCCTCCGGGAGAAGTCCCTTTCCGGGAAGGCTGGTGACGTAGGGCACGTCGAGCGCCTGGACCAGCGCCTCGAACTCGTCGCTCAGGTCGTAGCGCTGCAGCTCGACCCCACCCCAGAGGACCGCCGACTCGACCGCATGGAGCCGCTCGGCGATGTCGGTGAGCAGCCCATCGCGGTCGGCGGTGGGCCGGTCCGTCCGGACCGGCAGGGGGCCGTCCGGCGGCGGACAGGGGCGGTCGTACACGTCCGCGGTCGGCTCGAGGAAGACGGGCCGCCGGGCCCGGAGACAGGCCCGCAGCACGCGATCGATCTGCTGAGGCGCCCGTTCCGGCTCCGCGATGCGCTCGGCGGCACAGGTGACGTCCGCGTAGACCCGCCGGTTGGCGTCGCGTGCCCCTGCGAGCGGGCGGCGTCGACCGCGGCACCCATCGGCCCCTTCGGCCGGCGGAGCGCCGTTGATCACGATCACGGGCACCCGCTCCACAAACGACCCGGCGACCGCATTCAGCAGAGAGTAGGCCCCCACGGAGTGCGGGACGCAGACCGCCCCGACGCCGTTCGTGCGGGCGTAGCCGTCGGCCGCGTACCCGGCATTGAGGGCGTTGGTATGCCCGATGCGCCGGACGGACCCGCTCTGCTCGACGTAGTGGTGGAGCCACTCGGCACAGTAGGGCCCGGGGACCGAAAAGAGGTGACGGACGCCGAGTTCGTGGAGGCGGTCAACGAGATACTGTCCGACGGAATAGGAGTCGTAGACCATGGCAGAGGGCCGGATCCCTGGGGCGGTCCGACAGAGAGAGATGGGATCTGCCTGCCCGGCAGGACCAGCGGGAACATCGCTGTAAAGTATGCTGAGAGGACGTGTTATCAGGAAATTCCCACGCCGCCGCAATGTCGGTACGTGCAAGTGCGTAACTGGGGGACCGAGTCGGGAACGGCCCCCTCCTCCGCCCGTCCTCGACCGCCTCAGCGCAGGCGCCAAAAGAGATGTGAACAAGACGGCACGATCGCGACTCCGCCGCAACCGGGGGGCGGGTATAACAGGATGGTGAGAAAGGCGCGGATCTGTTTCGGGCACCGGTCTCGTTCGGGCCGACGGCTTTTCGTAGATAAGAGAACCGCCACGCCGCGGATCACTGTCCTCACGCACTGCATCCCTCCTGTTCAATGGCCGATACGGCAATCTACTGGGCCTTCACCATCGCTTTCCTGGCCGGCATGGTGGCGATCGGCGTATACCAGTTCCTCGGCCTCCGGGCCGTCGAGGACCAGGGCGAGCGGGCGTTCGACTTCTGGATCGGAGAGGGCGACGTGCCGGGGTGGTGGACGGCGGCGTCCCTGGCGGCCGGGTGGCTGCTCCTGGGCTGGATGACGTGGCAGATGTACCTCTGGTACGCCTACGGCCTCGGGGCCATCTGGATCTTCACGATTCCCTGGATCCTGTGCACCGTGGGCCTCCTGTTCGTCCCGAAGCTGTTCCGGCGGTTCCCGGGCGTCTCGATCCCGGAGATTCTTCGGTTCCGGTTCAACCGGACGACCCAAATCCTTCTGGGGCCGGTGCAGAGCTTCGCGTACCTCACGTGGCTGGCCGCCGAGATCTACGTGCTCAGCGCAGTGCTGTCGAAGCCGCTGGGGGTCGGCATCGTCACGATGGCTGTCATCGTGAGCCTCGCGTTCGGGACGTACGTCACCCTCGGGGGCTTCCGCTCGGTGCTGCGGACGGACCTGATTCAGTTCGTCTGCGCGGCGATCATGCTGGTGGCGCTCTCGGTCTTCGGCGTCGTGGAGGCGGCCTCGCGCGCCGGCGGCGTCGGCCAGATCGTCGCCACGATCAACGAGACGCCCCCCATCTACGCCGACCACTTCTGGGACTGGGACTCGCCCGGCTACTCCTACATGGCGGCGGCGATGCTCATCTACACGCCCGGGTTTATCACGCTGCAGGGCGCGTGGCAGCGCGTGATGGCGACCGCCGACGAGACGGAGGCGTACAAGGGCATGTGGTGGAACGTGACGTTCAACGTCGTGATCGTCGTCCTGATGCCGACGCTCATCGCCGTGGCGGCGCTCGTGGTCTTTCCGCCCGTCGACGGCGAGATTCCGTCCGAGGTCGGCAGCTACGGCTACTTCATCTTCTCGTCGATGATCACGGAGCTCTTTTCCAACCCGATCATAGCGGGGGCGCTCATCGTGGCGCTCATGGGCATGGCGCTCTCGTCGGTCGACACCTACGTGAACGTCTGCGCCATGAACCTGACGAAGGACGTGCTGGAGCCGCTCGTCTTCGAACGGTACGACGTGAGCGGACACGCGCGTCTCAACGCGGGGCGGGTCGTCACGGCCGGCTTCATCGGGCTGTCGCTGCTCTGGGCGTTCGAGTTCCCCGGCCTGTTCGACATGTACTTCCTCTCGAGCGCCCTGATCTCGGCGACGACGGCGGTGACGGTGTTCAGCGTCTTCTCCAAGAAGCCGACGACGCTCTCGGCCTACCTCGCCATCATTCTCGGCACGACGGGGACGTTCCTGTTCTACGCCCTCGGCCAGTACGAACTGCTGGGCTGGCTGCCGGGATGGCTCACCAGCTCGGGGCTGGCGTACGGCGTCATCGCCCTGGCGCTCTCCATCACGGGGATCTTCCTGGGCATTGCCTTCGGCACGCCCCCGAGCGACCGGGTGCTTGCGCGCTACGACGGCGCCTACTACGCCGGCCGCCGCGAGATGTACGAGCTGAACCGGCAGATGAAGCAGGAGGAGGCCGAAGACCGGGAGGCGGCAAAGACGGCGGCGTAGTCGGCTTTAGCGATACGTGAATACGGTTCTGAAGACCGTTCCTTGCTTGAGGCGGTATACGGTCCTGGAGATCTGTG
>JAZKTD010000329.1:0-3802 GCA_036625705.1 Salinivenus sp.
GGGTGTGGAGGTTTGGAAGTGTGGATGTATAGACGTATTTCGCCTCCACACCTCCACACGTCCTTACATCCAAACCCACACGAGGCCGAAGGCCGACTGACGGAGTAAATCCTGCTACAGGATTCGGTATTACACGTCACGAGTCAGGGATCCCGTGCCAAACGGAAAGAAGAGCCCCGCTGTGAGACCGCCTCGGCAGCGTCGGCAGTCGCAGCGGCGACGACGGAGGTCAGTCCTGGCTCTCCTTCAGGGCACGCTGCGTGAGTTCGTCGGCGGACTGGATGCCGGCGTCCTCGCGCAGCACCGCGCGGATGGCGCGCTCGGCGTCGGCCTTGCTGAGCCCGAGCTCGGTGAGGGCCTTCAGGGCGTCGGCGCGGGCCTCCGCCCGGGCCTCCGAGCCGCCGCTGATGGGGGCGGTGTCGTCGAAGACGTCCAGCTCGGCGAGGGGGTCGCGCAGCTCCACGATGAGGCGGTCGGCCGTCTTTTTGCCGACGCCCGAGATTTCGGTGAGGCGGCTCTTGTCCTCCTCCATCACGTGGTCGCGCAGCTCCGACGGGCTCATCGCGGAGAGGGCCGACAGGGCGAGCTTGGGGCCCACCCGCGAGACGCCGGTCATCGTCTCGAAGACGGTGCGCTCCGCCTTCGTCGCGAAGCCGTAGAGCGCCTCCTTGTCCTCGCGGAGGTAGTGGTAGGTGTGGAGGGTGACGTCCTCGTCGGCATCCGGCAGCCGCTTGTAGGTGGAGGTGGGCACGTGCACCCGGTAGCCGAGGCCGTTGACGTCGACGATGGCGGTCTCGGGGTCCTTCTCGACGAGCGTACCGGACACGTAGGCAATCATTGATTGCGTATGGAAGTGTGGAAGTTTGGAGGTATGGAGGTTCGGAAGGGGGCGAGCGCAGACACGGAAGTATGCCCCTTCCGTACTTCCACACTTCCATCCCTCCATACTTTCCGAGCGCTAGCGCGGAAGATTCTGCTCGGCGGCCAGGGCCTCGCCGGCCTCCCGGTCCCACTGCATGACGATGGGAATGCGCCGGCCGATCCCGAAGGCCTTCTCCGTCACCCGCAGCCCCGGCGGCGCCTGGCGGCGCTTGTACTCGTTCTGGTCGACCTGCCGCAGCACGTCGCGCACGAGGGCCTCGTCGAGGCCGGTTTCGTTCACGATCGTACCCAGCTCCTTCTTCTTCTCGACGTAGCGCTCGAGGATGGCGTCGAGCGTCTCGTAGGGCGGGAGCGTGTCGGTGTCCTTCTGGTCCTCGCGCAGCTCGGCGGAGGGGGGCTTCTCAATCGTGTTCTGCGGGATGACCTCGGTCCCCGCCCGCTCGTTGATGTAACGAGCCAGCTCGTAGACGCGGGTCTTGAGGACGTCGCTGAGCACGGCCACGCCCCCGTTCGTGTCGCCGTAGAGGGTGACGTAGCCGACGGCCATCTCGCTCTTGTTGCCCGTCGACAGGAGCAGGTGGCCAAACTTGTTGGAGAGGGCCATCAGCGTCACGCCGCGGGCGCGGGACTGGATGTTCTCCTCGGCCACGCCGGGCTCGGTGCCGGCGAAGGCGTCGGCCAGCATCGTGTCGAAGGCGTCGACGGCGGGGGTGATCGGGATCTCCTTGAGGTCGATGCCCAGGTTGCGGGCCAGCTGCTCGGAGTCGGTGACCGAGCCCTCCGACGAGATCTCCGACGGCATGGTGACGCCCACCACGCGGTCGGGGCCGAGGGCGGCGGTGGCCAGCGCGCAGGTCACCGCCGAGTCGATGCCGCCGGACAGGCCCATGAGGGCCTTGTCGAAGATGCCGGTCTTCTCGTAGTAGTCGCGGATGCCGAGCACGAGGGCGTCGTGCAGGTCGCCGGTCGGGTCGCGCTGGGTGCGGCAGGGCTCGACCGGGGCGTCGGTGTCCCAGACGAGCAGGTCCTCCTCGAAGGAGGCGGCGCAGGCCACCTGCGTGCCGTCGGCGGCGTGGACGCGGCTGTCGCCGTCGTAGATGATCTCGGTGTTGGCGCCGACCTGGTTGCAGAGCAGAAACGGCCGCTCGTGGCGGCGGCAGATGTGCTGGACGAGCTCGTCGCGCGTCGCGTGCTTTCCGATCGAGAAGGGCGAGGCGCTGAGGTTGAGGAAAAGGTCCGGGTCCTCGGCGCCGAGCTCCGCCACGGGGTCGCACTCGTAGCGCTGATTGCCCTCGAAGCCCTCGGGGTGGTGCACGTTCCACATGTCCTCGCAGACGTGGAGCCCGAACCGCACGCCGCGCCACTCGATCACCTGCCGCTCCTCGGCCGGCTCGAAGTAGCGGTCCTCGTCGAAGATGTCGTAGGTCGGGAGCAGCGTCTTGACGACGCGGTCCTGCAGCGCGCCGTTCTCGTAGAGGAGCGCGGCGTTCTGCAGCGGCTTGCCGTAGGGTTCGGGGTTCGGCACGGGAGCGCCGAGGAGCACGCCCAGGTCCGGCGGCACGTCCTCGACGATGCGGTCGACCGTGCGCTGGACCGCCGTCTTGAAGAAGGGATTCTCCAGCAGGTCCTGCGGCGGGTAGCCCGTCACGCAGAGCTCGGGGAAGACGACGAGGTCGGCCCCTCGGCCGTGGGCCTGGCGCGCGTAGTCGAGGATGAGCTGCCGGTTGCCGTCCAGGTCCCCGATGGTGGGGTTGATCTGGGCGAGGGCGATCTTCATGGGCGCGGATAGCGGTCGACGGCACAGACGCACGAGTGTCACACACGCCCGGTGATTGGGGTGCGTTCCGGGCGGGCAGGGCACATTGTGCTACTCGCGCTCTTTGTTCATTTCGTTCAGGATAGGCTGCAATTGCCGCTGAACGTCGGGGAGTTCTTCCTGCACTGTGCGCCAAACAATCTGTCGGTCGACGTTGACGTAATCGTGGATGAGCTTGTCGCGCATGCCTGCCATCAAAGACCACGGAACCTCTGGATACTCGTCCCGGAGTTCTTCGGGTAGCTGCTTCGTGGCTTCGCCGATGATCTCCAGTGCCCGAGTGACGGCGAAAACGGACTTATCATCGTTCACGAAAGTCTCGTAGGTCGTACCTTCCACGAATCTCTGCGCCTTCTCGGCGGCGTCGAGGATATCTTCGAGATGGTCCACAGAGGTTCGTTCGGTCATATCGGCTCGGCTTCCTGCCGGACACGGTCCCCGATTCGGGGCTTGAGTGCATTCTCTGTAACCAGGTCCACGGACTGTCCGAGGAGATCGCTCAGCGTGTGTTCGAGCTCGATGAACGCAAGCAGCCCAGGCGGGTCGTCGAACGTGACGAGGATGTCGATGTCGCTGTCGGGCTGCTGCTCGCCGCGCACATACGACCCGAACAGGGCGAAGGACTCCACCCCGTACTCTTCACGGAGTTCGAGAAGGTGTCGTCGAAGTGTCTCCTTGATGGTCGTTGAGGATGCAGGGGACATGTGTGCCTTTCGTTGGTTGCGGCACCGACGGGGGCACATACTGTCTTCGCGCAACGCGGGGTCCGGGGTTGAGGACGTGAACACCTGTGTTCGGACGCGACGACGGGAGCAGTAGACTACACCGCCTCCCCGGTCTCCACCTCCTCCAGGGCGTATCCCTTCAGGCCCATCGCGTCGTAGGTGGCGCCCGTGAAGGCGTCGAGCGTCGACTGCACCTCGTCCATGATCTGCGTCGGGCCCTTCGGGTAGTCCATCTCGGTGCCGTAGCGCCGGGCCACCTCCGGCAGGATCTCCCAGCTGGGCTTGCAGTTGATCTTGTTCTCGTCGTTGTGCCAGCGGTCGAAGGGCGTGCCGTGCTCGTCCTCGCGGTTGGTGCCCATCTCCATCATGAGCGTGCGGT
>JAZKTD010000330.1:0-3801 GCA_036625705.1 Salinivenus sp.
CCCCACCCCGGACCGGCTGAGCGGCGGGCTGTCCCTCGCCCGGTTCGATCCCGGAGGACGGGTCAGCGTCTTCGGCCCCCTTCGCACATCGGGCCAATTGGTCCCCTCTTTCTGCAAGGGGGGCTGCCCGCTCTCCCTGGCGTTCCCCGCAAACAGCGGCCGGTCTCCAAGGGGCTTTCGCCTTAGATTCTCGTGTTCTTCGCAGGGCGGCTGAACCCACCGTCACCTCGTGACGTTTCGGTCAGCCAGTGACTCAGTAGTCACATCGTGACGACTCGTCCACTCGGCCCTGCTGTCCATGCCGTCTTCTTCCGATTCTCTGTCCCGCCGTGAGCGCGAACGGCGCATGCGCCGCCGGGCCATGCTCGACGCCGCCCAGGCCGTATTCGCCGAAAAAGGCTACGCCGACGCCACCCTCGACGAAATCGCCGACCGGGCCGAGTTCGGCAAGGGCACCCTCTACAACTATTTCGAGGGCGGGAAGGAGGATCTGCTCTTTGCGGTCTTCGACGAGATCTACCAGGAGATCGAGACCCTCGTCCGGACCGTCTTCCAGGGCGAGCGCGGCGGCGATCGGTCCCTGCGCGAGGCCTTCCACACGTACGCCGTGCGCCACTTCGAGATCATCCGCGACCAGCAGGATCTCTTCCTCGTGCTCGTGAAGGAGGGCCACCGCCTGGCGTTCAGCGACGACGAAAAGCGGGTCCAGTTTTTCCGGCGGCAGCACGAGCGGCTGGTCGACGCCCTGACCCCCGCACTGGAGGCCGCCGCCGAGAACGAGGAGATCCGATCACTTTCCCCGTCGGCCGTCGCGAATCTCCTGCTCGCCAACGTCCGGGGAATGGGCATCCACAGCGTCCACGAGCGGTGTCACGGCTCGACCGAGGACACCCCCCTCCTGAAGGATCCCGAGGACGCGGCCGACTTTCTGACGTCCTTCCTCTTCGACGGCCTGCAGATGGACGAGGCCTCCCCGAGTGGAAATGGTCGCTCGTCCGATTCCGCGTAGACGCTTTTGCACCCGACGGATTTTTCCATGCCTAGATCATCAGTTCGTTCTTCGGTTCTGCTGCTCCTGGCCGTCCTCTGGCTGGGAGGGGGCCTGCCCGTCGCGGCCCAGTCGCCCGTCTCGGCGCCGTCCCCCACCCCCGCGGACTCGGCCGCCGACCCGATGGAGCTGACGCTCAGCGCCGCGGTGGGGATCGCCCTCGAAAACAACCACGACCTGCGCCTGGCCCGGCTCGACATGCGGGACGCCGACGCCCAGGTGCGCGAGGCCTGGGGCAACCTGTATCCGTCGCTCGACGTGACGGGCGGCTACACCCGCAACGTCGTGACGGCCAATCCCTTCGCCGGGAGCGACGTCACGAACCTCTTCGGCGGAGGCGGCCAGACCGAGTGGCTCGGCTTCAACGAGCGCCGGCGGCTGGACGACGACCCCACTACGAATCCGATCTCGTTCCCCGAGTTCACCGAGCGTCAGCGAGACAGCATCCAGGCGGCGGGCATTTCCCTGGGGGGCGGAGGCGGCAACCCCTTCGGCGTCGACAACGAGTTCAGCGGCGGCCTTCAGCTCACGCAGACCCTCTACAGCAAACAGGCCTTCGTCTCCGTGCGGGGATCCCAGCAGTTCAAGGACGTGAGGCGGTACGCGCGGGACCGGCAGGTGCAGGTGACGACCAACCAGGTGGTGACGGCCTTCTACCAGGCACTGCTCGCCCAGCAGCGGGCACAGGTCCGGACCCAGCGCGTCGAGCGGGCCCGGACGACCCTGCAGGAGGTGTCGCGCCAGGTCGAGCGCGGGGTGACGCCGAAGGCCCAGCGCCTCGGGGCCGAGGTGGAGCTGTCCAACGCCCGTACGCAGATGATTGAGGCCCGCAACGCCGCCGACCTCGCGCACGACGACCTCAAGCGCACCATCGGCCTCGCCCCCGAACAACCCATCGAGCTGAAGGGCACCCTCGAGAAGCAGGCGGACGACGGCCTGCAGACGATCTCACTCGAGAGCCTCTCGATGTCGCGGGCCGTGGACCAGGCCATCGAGAACCGCCCCGACCTCCAGCGCGCTCGCCTCAACGTGGAGCTTCGGGGGATCCAGAAGGAGGCCTCCCGCGCCGAGTTCTTTCCGCGGGTGGAGGCAGTGGCCAACTTCCGGTACAGCGGCCGCGTCCCCGACGACCGCTCCCGCGTGCAGACGACCAATCCCCGGGATCCCACCGACCCGTTCTACTTCCGCGAACTGGAGCGCGGCTTTTTCAACGACAGCTTCTGGAACCCCTCCCTGAGCGTCGGTCTGCAGCTCAGCTGGAACATCTTCAACGGCTTTCAGAGCTCCTCGCGCCTCCAGCAGGCCGAGATTCAGCGCCAGCGGGCCCGGACGCAGCTCGAGCAGCTGCGGCAGTCGGTGACCGTGGAGGTGCGGCGGGCCGTCCGCGACCTCGAGACCGCCCGCGAGCGGATTGACGCCCAGGAGACGAATGTCCAGCGCGCCGAGCTCAACTACCAGCACATGTCGGAGCGGGTGGCGGAGGGGGTGGCCCGTCCCATCGAGCTGCGGGAGGCCTCCGAGCAGCTCGACCAGAGTCGCCTCAACTACCTCCAGGCCGTCTTCGACTACGTGGCGGCCCGGAGCGACCTCGAAACGGCCCTCGGCCAGCCGCTCACGCCGACCTCCGAGTCCTACCTCATGACCCGACGGTAATGCCCGTTCCCGCCGACCGTCCCTTTACAGAGATGCCTGCTCCTTCCTCCATGCGACGTGTGTCCCTCCCCTTTCGCGTTATCGACGTCCTCCCCGCCCGCCTCGCCTCCCTGGTGGGGCTCGTCGCCCTCGCGGGCGTGCTGGTCCTCGGCGGCTGCAGCAACGGCCAGGCCTCCGAGGAGGATGCCGGGACGGCCCGTCCCCAGCCGAAGACGCGGGTCGAAACCCTCACGCTGGAGCGGACCTCGTTTACCGACGTGGTTCAGGTGACCGGCACGGTCGAGGCCCTCGACGACGCCATCCTCTCGTCCCAGACCAACGGCCCGGTGACGATGCTGCTGGACCTGGGGACTCGCGTGGACCGGGGAGCGCCCGTCGCCAAGATCGACGCCGAGGAGGCGACCGCCGCGGTCGAGCAGGCCAAGGCCCAGTTCGAGCTGGCGCAGGACCGCTTCGAGCGCCAGCAGCCCCTCTACCGGGACTCAATCATCAGCGCACTGGAGTTCGAACAGGTGCGGTCGGAGCGCAACCAGGCGCGGGCCGCCCTGCAGCAGGCCCAGACGCGCCTCTCCAACACCATCCTCGACGCCCCCTTCGCCGGCACGGTCGAGGAGCGGTTCGTGGAGGCCGGGGAGCAGGTCGCCCCGGGAACGCAGGTGGCCCGTCTCGTCAACACGCGCCGCGTGAAGGTGACGGCGGGCATCCCCGAGCGCTACGCCAACGACATCCAGGTGGGGACGCCCGTGCAGCTCGACGTTCGCCGCTACGGGGCCGGAGTGCGCACCGCCAGGGTGACGTTCGTCGGCAACACGATCGACCCCGAGAGCCGCACCTTTACGGTCGAGGTGACCGTCTCGAACGAAGAGCGCACCCTGAAGCCCGAGATGAGCGCGACCCTCCGCGTGACCCGCGCGGTGCTCGACAGCGCCCTCGTGCTGCCCCGTACGGCGGTACTGCGGGACGAGACCGGCACGCACGTCTACGTCGTCGATCGGTCGGACACGACCGCCGTGGCCCGCAACCGCGAAGTCGCGCTGGGCCCCGAGACCGGGGGGTCGGTCGTGGCGGACTCCGGCCTCGCCGCCGGGGACGAGGTCATC
>JAZKTD010000331.1:0-3798 GCA_036625705.1 Salinivenus sp.
TCACCCGCCGCCAGGCCCTTCGTCGCGTGGGGGCACTCCTGGGCGGGGTCGTCTCGGCCCCGACCGTCGCCGGGGTGCTGAGCGGCTGCCAGCGCCAGGGCGGGTCCGACTGGACGCCCTCGGTCCTGTCGGCCGCCCAGAACGAGATGATCGACACGATGGCCGAGATCATGATTCCGGCCACCGACACCCCCGGCGCGAGCGCCGCCAACGTCAACCGCTTCATCGACGCGATCGTCGGGGAGAGCTGGCTGGAGGCGGACCGCAAACGGTTCATGGGCGGACTCGAAGAGACCCAGGCCCGCGCCAAGGAGCAGTACGGCGCCCCGTTTGGGGAGCTGTCGGCGGAGGAGCAGACTGCCTTCGTCGCGGAGCTGGACGAGGAGCACTTCGGCGCCGACGCCGAGGAGCCGGATCGGGAGGAGCCCCCCTTCTACCGGAGCCTCAAGGAGCTGGTGATCGTGGGCTACTACACCTCGGAGGTGGGGGCGACCCAGGAGCTGCAGACCAACATCGTGCCGGGCTACTACGACGGCGACGTGCCCTACGAGGAGGTGGGGCGGGCCTGGTCCGGGGCCGGGACCTGACGCGTTCAGGGCAGCTTCTCCTCTTCTACACGTCTCCGACGACCCCTTCTGTTTATGCCCGATGCCCCCAACATCGCCCCGCAACGTGAACCCTACGACGCCATCGTCGTCGGCTCCGGCATCACCGGCGGCTGGGCCGCCAAGGAGCTGACCGAAAAGGGCCTCAACACCCTCGTCCTCGAGCGTGGGCCCTACGTCGAGCACGGCGCGGACTACGAGACCGAGCACACCCCCGCCTGGGAGTTCGACTTCCACGGCCAGGGCAACGAGCAGCGCTACGCCGAGGAGTACCCGATCCAGAGCAAGTGCTACGCGTTCGGCGAGTCGACGGAGCAGTTCTTTACCAACGACAAGAAGAACCCGTACGTCCAGGAGGAGCCGTTCACCTGGATCCGCGGCTACCAGCTCGGGGGGCGCTCCCTGACCTGGGGCCGCCAGTGTTACCGGTGGAGCGACCTCGACTTTACGGCCAACGCGCGGGACGGCTACGGCGTCGACTGGCCGATCCGCTACGCAGACATCGCACCCTGGTACGACTACGTCGAGAAGTACGTCGGCATCAGCGGGCGGAAGGAGGGCCTGCCGCAGCTTCCGGACGGGCCCTTCCTCCCGCCGATGGAGATGAACGCCGCCGAGAAGCAGGTCAAGGCCGGCATCGACAGCGCCTACGAGGACCGCACGATGACGATCGGGCGCGCGGCGGTGCTTACCCAGCAGCACAACGGCCGGCAGGCGTGCCACTACTGCGGGCCCTGCCAGCGCGGCTGCTCGGTGGGGGCCTACTTCTCGAGCCTCAGCGCCACCCTGCCCGACGCCCGGGCCACCGGCAACATGACCCTCGAGTGCGACAGCATCGTCCACAGCGTCAAGTACGACGCCGAGCAGGACCGGGCCACCGGCGTCCGCGTCATCGACCGCAAGACCAACGAGGCCCGCGAGTACGACGGGCGAATCGTCTTCCTGTGCGCCTCGACGCTCGGGTCGACCCAGATCCTCCTCAACTCCGCCACGCCCCGCCACCCCAACGGCCTCGCCAACTCGAGCGGGGCCCTCGGGAAGTACCTCATGGACCACCCCTACCAGGCCGGCGCCAGCGGGCGGGTCGAGGGCCTCGCCGACCGCTACACGCACGGCCACCGGCCGAACGGCATCTACTTCCCCCGCTTCCGCAACCTGGGGCCGGAGCCGGACTCGGACGTCGACTTCCTGCGGGGCTGGGGCAGCCAGGGGGGCGCCTCCCGCGAGGGCTGGGGCCGCGCGATCGGGGAGCCGGGCTTCGGGGCCGACCTCAAGAAGAAGATCCGCGACCCCGGGCCCTGGCGCATGGGGGCCGGCGGCTGGGGCGAGATGCTGCCGCGCGAGGACAACTACGTCGAGCTCGACGACGAGAAGACCGACGCCTGGGGCATCCCGCAGCTCCGCGTCAACTGCTCCTTCGGCGAGAACGAGCAGAAGATGCGGCAGGACATGGCCACCCAGCTCGCCCAGATGCTGGAGGCGGCCGGCTGCACCGACGTCGAGCCCTACGTCAACGAGGACGCCGCCCCGGGCCTCTGCATCCACGAGATGGGCACGGCCCGAATGGGGCGCGACCCCGACACGTCGGTGCTCAACAAGTGGAACCAGGCCCACGACGTCGAGAACCTGTTCGTGACCGACGGCTCCTGCATGACGAGCTCCGCCTGCCAGAACCCGTCGATTACTTATATGGCCCTCACGGCCCGGGCCTGCGACTACGCCGTGAAGGAGATGAAGCGGGGCAACCTGTAGCAGGCCCCTCGGACCGACCGTTTCCCGACATTCGTTCCCAACCGACCCTCCCGATCATGGACCGGCGTCACTTTCTTCGGCGGAGTGCCCTGGCTGGGGGCACGCTCCTCGGCACGGCCGGGGCAGTGGAGGCGGGCGCGGCCTCCCTGGCCGGCCCCGAGCCGCCGCCCGACTTTCACCTCCACTACGCCCCCCATCTGGGCATGTTTGAGGACCACGCCGGGGGTGACCCGGTCGACCAGATCGCCTTCATGGCCGAGCAGGGCTTTACGGCCTTCGAGGACAACGGGATGAAGGGACGCTCCCAGAGCGAGCAGGCCCGTATCGCCGACGCGCTGCGGGAGCACGACGTGCAGATGGGGGTCTTCGTGGCCCACTCGATCAGTTGGGGAGAGCCGACCCTGGTGACCGGGGAGGAGGGGCCGCGCCAACAATTCCTGGACGAGATCCGCGAGTCCGTCGAGGTGGCCGACCGCGTGGACGCCACGTGGATGACGGTGGTGCCCGGCGCCCGCGACCTGCGCCTCGACCCGGGATTCCAGCGCGCCAACCTCGTGGAGACGCTTCGCGAGGCCGCCGCTATCCTCGAGCCGCACGACCTGGTGATGGTGCTGGAGCCGCTCAACAACCGGCACGACCATCCGAACCAGTTCCTCACCCACACCGCCCAGGCCTACGAGATCTGCCGGGCGGTCGACAGCCCGTCCTGCAAGATCCTGTACGACGTCTACCACCAGCAGATTACCGAGGGGAACCTCATTCCCAATGCCGACGCGGCGTGGGAGGAGATCGCCTACGTGCAGGTGGGCGACAACCCGGGCCGCAACGAGCCGACGACCGGCGAGATCAACTTTCGAAATGTCTTTCGGCACCTCCACGACAAGGGCTACGACGGCGTCGTGGGGATGGAGCACGGCGTCTCCGGCGGCGGCAAAGCCGGGGAGAAAGCCGTTATTGAGGCCTACCGGACCGTCGACACGTTCGGGGCCTGACGCCGGGCCCCGTCAGCCCCAGCGCCCGGTTCCATGCGGGCTGGCCCGCGCCGGGTCCCTCCTTCTCATCATCCCGCTCGCTCATGGCTCCACGAGGCGCTCCACTTCGCCCAGGCCGCCGGCGCTCAGTCCGACGTGGCGCGTTCCCGATCGGCCTGGCGGAGGTACGCGGTCACGGAGGGGTAGTGTGCTGCCAGGAACGCGCGCCCCTCGTCGCGGCCGAGCACCCCGACCGTTGTGGCCAGGCCGTCGGCGACCACGCCCCGGTCGGCGACAACGGTGACGAGGAGGCGGTGCGTGAGGCCGACGCCGGTGCGGGGGTCCACGACGTGCGAGTAGCGCGTCCCGTCGATCTCGACGAACTGCTCGGTGTCGCCCGAGGTGGCGACGGCGGCGTCCCGGAGGCGCACCGTACGGGCCTCGCCCTGGGCCCCGGCCGCCGGGAGCCG
>JAZKTD010000332.1:0-3762 GCA_036625705.1 Salinivenus sp.
CCGGTCCACCGAACGTCTTCCGGGGACGCTCATTGGGTACCTGTGCCGATTTGATCGGCCCCCAGCATCCGCCTCTCTCTGCTCGCCGCGCTCGGCATTATGCAAACCCTCTACATCGTGTACCTCGACCGGCACCACCTCGGGGACGACCTCTTTCTGAAGTCCCTGGCCCAGCACTTTGCGGAGACCGACAGCGGCGACCCGCCGTGCCTCCTCGTCCACGGCAGCGGCGAGAAGGTGGAGCGCACCCTCGAGGCCAAGGGCTACTTTCCGGACCGCACCGAGGGGGTCCTCGACGTCGAGACCGAGGAGCAGCGGCAGCTCGTCGAGCGGGCCGTGCGGGAGACGAACCAGGACCTCGTCGCGGCCCTCACCGACGAGGTGGTGTCCACGGTCGGCATCCAGGGCGTGGACCGCAACCTGTTGGGCCTCGACGAGGACGGTGCCGTCGCGGCCACCAACGTCGGCTGGCTCGCGGCTCTCATCAAACAGCGGGTGGTGCCTGTCGTGTCGGCGTTGGTGGACGGGGAGGAGGGGCCCCGAGAGCTCTGGGCCGCGGACGTGGCGGTGGCCCTGGCCGACGGCCTCTCCGCGTCGTTCGACCCCGTCGTCTGCACGCTCACGACCGGAGACCAGCCGGGTGTGGTCGACGCCACCGGCCGCCGCGACGAGATCCCCCTCGAGGCCCTGCCGGACGACGCGGTCCCGGACCCCGCCGCCGTCCGCCGCCTCCACGAGGCTGGCGCCGCGGTCCTGGTGACCAACCTCCAGGGATTGCTCGCCGGAGACGCCCCGGAGGGAACGCGCATCATGACGAAATAAGCCGCAGCGCGCGTCAAAGCTTGAACCTTTCGACAAATCAGGGGCCAGCCCCCACTCCCGGTTCGGCCCGCTCTGCTGCCGCTTGACAGCGGTACGGGGACGCATTATGTTCTGCTGCTACTCAATCCCCCACATCGCAATCCCTCGCTTTAACTGTTACGGAGGCTATACGCATGAGCACTTTCGACGAACGCTACAGTCAGCTCACCGACGTTCTCGATGACGCTGAAGAGGACCTCATGAAGTTCTACGAGAAGGGCAACAAGGCCGCGGGCACCCGTGCCCGGAAGAGCATGATGCAATTGAAAAAGCTCGCCCACGAGATTCGTCAGGAGATTCAGGACATCAAGAACGACGAACTCTAGCGCTCCGCCGTCCGACGATTCGACGCACGGGAGCCAGAGGCTATGTCGACTCGGCATAGCCTTTTTCTTTTGCGTTCTTTTGTTTCATCGCTCGGCCCGCCGGTCTCGACCGGTCTCCCTGCCGGGAGGGGGGGAGCCTCCCGGTGTTCTGGGCTCGGCGCACCTCTACAGACCGATCTTTGGCCACATGACCTCACCTCTCCTCCGCGTCCTTCCTCTCATCGTCGCGTTCGCGGTCCTCGTCGGCGCGCCCCGGGCCTGGGGACAGAACGACGATCCGGTGCCTGAGCCGACCAATCCGGAGGAGTCGGTGCCCGATTCCTCCCTGGGGACTTGGGTGTACGGCGCCGACGCGCGACTGAACGTGTCCCAGGCCGCCTACAGCAACTGGCAGGAGGGGGCCGGTAACAACTCGCTTGCCCTGTCTGCGGGCCTTGGGGGGGAAGCCATGAAGCGCGGCGAGCACTGGATTCAGGCCCACGAGGTGCGGCTGGCCTTCGGGCTGCTCAATCAGGAAAACCAGGAACTGCGGAAGGCCCAGGACGAGATCCTGTGGAACTCGAGTCTTCGGTACGAGGGCGACGACTTCTTCCGGCTGTTCAACCCGACGATGGCCGCAAACCTCCGCACCCAGTTCGCGAAGGGCTTTGACTACTCGTCGAACCCGTTCGCGGGGCAGGTGCCGGAGGGAGATCCTCGATCCGACCTTGAGACCCCGATTGAGACCTCCCAGTTCTTTGCCCCGGCCTTCATCACCGAGTCGCTCGGCCTGACCTACGAGCCGATCCCCGCGTTTACGCTCCGCTTCGGGGCGGCCTCGAAGCAGACGGTCGTAACGGTGCAGGATTTTCGGGTCCTCTACGGCGTGAGTGAAGAGACGGTCGCCCGGATTGAGGCGGGAGCGGAGTTTGCCTCCTCGTTCGACCGACAACTCACCGAAAACATCCGCTATCGCTCCCAGCTGGATATATTCTTCTCCTTCAACCAGGTCGAAAACCCCCCCGACGCCCGGTGGGACAACACTGTCAGCCTCTCGGTCAACGACTGGCTGAGCACCGACCTTCAGTTCGTCGCCCTCTTCGACAAGGACATCACCGACGCGATCCAGCTCAAGGAGACCATCTCGGTGGGGCTGTCGTTCACGCTGATCTGATTTCCCCTTTCTCGTTTCGCTGAGGCATGTCGCGCGAGTACCTGGCGTACGGACTGTTGGGGTGTGTCCTCTGGCCGGTCCCCCTGTTGAACGTGCTCCAGGTGGAGTCGGCGGCCGTCGTGGCGGGTGCCTCGTTCTTCGTGGCGGGATGGGCCGCCACGCGCCGGTTCCAGTCGGGACGCGCGTCGCTGCTTAAGGTGCTCGGCCGTCGGGAGGCGGCGCTGCTGCTGCCGCTCGGGATGCTCACGGTCGCGCAGCTCTGGGCCCCGAACTGCACATTCGGGCAGGGCCTGCTCTTCTTCGCGCTCTTCCCCGGCGTCACGGTCGTGTTTGCCGTGGCGGGCAGCTACCTGGTGACCGGTACCGGGGTCTCCCGGCCCTTCCTGGTGCTCGCGGGTGGTGGCCTGCTGATTGGGCTCCTGGGGCCGATCTACGACCTCGGCGTTCACCCCCAGTTCTACACGTACAACCACGTCTTCGGCGGGGTGCTGGGGCCCATCTACGACGAGCAGCTCGCCGTCCGCGACGGCCTCTTCGTCTTTCGGGGCCTCACGCTGTTGTGGGCGGGGCTCGCCGTCGCAGGAGGACGCCTCCTGCGCGGCTACGGCGGATGGGTGCCGCTTTTGATGTGCGGCCTGACGATCGGGATCGTGTACGCGTGGGCCGTGCCCTTCGGGCTCAACACCTCGGCCGAGCAGTTGCAGCGGCGGCTGGGCGGGCACGTGCGCACCGTTCACTTTGACCTTTACTACGATCCGGACCGGCTGGACCCGCGGGCGGCCGAGGCCCTGGCCGACGACCACGAGGCCTACTACCGGCACCTACAGGAGCGGCTCGACCTCGCGCCCGGCGCGGGCCCCGGCCGGATTCAGAGCTACCTGTACCCGAGTCCGGACGTCAAGGCCCAGCTTACCGGGGCGCGCTACACCAGCGTCTCGCCCGTCTGGCTGGGCACCCCGCAGGTGCATCTCCTTACGCGTCGGGCCGAGGAGAGCCTGGGACACGAGCTGGCCCACGTCTTCAGCCGCTCGTACGGCCTCCCCGGCATCAACGCATCGTGGTCGCCGGGCCTGGTGGAGGGTTGGGCGGTGGCCCTGGAGCCCCCCAGCCCCGCCCCGCCGCCGCACGACCTCGTCCGCGTGGCGACGACCACGGACACGAGCGCGGCCCTCTCGTTGACGGCGCAGGCCCTGACCGAGCGGCTCTCGCCCTGGGGCTTCTGGACGGGCCGCGGGGCCGTCTCCTACGCGACGATGGGCTCGTTCGTCGAGCATCTGCTGGACGAGCACGGGGCCGACCGCCTGAAACGGGTCTACGCCCGGGGACACTTCGCGGACGTGTACGGGCGGCCCCTCGACGCACTGGCCCGAGACTGGGCCGACTCTCTCGCCCGCCGGCCCCTGGTGGCGCGGGCGGCGCACG
>JAZKTD010000333.1:0-3755 GCA_036625705.1 Salinivenus sp.
TTTTATGGCCGACCGCTCTTCCTCACGATTTGATTCCGGACATGCCGTCTCTCCGCCCCACGCTCCTCACTGTCCTCGTCGCTCTTCTCGGGGCCGCGCCGGCCCTCGCCCAGGACGCCCCGGCGACCGACCGATTGGTCCGTGTCAGCGGGGAGGGCACCGTGCGCGCCGCGCCGGATCGGGCCACCGTCCGGTTCGGCATCGTGTCCCGCGCGGAGACCGCCGAGGCGGCGCGCCGCCAGAACGCGGCCGCCGCGAAGACGGCGATGAACGCCGTCCGGGACCTCGGCGTCGCGGAGGAGAAAATCCGGATGGAGTCGCTGCGCCTGCAGCCGCGCCGCGAGTACGACCCGCAGACGCAAACCCGGGAGGAACGGGGCTACGAGGCGAGCCGCCAGGTCGTCGTCGAGCTCGACACCCTTGCCCAGCTGCCGCGCCTCGTGACGCGGGTCGTGCAGCGCGGGGCCAACCGGCTCGAGGGGATCGACTACGGGCTTCAGGACCGCACGGCTGCCCGGAACGATGCCCTCCGACAGGCGGCCCAGTCCGCCCGCGACAAGGCGCAGCTGCTGGCCGAGTCGCTCGGGGCCGCGCTCGGCCCCGTCCGGCAGATCGACGAGCAGTCGTTCGGGTATCAGAGCCCGTCGCCCCGCGTCGAAATGCAGCTTGCGAAGTCGGCGGCTGAGGACGCCGCCCCGGAGCCGGACGCCTACGCGGCCGGAGAGATCGAGGTCAACGCCACCGTTCAGGTCACCTTTTCCCTTCAGTAATATGAACTCGCCTGCACTCGGTCTCCTGAGTGCATGCTCCGTTCGCGTGTGGAGGGCTGGAAGGTTGGATGCATGGACGTATTTCACCTTCCTGCATCCGAACGTCCTCACATCCAAACCACGAGATGCCCAAGACCAACCGACGCAGTAAATCCTGCGATTCGGTGTCAGCCAGTGCCGACGGGGGAACCCTTCCCGGAGCGGGGACCGTTGGCGCGGTGAACGGTCCACGTTTTACGTTCAACATCGAACCGAATGCTCGACCTTTCTCGCCTGCGGGACCAGCTCGACGACTTCCAGGCCTACGAGGCCTCGCTCCGGGACCGACGGGCCGAGCAGCGGCGACGGGCCCGGGCGGCGCTGCGGGCCTGTGCCGAGTCGTGGACCGACGTGCAGGCCGCCGTCGAGGCGGCGGAGCCGCGCCGGCTGGTGGCCGCGATGCGGGAGCGCCCCACGGCCGTCACGGCCGCCCCCGAGCGCCCGTCCCCAATCACCGTGGTGGCCACCGACGGCTCCCAGATCTACCCCGACCGCCACGTCGACCCCATGTTCTTCCTGCTCAACGTGAGCCGGGTCGGCTTCCAGTACGGCACCCGCGAGGCTCCGCTGCTCGAGACGACCCCCCGCCTGCGCTTCGAGGACGACCTGAGCGAGCACGTCGACGAGGTGCTGGGGGCCATGACGACGGAGCTGGTGTCGGCCCTCCGCGACGAGATGGAGCTCGAGCACCTGCTGGACGCCGCCCGCACGGCCACGGTCGAGGGGCGCCCGCTCGTGGCCCTCGCCGACGGCACGCTGATCCGGTGGATGATTCGGGGAATGAACAACGAGGCCGCCGAGGCCCAGCTCATCGCCCGCTACACCGAGTTTCTGCAGGCGTTCCAGCGGGAGGCCTTGCCGCTGGCCTCGTACGTGAGCATGCCGGCCACCACCGAGGTCGTAAACCTGCTGCGGTTCGTCGTGGGGGAGCTCGAGGAGCCTGGGCCGGCGGGCATGGACGTGACGCCGGAGGCGCCGCCGCTCGACGGCCTCCTCGACCGGCACGTCTTCGGCGCCGTGCTCGGGCCGGGGGAGCGGTCGGCCGCCTTCGGGTCCACCTCGCACATCCAGCGCTCCTACCCCGAGGGGACGGAGGTCTGCTACTTTTATCTGAAGGTGCCGGGCGGAGCGGGCGGGGGCGAGATCGGGCGGGTGGAGGTGCCGCGGTGGGTGGCCGACGACCCCGCGCTGGTCGACCGCATCCACGCCACCGTTCTCCGGGAGTGCGAGAAGGGCGAGGGCTACCCGCTGGCGCTGTCGGAGGCCCACGAGCGGGCCGTCATTCGGGGCTCGGAGCGGGAGGCGTTCTTTCGGCTGATGGAGCGTCGCCTGCAGCGCGCCGGTCTCTCGCCGACCGACTCGCGGAAGCGCCGGTCGAAGCAGCGGCCACGGGTATAAGTGCGTGTGAGGGTCTGGGAGTATGGGGGAAAGCAGCGGGCAAAGGCTTGGGACGGAGCGATATCCACGCCCACACTCCCGAACACCCACACCCTCCCCACCCCCGCGAACGAAGCCCCGGGTGGCGCATACGTCCCGAACGCGCTATTCTTCCCAAGATTCGAGGCACTGATGTCTGACGGCGAGCCCATCGGCGAGGTCGTTGAGTCGAGCACGCGGCAGTTTGTGGCCGAGGTGTACGAGGACGCCGACGCCCCGGCCTTCGGCCACTGGGTCCGCGTCGAGCGTGGAGACACCGCCCTGCTCGGCCTGGTGAGCCACGTCGAGACGGGGAGCTACGACACCAACCGCCAGGCCGTGGCCCTGGGCCTCTCGCCCGAGGAGCGGGCCGAGGAGATGCCCATGGTGCAGGAGCTGCTCCGCACCACCGTCCGGGCCCAGGTGCTGGCGTACCGCGACCGCGAGGGCCGGCTGCGGCAAACCCTGCCCCCGCACCCGCCCGACATCCACGACTTCGTCGAACCGTGTCCCGACGAGGCGGTGCGCGACCTCGAGGCCCCGTTCGACTTTCTGCGCACGCTGGTGGAGCACCCCGATCCCGCGGTGCCGGTCGACGACCTGCTGGTGGCCGTCCTCCGGCGGGTCCACGCGGCCCACGGCGGCGAGCACGGGGGGCGCGAGGCGCTGGTCACCGCCGGCCGGGCCCTCAGCCGCCTCCTGGACGACGACCACGAGCGCCTCCAGTCGATCCTCCGTCGGGTGCTTTGACCACGGTGGGGCACCGAGGCGTGGACGACTGCGTCCCGGCTGCCGTCCAGTCCGCCATTTCCGCATCCTCCAGGCGGATGCGGGAGGGCAGGCGTCGAGCGATCCGCTAAAAGATGACGCCGACCCGCAGCGGAACAATGAGGTGCGTCTCCTGGGCTCCGACGAACAGGGCCGGGTCAAACTCGGCGAAAAACGAACTTTCGCTGAGGAGCCAGACCTTTCCCACTCCCAGGTGAATGGTCGGGCCGCTCGCCGCGTCGGTGTTGCCGAAGGGGACGTACGCCCCGGCGCCTCCAAGCACGTAGGTGCGCTCCTGACTGGAACCGGGGAGCGTGACGATCAGCGACGTCTGAGGGTCGAATGCGTAGGCGGCGTCGTCCCGACCCTCGAAGACGTAGCCGGTGAGCGCGGCCCCGAGGCCGAGAGAGAGGTCCCGGTTGATCGGCACCGACGTACGGAAGCGCACCCCCGGCCCGACGTTGTTGTCGACGGTACTGCCCATCAGCTGCAGTCCGGCGCCGAACCGAGGGCGGTCCTGCGCCTGCGACGCAGTGGGGGCACCGGCAAGGAGCCCGAGGGCAAGAAGAGCCAGGAGGGAGAAGCGCATAGAGGGCAATTGGTTGGAATCAAGTGACGAGAGGGACCGTAGCAGAGGATGGCTGCTCAACCAGTCCTCAGGGGGCCGCTGCCGGCCACCCGGAACCTAGGCCACCGCGCAAAGATCGTCAACTGGGCGTCCGGTCCGGGGATCGGTCACCCGTCCAGCCGCGCCGCGTCCCG
>JAZKTD010000334.1:0-3754 GCA_036625705.1 Salinivenus sp.
TCGGCGTCCGGCTCGCCGGCCTCGACGGGCTCCTCTTCGCCGTTGGGCATGCCGAACTCCGGGTAGGCGTCCACGTCGTGCTCCAGCTGGTCGAGCCCGAGCCGCTCCTTGTCGCCGTTGATGCGGAGGCCGCCCACGAGCCGATCCGCGAGTGAGAAGACGAGGTAGCTCATCGGGAACGTCCAGGCAAACGCCGCCACGATGCCGATCGCCTGCACGCCGACCTGCGCGAGGCCCGACCCGGCGTCGAAGAGGCCCGCGGCCAGGGTGCCCCACGCCCCGCACACCCCGTGCACCGCGATGGCCCCCACCGGGTCGTCGACCACCCGCTCGAGGGCCCGCGTGGCGTAGACGACCAGCAGGCCCGCCACCGCCCCGGTTAGGATGGCGAACGGCCCGGTGAGGGTGGCGCACCCGGCCGTGATGCCGACCAGCCCGCCCAGCACGCCGTTCAGCGTCATCGACGCGTCGGGCGTCCCGGTGTCGATCCAGGTCACCGCCATCGCCGTGGCCGCCCCCGCCCCGGCCGCGAGGAACGTGTTCATCGCGATGAGGGCGATGTCGGTGCTCCCCGCCGTGGTCGACCCGGCGTTGAACCCGAACCAGCCGAGCCACAGGATGAAGACGCCGAGCGCCGCCAGGGGCAGACTGTGGCCCGGAATGGCCCGCGGTGTGCCGTCCTCCGCGTACTTTCCGACCCGCGGCCCCACGACCAGCGCGCCGGCGAGGGCCGCCCAGCCCCCGACGCTGTGAACGACCGTCGACCCTGCGAAGTCGATGAACCCGAGCCCCTCCAGCCAGCCGCTGCCGTTGAAGAGGCCGCCCCACGCCCAGGCGCCGAACACGGGGTAGATCAGCCCGGTGATCAGCACCGAAAAGATCAGGTAGCCGCTAAACTTGATCCGTTCGGCGACGGCCCCCGACACGATCGTCGCCGCGGTCGCCGCAAAG
Source organism: Salinivenus sp. (assembly GCA_036625705.1). Lineage (GTDB taxonomy): Bacteria > Bacteroidota > Rhodothermia > Rhodothermales > Salinibacteraceae > Salinibacter. The sequence goes on from JAZKTD010000334.1 coordinate 952, forward strand.
ACCGCCTGGAAGAAGTAAAACGCGTAGACCCAGGTCTGGGGCTGATCGCCCGTGCCGGTCAGAAAGAAGCCGTCGGTCCCCAGCAGCCCCTGCCAGCTGGTCCCAAACATCAGCCCGAAGCCCACTGCGTAGAAGACCAGCGCCCCCGCGGAGGCGTCCATCACGTTCTTCATAATGATGTTCACCGCGTTCTTGGCCCGCGAGAACCCGGCCTCCAGCAGCGCGAAGCCCGCCTGCATGAAGAACACCAGCGCCGCTGCCAGGATCGTCCAGACGTAGTTCAGATTCGTTTGCACCTCTCCCGCCGCCTGCGGCGCCGCGGCCGGTTCGGCCCCGAGCGCGGCGGGCGCGATGCTCAGGCCGACGAGGAGGAGAAGCACTGCGCGAAAACACGTAGCCATAGGTCGAGTGATCGCGTTCGTAGTGGAGGGGGAGTGAGACGACCCGCGACGGGTCGCCGAATACGATCACAACGTTAGTCGATTCAGAGTTATTTGTCAAATAATCCAAGCCCGGAACCGCTTTCGAAAAAATAATTCGGCTGTTTGTTACCCGAAACGAAAATTTCCGTGTTGGAAGAGCTTCCATACCCCCTAAAACCGAAACGTCTTCGAGGGGCGTGGGCGTCCCGATCCCGCAGGCGGTTCAGATCGGGGACCGTCGTCGCGCTCAGAGGGTGAAAACCCCATGAACACCCTCCTCTGTCCGCGGCTTCCGGCAGGGAGCGATGCCCTCGCCGGCCCGTCCCGACAGGGCCCCACCGGCGGAACGGGGCCGGGGCTCGGAGCGGCTACCGGAGCCGCTTTCGCTGCAGGCACTGCTTGAGCCACTGCTTCTTGCGTCGGAGCAGCTTCAGGCTCATGTCCGACTGGGGGCGACCGAAGCGCTGCTTGGCCTTGGCGTGGATGTCCCGCATGTGCACGTCCATGCCCCGGTCCTGAAGGGCGTAGGCCAGCCGCGTGGTGAGGGTCGAGCACTCCTTCCGGAGCGTCTCCTCCTGCGCCGAGACGTCGAGGCTGTCCGGGTCCGGCCGGTTGAAGGGCTGGCGCTCGACGCGGAGGTTCGAGTCGGCGCCGTTCTCCTCCAGCTCGAGGCGGTGGGTCTCGATGTCGCTCTCGTCGACGCCGGTGAGGGCCCACTCCGACCGCTCGGTGTCCTCGGTCGCCTTCTCGGGGGGCGCCCGGTCGGTCTCGGTCTGCTGGCGGAGGCCCGCCTGCACCTCGCGCGTCATCCAGTCGAGCGTCCCGGAGAGGCCGAGGTCCCCGGACGTGAAGACGTCGCACACGTTCGCCTCGGCGTCCCAGCCGTCGTAGTAGCGCATGCCGCGGAAGATCTGCTGCAGCGTCTTGGAGCGGGCACTCACGAGGTCGAGCTTCGCGATCACGCTGATGGTCTTGATGTCGGTGCCCTCCCCGATCATGTCGACCTGCACCATGATGTCGACCTCGCCCCGGCGGTAGGCGTCGAGGCGCTCCTCGCGCTCGTCGGCCGGCACATCCTGCCCGATGCGGGTGGCCGAAAGCCAGGAGTAGCGGCGCTCGACGAAGTCGAGAACATCGGCCGCGTGCCGGTTGCTCATGCAGGTGACGAGCATCTGGTGGTTGCGGACCTCGTCCCCGGCCGAGAAGTGGCCCGCCCGCTTTTCCTGCAGGCGCCCGATGGCCGGACCCAGCAGGGTGTCGAGGTAGACGTCGTGGAAGCGAAGGCTCTTGCGGGCGAAAAACTGGTCGAGACGGCTCGTGTCCCGCCCCACCTCGTCCTGCAGCTCGGCGAGCGTGAACTCGACCTCCTCCCCGGTATCCTCCTCGACCATCGTGATGGTGTAGTCGACGACGTGGGCCTCGATCCGCTTCAGGATCTGCCCCTCGGCGTGGGCGTCGCGCAGGCTCACCTCGTGGAGGGCCTTGTACTCCAGTCGCTCGTGGCCGCTGTCGGTGACGGTCGTCTCGTGGGGCACGCCGAAGAGGGGCTTGCCGTCGCTGCGCAGGGGCGTGCCGGACAGGCCGATGAGCGAGTCGTACGGCAGCCGGCCCACCGCGTCGGACCACGCGCTCTGCTCGGGCAGGTGGTGGATCTCGTCGAGGACGAAGAGGGGCGCCCCGCCCTGGCAGTAGCGCTGGAGGCTCCGGTTGCCGGAGTCCCCGCAGGTGTACTGGTAGGTCGCGATGACGATGGGGATGTCGTTCTTCAGGAAGACCTCGCTCGCGTCGGCCACGCAGAACGGCATGCGGGGGGCGCCGATCCAGCGGAGCATCCGCGCCATCTCGTCGGCGTCGGCGTACTGGTCGCGCAGGTTGCCCCGAGGCACAAACACGACCAGCCGGTCGGCGACGCCCATCGCCCGCGCCACCGCGAAGGACGCGAGGGCCGTAAGCGTCTTGCCGTAGCCCGGCACGAAGACGCCGAGGTGGTCGGTGCGGCCCTCCTGGTAGGCCTTCGCGAGCTTGATCAGGAAGGCCCGCTGGCCGCGGCGAAACGAAAAGTCATCGGCGGGGTCGAGGCCGGGGAGGTCGGCGGGAGAAACGGACATAGATGCTGCGTTGGACGAAAGAGCAGGGTACGGCGGCCGGGCGCGACGGCGCCCGACACAAACACCGGCCCCAACGTACCGGTCGCGGCGCGGAGGCGAAAGGCCTTCAGCCAGAGTTACACCAACTACGCAGGATTGCCCTGCACGGCACCGTCGGCCCCGGCCTTGTCCGGCCTGCGGTCGTCTTCCGTCCCCCCACCCTCCGGGATCCGACCGTCAGGGCCGATCACTCGCCGGCGTCTCCTGCTGGAGGGGCGCCACGTTGGGGCGGTC
>JAZKTD010000335.1:0-3752 GCA_036625705.1 Salinivenus sp.
GACCGGGGCCCTCATTGGCGACAGAGACGGGGCCGAAGGAGCGTGGGTCGGATGGACCGGTGCTCCTTCGGCCTTCGGTGTTCACCGCGGGCCCTCTACAACGGCGTCAGTCGAAGGGCCCGCCACCGGACCTCGTACGGCCCCTCGTCGCCGACCCCGTGGACCTGGAGCCCGATGCGGCCGTCCGGATGGGCCGCATATATCTCCTTGTGGGTCAGGTCGGCCACCTTCTGCCCGTTGACCCACGTCTGAATGCGGGGCCCCTCGGCGCGAACCCGGTAGTGGTTCCAGGCCCCGTCCCGAAAGATCCTGTGGGCGGACCGCCGCTCGTCGGGCGTGAGCCAGCCCCGCCCTGTGGCCTCGCCGTAGATGTATCCGGCCTCGCCGCCGTCTTCACGGCCGGCCTCGATTTCGACCTGGGGCCCGTACACCCGACCGTCGTCGCGGACGCTCGACCGGATCTGTACGCCGGAGTTGAGGCGGTCGTGGACGCGGACGTCGAATTCCAGCACGAAATCGCCGTACGTGTCGTCCGTGAGGAGGAAGGTGTTTTCGCTGTTGCGGACCGAGGTGCCGACGATGACGCTGTCCTCGACCCGGTAGGTGGCCGCTCCGCCCCGCTTGGTCCACCCGTCGAGAGATGTGCCGTCGAAGAGACGGGTCCACGTCGTGTCCCCGGGGGCCGCCGGCGACGAAGCGGACGAGGCGTCGTCTGAGGACCCGTCCCGACACCCCGTGAGGGGAAGCAGGAGAACGAGGAAAAGAACGAGCGTCGATCGGGCGGCGGCGAGAGGCATGGGGACGACGGACGAATGAACAGACGGCGGATGTGGAGGATACGTCCGCCACGAGGCGGTGTCAATCGCGGGGGAGAGGACGAGGCACGTCGATTCGTTGCAGCTTCGTTTGTAGATTTCGGACCTGCGTCTGATCTTTTCAAAGAAATACCCGTTGGAATTGTGGTATTTGCGGGACACTTTCCGCCTCCGTCGACCCCTGCCTGCTTTGCTACCCCGTTGAGATTCCAGTCCTATGAGCATTGCCTCGTACCTCTCCGAAGAGCTCGGTGCCTCGGTTGAGTTCGATACGTTTCGGGACGCGTTCCGCGAGAAGCTGCAGAACGTGTTCACGAAGCGGGCCGACTTCAACGAGCTCAGCACACGGCGGGGCCTGCCCCCGTTCGTGATGCGCGAGATCCAGTCCCTCACGCCGCTCTCGGTCTTCATCCCCGAGGAGTACGGCGGCCGGGGCGGGCACGTCCACGAGTGCCAGGCCATCCTGGCGACGGCCTCCTACGAGTCGCTCGCCCTGTCGCTGACCCTCGGCATCAACGGGGCGCTCTTCCTGCAGCCCCTCACCAAGTACGGGAACGACGCCATCAAGGGACCGATCTTCGATCGGTTCATCGAGAAGAAGAACATGGGCGGGCTCATGATTACCGAGCCCGACTACGGCACCGACGCCCTCAACATGAAGACGTCCTACACGAAGGAGGCGGGAGACTACCACCTCCAGGGCACCAAGCACTGGGCGGGCCTGACGGGGTGGGCCGACTTCTTCCTCATCACGGCCCGGCGCCAGGGCAGCGGCGGCGACCTGGGCCGCGACATCGACTTCTTCGTCGCCGACATGAACCAGCCTGAGCAGATGGTGGAGGTCGAGGAGTTCTACGAGAACCTCGGCCTCTACATGATCCCGTACGGCCGCAACCACGTCGACATCCGCGTGCCGGAGGAGCATCGCCTCCAGCCCGAAAGCACCGGCATCAAGATGATGCTCGACACGCTGCACCGCAGCCGGATCGAGTTTCCGGGCATGGGGATGGGCTTCCTCCAGCGGATGCTCGACGAGGCCCTGGAGCACTGCAAGGAGCGCTCCGTGGGGGGCGAACCGCTCATCAACTACGACCAGGTGCAGCGCCGCATCACGGAGATCCAGGCGGCGTTCACGGCGTGTTCGGCCATGTGCCTCCACACCAGCGAGCACGCCGGGACCGAGAACAACCTCGCCGGCGACGCCCTCTCCGCCAACTCCGTCAAGACGGTCGTGACCGACCTGATGCAGGACGCGGCGCAGTCGCTGCTCCAGCTGACGGGCGGAAAGGGGTACCGGCTCGACCACGTGGCCGGCCGCTCGGTCGTCGACAGCCGTCCCTTCCAGATCTTCGAGGGCTCGAACGACGTCCTGTACCAGCAGATCTCGGAGTCGATGCTCAAGTCGATGCGGCAGAAGAAGGAGCGCAACCTCAAGGCGTTCCTCGCCGAGCACGACCTCACCGCCCGGGCCGCCGACTACTTCGGCGAGACGCTCGACTTCGAGGTCGACCAGTCGCTGTCGCAGCGCCGGCTCGTGGAGCTCGGCCGCGTCCTGGGACGGATCGTGACCATGGAACTGGTCGTGGAGCTCGGCGATCGGGGCTTCCGGAGCGACCTGATCTCGAACTGCCTGCAGGTCTTCCGGACGAAGGTCGACCGCCTGCTCGCCGGCTACCACCGCGACAACCCGACCTCGGTCGTCGAAGACTACGTCGACGGCAGCGCGTGGCTCGACTTCGTGCAGGCGTAGGGAGGTGCTTCCCGTGAGCCCGAGTGCTTCTCGTGCGGGTTCGCCTTCGTGCGCGAGGGGGCATGCTTCGTATTGCGTATTTCGTGTTGCGTAAATGAGGAGACACACGACGATACGTAATACGAAATACGCGACACGCGAGCACGTACGAACAGGGCCCGTCTAAGGGGCTTCGTTGACCGTTCCACTTCCATTGCAGCGTCATGCCTGTCCGCTTCGGCGTCGTCGTCTTTCCCGGCTCGAACTGCGACCACGACGCCTACCACGCCGCGGCCCACGTCTTCGACCAGGAGGCCCGATTCATCTGGCACGAGGAAGAACGCGTCGGGGACGTCGACGTCGTAATCGTGCCCGGCGGCTTCTCGTACGGCGACTACCTGCGCTCCGGCGCCGTCGCCCGGTTCTCGCCGGTCATGCAGGACGTGGTGCGCTTCGCCGAGGACGGGGGGCTGGTTTTCGGCATCTGCAACGGGTTCCAGATCCTGTGCGAGGCTGGGCTGCTCCCGGGGACCCTGCTGCGCAACGAGTCGCTCCGGTTTGTGAGCAAGCCGACGACGCTCCGCGTCGAGAACGCCGAGACGCCCTTCACCGGGGCCCTCCGCGAGGGACAGGTCGTGACCTTCCCGGTCGCCCACGGCGAGGGCCGCTACTACGCGGAGGACGACGTGCTCGACCGCCTCGAGGCCGACGACCGCGTCCTCTTCCGCTACAGCACGCCCGACGGCGCGATCACTGAGGCCGCCAACCCGAACGGCTCGGTCCGCAACGTCGCCGGCATCGTCAACGAGCGCGGGAACGTCTGCGGCCTCATGCCGCACCCCGAGCGCTGCGTCGAGGCCCTGATCGGGGGCACGGACGGGCGCTTCGTCTTCCAGTCGCTCATCGACCACGTGGAGGCCGTGGCGGCGTGAAGTGTGAGGCGTGAAGGGGAGTCGGGCGTTGGCGGATTCGGGCAGAGCCGCGAACGTGCCGTTCCGTCGTGGGTTCATGGACCTCCAAGCTCTGTTTGCATCTCCGCCGCTCCCGTCATGAAGATCTCGCGGCTCCAGGTCCAGAACTTCAAGAGCTTCGACACGGTCGACGTTGAGCTTGGGGACTTCAACGTCCTCATCGGGGCCAATGCCTCTGGCAAATCCAATTTCCTGAGCATTTTGACCTTCCTCCGCGACATCGCGCGGGACGGGCTG
>JAZKTD010000336.1:0-3740 GCA_036625705.1 Salinivenus sp.
CGGGATCGTCCGCGGAGACCGTTCAGCAGGTGGCGACGGGATCGCCGGGCAGCGCGTCCTCGGCGTCGGCGGGCGCCTCGAAGGCGGCCCGCGAGCGGTGGAAGCTCGACACGGTGGTCATCGATCCGGGGCACGGCGGCAAGGACCCCGGCGCCACGGCCAACGGGGTGTACGAGAAGAGCATCGTCCTCGGCGTCGCGCGCAAGCTGGGCGACTACATCGAAAACCGGCTCGGCGTCGACGTCGTCTACACGCGGACGGGCGACCGCTTTATTCCGCTGAAGAAGCGGGGGCACATGGCCAATGAGGCCGGGGCCAAGCTCTTCATTTCGCTCCACACGAACGCGGCCCGGGCCCACGCGGCCCACGGCACCGAAACCTACTTCCTCGGCCCCTCGAAGACCGAGGCCGCCGAGAAGGTGATGGAGCGGGAGAACAGCGTGATCAAGTACGAGGACAACACCCAGAAGTACGAGGACTACGACGAGCAGGCCCTGGTACGGCAGAAGCTGACGCAGAGCGCCTACATGCGGCAGAGCGAGCGCCTCGCCTCGCTGGTGCAGTCGCAGTTCGAGGACCGCGTCCGGCGGGACAACCGCGGCGTCCATCAGGCCGGGTTCTACGTGCTCTGGAGCGCGTCGATGCCGTCGGTGCTCGTCGAGCTCGGGTTCCTCACCAACCCGAGGGAGGCGCGCTACCTCAACAGCGACCGGGGGCAGACCCTGCTCGCCAGCGGCCTCTTCCGCGCCGTCCGCAACTACAAAACGAAGTACGAAAAGGGCATCTACCGGAGCGAGTAGCCCGTGCTCCGCGGCCCCTCGCCGTTACGTCGCCCACCGTCGCGGCGGCTTACTGGGTCCGACTTACCGATACGTGAATACATTCGCGAAGCCCGATTCGTGCTTGCGGCTGTACACGGTCCCCAGCCGTCGGGGAACATGATTTGCATACGTTCTCACGGATCGGTAGAGCAGCGGCCGCGCACCGTCCCCGTCGGGACCAAAACGGCTGAATCCATCGACGACACTGCCACTCCCACCCCGAGGACCGATCATGCACCGCCCCCTCCTTCTTCTTTCGGCCGCGACCCTGGCTGTTCTTCTCGTCGGCTGCGACGCCACCGGCTCGCAGGACACGGTTATCCTCAATGCCAACTCGCCTGCGCCCCCGACGGTCGAGTATACGTTCCGGTACACCTCGCAGGACGTGAGCCAGGGCGGGCAACTGGTCGAGGTCGTCTCCGAGGGCCGCGACGACCTCGGCTCGGTGCTCACCCAGAACGGCTTCGACCGCAGCGACGTGGTCTCGGCCCGAGTGGACAGCGTGACGCTCCGGCGGCAGTCCTCGCCTACGCTCAGCGGCGTGCGCCCGAAGGTCTTCGACTACCTGAGCGGAGCCGCCGTCTTCCTCGGGGCCGACGCGAGCGGAAAGAAGATTGCGGACGACCAGTTCGACACGACGCGACAGAAGATCTCCCTCCGGGTCGCCACCTCGAACGTAACCGCGGAGATCAAAGAGGGACGCACGCAGGCGTTTCTCCAGCTGACCGCGTCGGGAAGCATTCCCGAAGAGGACGTCGTGGACGCCACCGTGTACTACCGAATTGAGGTGGGGGGCGTGTAGCGCCCGACCGGCGCCCTACCGGACCGCCACGCAGGAGATTTCGACCCGGGCGTTGCGCGGGAGCGCCTCCACCTGCACGGCCTGACGGGCCGGCGGCTGCTCGTTGAAGTAGCGGGCGTAGACCTCGTTGATCTGCGCGTAGTCGTTGACGTCGGTCATCACGACCTCGCACCGCACGACGTTCTCGAACGTCATGCTCGCGGCCTTGAGGATGGCACCGATGTTTTCGAGCGTCCGTTCGGTTTCTTCCTCAATTGTCCCGTCGACCATGCTGCCCGTCTCCGGGTCGATGGCGATTTGGCCGGACACGTAAAGCTGGTTGCCCACGAGGATCCCCTGACTGTACGGCCCGATGGCGGCCGGAGCAAGGGGGGTCGTCACGGTGCTGCGGGACGTGGAGGTCGAGGTAGACATGGAGGATCGAACGCTCTCGGAGGAATGATGGAATTCTAAAATCCCCGTCCTCGGCGCGTGGTACAAGCAAATATTATCTGAAGACACGCGAATATTGTCTGAAGAGAGGCGGGGTGCCTCCTCAGGGGGTGGGGCCGGCACGAGACGGGTCGTCGTGTGGATCTTCTCCGAATCCGGTCTGCGGGTCGGCCCGGACGGGTCGTGTGGGAGCCAGCGGGCGGAACGCCCCGCTGCGAGAACGAGTTTTCTCATTCTGCGCGGAACAGGCGCGCGGAGACTCACAGACACCGAACGCGGAGCTCCAGGGCCATGAGCAAGAACGGACGTGTACTCGTCGCTATGAGCGGGGGCGTCGACTCGTCGGTCACCGCCGTCCTGCTCAACGAGCAGGGCTACGACGTCGTGGGCATCACCATGAAGACGTGGGACTACTCCACCAGCGGCGGGCGCGACGGCAAGGAGGTGGGCTGCTGCTCGATCGAGTCGATGAACGACGCCCGGGTCGTGGCCACGAAGCACGACATCCCCCACTTCGTCGTCGACATCCGGGAGGAGTTCGGCGACTGGGTCATCGAGCGGTTCACCGAGGACTACCTCTCGGGCCGCACCCCCAACCCGTGCGTGCTCTGCAACACCCACATCAAGTGGGCGGCCCTGCTCCAGCGCGCCGACGACCTGGACTGCGAGTATATCGCCACCGGCCACTACGCCAACGTCCGGTACGACGAGGACATCGACCGCTACGTGCTGAGCCGGGGCAAAGACCGCAACAAGGACCAGAGCTACGCGCTCTGGGGCCTGCCGCAGGAGCACCTGGCCCGGTCGATCTTTCCGCTCGGCGCGTACGAGAAGCCCGAGATCCGCGAGATGGCCGCCGACTTCGGCCTCGGCGTGGCCGACAAGCCCGACTCCTACGAGATCTGCTTCATCCCCGACAACGACTACGGCCGCTTTCTGCGGGACCGGGTCGACGGGCTGGAAGAGGAGGTCAAAGGAGGCACGTTCGTCCTCAGCGACGGCACCGTCGTCGGCGAGCACGAGGGGTACCCCTTCTACACCGTCGGCCAGCGACGCGGCCTCGGCCTGGCGCTCGGGGAGCGCGTGTACGTGACCGACATCGACCCGGAGACGAACACGATCACCGTCGGGCCGAAGGAGGAGCTCATGGAGCAGACCCTTACGGCCCACGAGATCAATCTCGTGAAGTACCCGGAGATCGAGGAGGAGCGCTCGGCCTGGGGCACGATCCGCTACAACGACGAGGGGGCGGGCTGCCTGGCCTGGCAGCCCGACGACGACACCCTCAAGGTGGCCTTTGCCGAGCCGCGCCGCGCCATCACGCCGGGCCAGAGCCTCGTGCTCTACGAGGACGACGACGTGCTGGGCGGCGGGTGGATCCACGACGTCGGCACCGGGACGGCCGACGCCGCCGAAGACGAGGACGCGGCCGAGGCCCCCGCCTAGTGCAGAATCAAGCAATCTATTTTGGGTAGAGTCATTTCGAGCGGCCCCAACCGCTGTCGGGGGCGTCGAGAAATCTCCCCGAATCCAACGGAATCGACAGCATAGGGGCGGTTTCTACAACCAATCGCTCGACTCGCCGGATCTGGAGAACGTCCGATCACAAAGAGACCGCTTGAAGTTGCACTAGAGAGCGGGTTGATTCTTGGGTCGTCACTGACATCGACGTCGCCCCGTCTCGA
>JAZKTD010000027.1:0-20606 GCA_036625705.1 Salinivenus sp.
GGTCTGACAACGTCGAGGGCGACCGTTCTGGCGCCGCTCGTACCGATCCGTGAATACATTCGCGACGTCCGCTTCTTGCTTGCGGCTGTCCACGGTCCCCAGCGATCGGGGACAATGATTTGCGTGCGTTCTCACGGATCGGTATCGCTTCGCCGCGGGGAGCAGGCGGATGGGCCTCCGTGTCGACGCAGAACCAGGGGGCGACCCCGAGTGGCTTGGGGCGGCGGCGCCTCGACGGAGCGGCCGTCGTTACCGTCGGGACTGGAAGAGCGTCTTCAGGTCGTCGACGGCGTCGGGGCGAGTCGCGATCAGGTACTGGCACCCGGGCTCGATCACCATGTCCCCGTCCGCCAGGTCCTCCGTCTGCAGGTCGGTGATGACCGTTGCCTTGGCCGGCAGGTCCAATTCCGCAAGCGACTGGCCGACGGCAGGAGCATCCGCTTTGGCCTCGATCTCGACGAGCTCGAACCGGGTCGAGAGGTCGGTGACCGGCTGAACCGGGGCCCCGAACGCCCGGCCGATTGCCACGCGGGCCCCGGCTCGTTCCGGAAAGACGAATGCCTCGACGGCGTCGGGGTCGCCGGTGGCCGCGGGCGGGCGCTGGCTCCGGGCCACACGGTGGGCCTCCGGCGCGAGCCGAGCGGCCTGTCGGCAGATCTCGATGTTCGTCTCCTCCCGGTCCGTGAGCGCAAGAACGATGTCGGCCTCTTCGGTGCCGGCGGCCACCAGGGTATCACGCTCCGTCGCGTCGCCCTGGATGAACGACACGTCGTCGTGGTCGCCTGCGTGGGCTCGCGTAATTCGCGGGTCTCCTTCGATGACCGTGGTTCGGTGGCCGTAGACCGTCATCAGCGCGGCGGTCTCTCGGCCCACACGCCCCCCGCCCGCAATGATGACCTCGAGTTCCCGCTCCCGGTAGTGTGATATGCCCATGATGATCTGGCGGCATCTGTCTGTGGGAGGTCCGACACGCGGCACGCATGTGGCTGCCGAGTTGCCCTCCGTCCAGCTCCGGGGGCCGGCGTCGTAGGAGAGAGTCCAGCGCGGCGCCCTGTGGGCTCCTCCGCGGCCGGCGGTAGACGGTGCCGACGCTGCACGATGAATCAGACGGGTCGTGAACGGAGGCGAAAGGAATTACGTCCGAAGTGGAAGAAACAACCACAGTTTTTTGAAACGCCTTTTGACGAACCGTTCCCGGGCACTCAGAAATGTAACAGTTAATGGGGCGCTCACAGGATGGGGAGACCGGACACGGTCCTCTCTCGTCGCGTGTCCTCGTTCGGTGAGTGAGGCTGCCCCCCTCGGTCCCCTGTGGCTGTTTGGAGAGGACGCGATGTCGAGAAGACGGCCGGCCGCCGGGGACCGGGCGTCTCGGCATCTGTCCCTGCGCGGCATTTCGCCGCCAGCCTGGACGTCTTTGTAAATTTTTACAGGCGATCGGGGCCCCTCGAACCAAATTTGCGGAGTGGTTCGCCTTGGCACTTCAACGCACGCGGCACCCACCCACAGCCCCCGATTTTCTCATGCCCGACCCCAGCGTCCCCGACCTCGAGAACGTCGACGACCGGCAGGCGGCCCTCCGCCGGTACCACGTCCTGGACACTCCGCCGGAGAAGGACTTCGACCGCATTACGAGTCTGGTCGCCAAGGTCTGCGAGGTCCCGACCGCCCTGATCACCCTCATCGACAAGGAGCGGCAGTGGTTCAAGTCCTGCTTCGGGCTCGGGGCCGACATTCGGGAGACCGACATCGAGCACTCCTTCTGCGTCTACGCCGTCGACAAGCAGGACGTGCTCGTCGTCGAGGACGCCACGGAGGATCCGCGCTTCGAGGACAACCCCTTCGTGACCGGGCCGCCCCACTTCCGCTTCTACGCCGGGGCGCCGCTCCGGACCCCCGACGGCGTCCACATCGGCACGCTCTGCATCCTTGACGACGAGCCGCGGGTCTTCGACGCCGCCGACCTGGAGATTCTGGAGTCCCTCGCCGACCTGGTGGTGGCCCAGTTCGAGTACCGGAGCTCCGAGGCCCAGATCCGGCAGATGGTCGACCAGAACCCCCGACCGATGATCGTGTTTGCCCAGAGTGACGGGCGGCACCTCCGCTCCAACCCCGCGGCCCGGCGGCTCTACGGCTACGACGACGGCGAGATGGCGGGCCTCCGCCGCTCGGACCTCCGGGCCGCGGCGGGCGATCCGGTCGAGGGGACCCGGCACGAGCTGCACGAGCGGAAAGATGGGGCCCCCGTTCCGGTGTTCCTGGAAACGCGGGAGATCCTGTTCGACGGGGTCCCCTCGACGCTGGTGGCCCCGAGGGAGGCCCGAGTCCGTAGCCCCGACGCCCGGGTTTTTCTGCTCGGGGGGAACGGGCAAATTCACCTTCTCGACGAGCAGGACGAGGAGATCGGCCTCACGACCGACGCCGGCGAGCCGGCCACCCTGCTGGACCTGGTCGACACCGCCGACTCGTCCGACCTCACGGAAACGCTCGAAGCCCTCCGGGACGGGGAGAGCGACCATTACGTCGAACAGGTGCTGCTGTCCACTGGGCCGGAGTCCCGCCCACAAGCGGCCGACCTGGTGCTGCGCCCACTCAAAAATCCCAGGCGGGACGTCACGGCGCTGGTCGGAATGCTCCTGCCGCTCTCGTCGACCCGCTCGATCGCGCGCTCCGAGGCGTCGGGCCCGGTGGACGAGACAGACGCCCGGAAGACCCGCTCCAACGGGCAGTACGAAGGCGGGGCGGGCGCCCCGGCGAACGAGGCGAGCGACACGGACCCCGACGCGGACGAGGACAGCGACATCCTCCAGACGGCACGCAACATGTTCGAAGACCTCGACGACCTTGGAGCGTCGCGCAATGGATCTCAGTGATGGAGAGAAGGGCGACGTCTCCGCGGTGGGGGGACGGTACGGGCAAACGCGACGGCGTACGGGACTGGTCACTGACGGGGACCTGTGTGTATGGACAGACGGAGGAGGAGTCGTTGATCGCTGCGCATGAACCATCTCCTGACACCATGAGGCCACTTCGCATCCTTGTCGGCATTCTCGCACTGGCCACCGTCGCCGTCGTCGGGGGCGGGGCCGGCTGCTCGATGCTCACGAACGCGGACGACGATTCGTCCCCGACCGTCGAGCAGGGCGTCGCCACGGTCGACAGCCTGTACGCCCCCGCCCGGATTGCCCCCTCGGACACGCTCTCGCTCCGCCTGACCGGCACCGTGGGCCCGAACGGGTGCTACTCGTTCGACGGGTTCGACGTGGACCGGTCCCCCGACCGGCTGCGGATCACCCCCGTCGTGACGCAGCGGACGGGCGAGGGCCTGATGTGCACCCAGGCCCTCGTGCCCCTCGACGAGATGTACGCGGCCGCGCCGCCGTTCACGGAGGGGACCCTCACCGTCGTCGTCCCGCAGCCCGACCGTCCGGACGTCACCGCAACGGTCGACGTCACCGCCGACGAGTAGCCGTCCCTGCCGACGAGACCTCCGCTACCGGCCGGCTCGACCGTTAGGAACAGCGGGGGACAGGTCGGAGAGGCGGACTGTGCGGGTGAAGCGGGCCTCGTTGTCCTCGCCGCGGATCTCCAGCCGGAGCGTGACGGGGTCGGCGTCCCAGTCGATGGTGATGAGGCCGAAGTTGAGCGAAGTCACATACGACCCGACGCGGTGCCGATTCGACTCCTGCTCCGGGGAGACGGAGTGGGTGAGGCCGCTGGCGGTGAAGTCGTAGAGCGGGTAGCCGATGGCCTCGTCGTGACGGGAGAGCTCCGCCTTGTGGCGGTCGCCGCTCAGGAGGACCACGCCGGGTGCGCCGCTCTCGCGGATCACGTCGAAGAGGCGCTGGCGGGCCTGCGGGAAGTTGGCCCACTTCTCCCACGGGTGCTGCGAGGAGACGGCCTGAATGCTGGTGCCGATGAGGTGGATCTGGGCCTCGCTCGCCCGCAGTTCCCGCTCCAGCCAGGTCCACTGCTCCGCGCCGAGGATGTCGCCGGTGGCGTTGGGGTAGTAGCGCTGCTCCGAAATCGGATCGCGAGTAATCGGGTCGCGGTGGTAGCGCGTGTCCAGCAGGATCACCTTGACCTGCCGGCCCGGCGGTCCGAACGTGTGGGCACTGTAGACGCCCTCGCGCTGCCGGCGCGGGTCGTCGTCGGGGACGTCGAAGAAGTCGAGGAAGCGCTGCTGGCTACTGTCGCGCTTCGGGTAGGAGCGGCCCGCGTCGTTGGCCCCGTAGTCGTGGTCGTCCCACGTGCCGACCACGCGCGTCTCCCGCCGCAGCGCGCGGTAGCCCGGCTGCTGCTTCTGGGCGGCGTAGATCGAGTCCATGACCCGCATGTTCTCGGTGTCGGCGTAGACGTTGTCGCCGAGCCAGACCCAGAGGTCGGGCCTCGTGCCCCGGATCGGGCCCCAGAGGGGCTGGGTGCGGGCCTGGTCGTTGCAGGACCCGAAGGCGATGCGGGTGAGGGCGGTGTCGGTGTGGGACGCCGTCGACGAAGGGGCGGTCGGGGCGCGGGAGCCGGAGCAGCCGGCCCCGGCGACCGCGACAACGAGAGCGGCGGCGAGGGCAAGAAGGGAGCGCACGTTGGAAAAGGGGAGAAGAACGGGAGCGCGAAGCAGGAGCGTCAGCCCGACGTGGCGGTCGGGTCGAAGGCGGTCGAGTAGGTGCGGTCGAAGCGGTCGGTGGCCTCTACGCGGATGCGGCCGGCGTCCGGGTTGTATGGCGCCGTGAACAGGTGGTCGGTCGGCTGCGGGTCGACCCACGGATGCTTGGCGGGGGTTTCTTCGCCGGCGTAGAGCCGTTCGGTCAAGGGGTCGACGCCCGGCGTCCGGTCCATCTCGCCGGTACGGATGCCGTCCTCGTACCAGGTCACGGTCCAGTCTTCGTCGGCGTCCCATACGTTGGCCAGGATCCGGTCGGGCGCGTCGGCGCCGGGGTCGGCGAACGAGAGGCGCATCTGGTGGGTGGCGTCCTGGCCGGTGCTCTTGTAGCGCCACCGGACGGACTCTCCGTTCACCTCGTAGACGGCGTAGCCGCGGGGCGTGCCGTCGTAGCAGACGGGGCCGGTCCACCACGCCCCGCAGGCCGTGCCCACCACGTGCTCGTGGGGGCCGGCCTCGTAGCGGTGCTCGTTCTCGTGGACGTGGCCGCTGATGATGTGGGCGTCGAACGGGTCGAGGAGGGTGTAGAGCGCCTCGCGGTTGATGATCATGTTGCGCACCGACGGGCTGTCCTCGCCGTTGCGCATGTAGGCGGTGCTCAGCGGCGGGATGTGCGTGAAGACAATCACCGGGCGGCCGTCCTCGACCATCGAGAGGTCCTGCTCCAGCCACCGCAGCTGCGCGGCGTCGAGGTGGCCGAGGTAGTCGTCGGTCTCCGACCCGAAGCCGTCGCTGCCGGGCCAGTAGACGTCGTCGAGGACGACGTAGTGGACGGCCCCGCGGTCGAAGGAGTAGTACTCGGGCCCAAAGTGGCGACGGAAGGTGGCCGTCGAGCCGGGGTCGGCGGGCGCGTCAAAGTTGAGGTCGTGGTTGCCCACCACCTGCACGAAGGGGAGGCCCATCTGCTGGACGGCGGCCTCGTAGCCGGAAAAGAGCGAGAGGTCGTCGAACACGAGGTCCCCGCCCCCGACGCCGAAGGCAAGGGTGTCGCCGAGGGCCCGGGCGGTCCGCCGGACGTCCGGGGTCGTCGTGGTCTGAAATTCCTCCATCTCGGCCTTCGTCTGGGTCTGCGGGTCCGCCAGGAAGGTGAAGGCGTGCCGCGTGTCGTTCCGGTCGAGGGGCCGGAGCCGGAACTCGGCCTCCGCCGTGTCGCCGGCGCCGGGGTCGAGCGGCCGGTAGAACTGGGCCGTGCCGGTCTCGGAGGTCGGCAGCCGGTAGCCGGACGGGACCGAGAGGTAGACGAACGGGCGGTCCGCGGTGGACGTGAACTGGTAGCGCCCGTCGGCGGCGGTCTGGGTGACGGTGATGCCGTCGGTGACGGGCACTCCCGACAGCGGTCGGGACCCGTCGGCGCTCACCACGCGGCCCCGGACCCGGATCGACCGGGCTGTGCTGGACGGCTGGGCGGCAGGGGCGACCCAGGGCACGCCGAGGGCCGTTGCGCCGGCGAGGCCGAGGCGCTTCAGAAAGTCGCGGCGGGAAGAGGACATAGGACGAATGGGAGGTTGGAAATCGAACGTCCGGGATGGGGGCTCGGCTGCCCTCCAGAGCCGATCTCCCCGGAAGGCGTGGGGGAGAGAGGCGCGGGGGCGTCGGCGGACTCTGA
The DNA here is from genome assembly GCA_036625705.1 of Salinivenus sp. Taxonomy (GTDB): domain Bacteria; phylum Bacteroidota; class Rhodothermia; order Rhodothermales; family Salinibacteraceae; genus Salinibacter. The sequence goes on from JAZKTD010000027.1 coordinate 6,267, forward strand.
ATCGGTTCCCCGCTGTCGCCCAGGGCGCACGTGCGCTCTATCTCCATCCGGGAAGTCTCGTCAGAGGGGCAGCATCAGTATGCGACGACCGTGAGAGCCGGATCGTGTGGGAAAAGGAGTGCAACGATGGACGCGGCGTTCAATGTCGGCAGGAGCGGTCAGAAAGTCATCATCTCCACGTTACCGATCCAGACCGGTTCCGGGCGGGCGAGCCGGGCCCGTGGAACGCCGCCGCCGGGTTGGAAGTGAGAGGAAGGAGCACAGGCGGCACACATCGTTCACACATCCTTCCCGCGCAGGACTCCCCCGGCTACGGCATGAGCGAGGACTTTCTCGACCAGGACGTGCGCTACGTGAAGGGCGTCGGCGAAAAGCGGGCCGACGTGTGGGCCGACGCCCACGGCGTGCGCACGGTCCGCGATCTGCTGCACTTCTACCCGCGCCGCTACCTCGACCGCACGACCGTCACGCCGGTGCAGCGCCTCCGGGAGGGGCCCGACCCGGTGACCGTCGTCGGCACCGTGCAGTCGACCAACATCGTGCCCGGCAACAACCAGAAGCGGTTCGAGCTCGTCCTCGAGGGGGAGCAGGGCGGGCGCATGAAGTGCACCTGGTTCCAGGGCATCTGGTGGATCCGCAAGGCCTTCGACGCGGGCGACCGGCTGGCCGTGCACGGCACGGTCGAGAAGTACGGGCGCTGGTTCTCGATGACGCACCCGGACTTCGATCGCCTCAACGAGCAGGGGGCGATCCTCGACACCGGCCGCATCGTGCCGCTCTACCCGGGCGGGGAGGCCATGGAGAACGTGGGGCTTACGAGCCGGTCGGTCCGCCGTATCCTGTACAACCTGTTCAAGGAGCACGGCCTGAAGCTGGAGGAGACGCTGCCCGAGCGGATCGTGGAGGCGAACGACCTGATGGAGGGGCGCGTGGCGCTGCGGGCCATCCACTTTCCGAAGAGCCAGGCCGAGCTCGAGCGGGCGAAGCGCCGTCTCAAGTTCGAGGAGCTCTTCCTCATCCAGCTCATGCTCGCCCAGATGCGGCAGCGGCAGGAGGAGGTGGCCGGCCCGCCGTTCGACGCGCCGGGGGCGTACACCGAGGAATTCGTCCGCGAGGTGCTGCCCTTCGAGCTCACCGGCGCCCAGAAGCGGGCCCTGCGCGACGTGATCGACGACACGCAGACGGGCACGCAGATGAACCGGCTCATTCAGGGCGACGTGGGCAGCGGCAAGACGGTGGTGGCCGTGGCCGCCATGATGCAGGCCTACGACAGCGGCTACCAGAGCGCGTTTATGGCCCCGACCGAGCTGCTGGCCGAGCAGCACCACCAGAACCTCACCGCGTACCTGCGCCCGATGGGGCTGGAGCCGCGCCTGCTCGTCGGCAGCCAGTCGAAGGCCGAGCGGGAGGAGGCCCTGCGCGCCCTGGAGAGTGGCGAGAGCCCCGTCGCCATCGGCACGCACGCCCTCATCCAGGAGACGGTCACGTTCGACGCCCTCGGCCTCGCCATCGTCGACGAGCAGCATCGCTTCGGGGTCGCCCAGCGGGCCGAGATCTTCGAGAAGGGCGAGCGGCCGCATATGCTGTTGATGACGGCCACGCCCATCCCGCGCTCCCTCGCCATGACGCTCTACGGCGACCTCGACGTCTCGACGATCGACGAGATGCCCCCGGGCCGCAAGCCGGTCGAGACGCGCCTGCGGGCCGAGAAGCGGCGGGGCGAGGTGTACGCCTTTCTGCGCGACCAGCTGGAGCAGGGGCGGCAGGCGTACGTCGTGTACCCGCTGGTGGAGGAGAGCGAAAAGATGGACCTGAAGGACGCGGAGAGCGGCCACGCGGCCCTGCAGGAGCAGTTTCCGGACTTTACGGTCGGGCTCGTCCACGGTCAGCTGCCGGCCGACGAGAAGGAGGCGACGATGCGCCGCTTCAAGGCCGGGGAGATCGACATTCTCGTGTCGACGACCGTCATCGAGGTGGGCGTCGACGTGCCGAACGCGACGGTCATGCTCGTGGAGCACGCCGAGCGGTTCGGGCTCAGCCAGCTGCACCAGCTGCGCGGCCGGGTGGGGCGGAGCGACCAGCAGAGCTACTGCGTGCTCATGGCCGGCTACAAGCGCAGCCAGGAGGCGAAGCAGCGCCTGGAGGCGATGGTGCAGACCACCGACGGCTTCGCGATCAGCGAGACGGACCTCAAGATCCGGGGGGCGGGCGACTTCTTCGGCACGCGCCAGAGCGGCATGCCCGACCTCAAGATCGCCGACATCACCGAGGACGACGAGATCCTGGAAGATGCCCGCGCGGCGGCCTTTGCGCTCGTCGAGGCGGACCCGCACCTGCGCCGCGACGCGCACCAGCGCCTGCGCCGCCGCTTCGAAGAGACGTACGCCGACCACGGGTTGGGCTTCGCGCGGGTGGGGTAGGCTCGTTCGTGGATCGAGAGTCGGGGAGCGAGGGTCGAGAGGAGAGGGGAGTGGGGCCGAGTCCACTGACGAAGGGCGATCCTTTCCATTTTACATCCGTAGAAATCTTCTCCGGAATCTCATCTTTCGGGGGGCCGTCCGACTCTGCACCGTGCCGTCCGAACTCGATGGAATCGTTTCGCGTGCCCGCCGATCTTGAGTCGCTTCTTGCCGACCTCCGCTCGGAGCTGGATAATCTCTACGGGGATCGGCTCGTCCAGCTCGTGCTGTACGGATCGCAGGTACGAGGAGAGGTTCATAAAGAGTCGGATGTCGACGTGCTCGTGGACCTGGACGGTCCCATTGAACCGGGCGAGGAAATCCGTCGAATGGGCCCCGTGCGAACCCGAGTCGGGCTCCGGCACGAGCAGGCTGTATCTCTTCTTCCGGTGTCCGAGACGGACTATGAGAACCGGACCTCAGCGTGGCTCCAGGCCGTCCACGAGGAGGGACACGCGGTATGACTACATCGGACGCGATTGCCCGGGCGGAACGGTATCTCCGGACGGCCCACCTGCTCGTTGAGGATGGGACTATGCCTCCTCGGTGTCTCGTTCCTACTACGCCCTGTTTTACGTTGCCCGGGCGCTGCTTCGCAAAGAGGGCAGTACACCGAAGACGCACAGCGGACTCCGCAATCAGTTTGGACTCCGTTTCGTCAAGGAGGCCCCCTTTCTCAGCGGTACGCGCGGGTGTTGAACGACGCCGAGGAGCTGCGGACGCTGGCGGAGTACGCCGAGGAGTTCGTGATCACGAAGGACGACGCCAAAGCGACACTACAGGACGCCGAGGAGTTTGTCGAGCAGGCGAGCCCTTTGCTCCGGGATTCGTGAGGGAACGCTGTGCTCGTTCTTTTTCTGTAGAATGGCTTTTTCTGTAGAATGGGCGCAGCACCGATACGAGGCGGCGTTCGTGAACACGCTCAATCAGGCCCTCGGGGAGGCCATGGAGACGCAGTCCTAGTGGATTTGCACTCCTCATATGCTAGATCTCGTCGATGTCGAAACGGGGTCGGCTCCGATCCCTCCAGCTCGCATCCTCGGCGTCCTCTTTCGGAAACGAGGACGGCGTGCCGACATGCACACAGGACACCGACATCGAGTAATTCGCAGGGAAGGTGTGTGAATCTACTGGCTCGACGCGGCCCTTGACTGTGGGTATATCACCGCGGAGACGTAGGAGACCCTCGACCGAGAGTGGCAACGCATCGGGGGCAAGCTGCGCCGGATGATCCAGCAGTCGGAGCAGTTCTGCCGGTTGGACTGATCGTCCATTTACCATCTATCAACCATCTACGAATTCCCTACCGATCCGCCTCCATCTGCGCCTTCGTGGTGTGGGTGGGCGTGGCCGTGAGCGGGTCCTCCGGTCAGTAGTGTTTCGGGGAGCGATCACTCAGGCCGGGTTTCAGGGGAGGTTCTCCAGGTCGTCCAGATCTTTGTGGCGACCGCTTGCGCGCTTGTTCTCCTTTAGCTTCTCCATTCCGATGAAATACACAGGCACCTCGTCGATCTCGTCTTGCTCGCGCGAGGTGTAGCAGTCAGAAAACGCGACACCGGACACGGAAGTCAGGAGCTCGATCCGAAGCGGGGGGTGTCCCATTCGAACGACTCGGTCGGGCTGCAAGAACAGATCGGGCTCCAGTTCAGGGACGTCAAATCCGAATTCCCGGAGGGCCATCACGAGTCGCTCGGCGTTCTCGGGCGTTGCGTCTACCCACACGTCCATGTCTCCGGTCGCTCGGGGATACCCGTGGTAGCCCACTGCGTAGCCGCCCACGATCAGGTAGCGAACGTCATGCTCTGTGAGCAACCTCAAGAACTCTTTGAAGTCGGTCGGCAGCCGGGTCGTAGTCATAGTTGAGCTGTCGCAGCTGTTCGATGGCGGCGAGGCGTTCCTCCGGAGACCGCGACTGCCAGTACGCTCGGTTGTCGGACTGCTCCGACAGGGAGGTCACGGAAAATGCCTCTCGATCAATTCCCTCAGGGGTTTCTGCGTCGTCCATGCCACTGCGCTTCGAGTCAAGACATGTGGACTCAGTGTATGAAATAGAGGCCACTGTGGTTGGGCCTAGGTGTCCGCCTCCATCTGCGCCTTCGTGGTGTGGGTGGGCGTGGCCGTGAGCGGGTCCTCGGGCCAGTAGTGCTTCGGGTAGCGGCCGCGCATGTCCTTCCGCACATCGTAGTAGGTGTCGTTCCAGAAGCCCTCGAGGTCCTGCGTGATCTGGACGGGGCGCTGGGCGGGGGAGAGGAGGTGCAGCGTTACCGGCACGTGCCCCCCGGCGATGCGCGGCGTCTCGGTTTGCCCGAACAGCTCCTGCAGGCGCACGGCCAGGACCGGCGTCTCAGGGTCGGAATAGTCGAGGGGGCGGTCGAACCCGCTCGGCACCGTGAGGTGGGTGGGGGCGAGGGCGTCGAGACGGTCCCGCTGCTCCCACGTGAGCCGCTCGCGCAGAATCTCCGGAAGGTTGAGTTGCTGGAGGTCGTCGGCGCGCTTCATGTCGTAGACGTGCGGCCGCAGCCAGTCCTCGAGGCGTTCGAGCAGCGCCTCGTCGCTCACGTCCGGCCAGTCGCTGCCCAGGTGGTGATGCAGAAACTGCATCCGGCGCTGCAGCTGGCGGGCGTGGTCGGTCCAGGGCAGCAGATCGAGCCCCTCCTGGCGCACGCCCTCGACCATCGCCTCGGCCACGGCCGTCGGGTCGGGGTCCTCGATCGGGCCGTCCTTGAGCACGAGGGCCCCGAGCTCGTCCCGGTGGCGGGCCCGGACGCGCTGCGTGTCGGCGTCCCACGCGACGTCCGTGGTGGACGTGACCTGGTCGCCGAAGTAGTCGACGATCTCGGCCTCGTCGATGGGGGCGGCCAGGAAGATGCGGTTCGTCTGCCGGCGGCCGTCGACGTGGGCGGCCACCAGATAGTCGGTGTCCGACAGCAGCTGGGGGGTCGGCAGCTCGGCGACCTGCCCGTTGCGGAGGCGGAAGCGCCCACTTTGGCCCTCGATCCGCTGGGCGATGCGGTCCGGGTAGGCGAAGGCCGTGAGCAGGCCGCACGCCTCGATGTCGCCCTCTTCCTGCTGCGACACACCGACCTTGGAGCGCCAGTGGTCGGCCACCTTGCGGACGTGGCCCACCGCGCCGTAGGGGACGACGTAGTTGCGGGCGTGGTCGGGCGTCGGGCGCTCGCCGCGGCGCAGGCGCTGGAGGGCCTCCAGGCGGAGGCGCAGGTCCACGTCGGGCGCCTCGCCCTGGCCCTTGAAGATGTCGCGCTCGCTGAGGAGGGCGGCGAGGTCGCACGCCAGGGCGCCGTGCCCCAGCGCCCGGGCGTTGATGAGCATGTGCGCCAAGCGCGGGTGCAGGCCCAGGTCCGCCATCCGGCGGCCGTGGTCGGTGATCGTGCCGTCCTCGCCCACGGCGCCGAGGCGGCGGAGGAGCGACTGGGCCCGCTCGTAGGCGTCGGCGGGCGGCGGGTCGAGCCAGCGGAGGGCGGAGGGGTCGGGCGTGCCCCACGGGGCCAGCTCGAGGGCGAGGGGCGCGAGGTCGGCGTTCTCGATCTCCGGGGGCGTGTGGGGGTCGAGGTGGTGGTGGGTGCGCTCGGTCCAGAGGCGGTGGCAGACGCCCGGCGCCACGCGGCCGGCGCGGCCCTTCCGCTGGTCGGCCGAGGCCTGTGAGATCCTCACGGTCTCGAGGCGCGTCATGCCGCTGGCCGCGTCGAACCGGGGCGCGCGGCGGAGGCCGCTGTCGACCACCACGCGCACCCCCTCGATGGTGAGGCTCGTCTCGGCAATGTCGGTGGCGAGAACCACCTTGCGCCGCCCCTCGGGGCTCGGGGCGATGGCGCGGTCCTGCTTCTCGGGCGGCAGGTTGCCGAAGAGGGGGTAGAGGTCCACGTCGCTCGGGACCCCGTCCTCCAGGCGCGACTCCGTGCGCCGGATCTCGCCCGCGCCGGGCAGGAAGACGAGCACGTCCCCCTCGGTCGTGTCGAGGGCCTCCCGCACCTTCGACGCGACGGCGGGCTCGATGCGGTCCCGACGACTGTCGGGACGGTCCTGGTAGTGCACCTCCACCGGGTAGCTGCGGCCCTCACTTTCAAGCAGGGGCGCGTCCAGCAGCTCCGCAATCGGCCCAGTGTCGAGCGTCGCGCTCATCACGAGGACCCGCAGCTGGGGCCGCAGCCCGGAGACTACTTCCTCCCTCGGCGATTCAGAATCGCCTCGGTCAGGGCGAAAGATCTCCCGGGCCTGCAGGGTGAGGGCGAGGCCGAGGTCCGCCTGCAGGTTGCGCTCGTGGAACTCGTCGAAGAGGACGGCGCCGACGCCCTCGAGGGCGGGGTCGTCCTGCAGCATGCGGGTGAGCACCCCCTCGGTCACGACCTCGATCCGGGTCTGGCGGCTCACCTGCGTGTCCATCCGCACCCGGTAGCCCACCGTCTGCCCGGCCTCCTCGCCGAGCTGCTGGGCCATGAAGCGGGCGGCCGAGCGGGCCGCCAGCCGGCGCGGCTCCAGCATGATGATTTTCTGGTCGCCGAGCCAGTCCTCGCCGAGCAGTGCCAGCGGGACGCGGGTTGTCTTGCCGGCGCCGGTCGGGGCCTGCAGCACCGCTTCCGGGCCCGCGCGGAGGGCGGCTTTCAGGTCCGGCAGTACGGCCTCGATGGGGAGATCCGGCATGCAGCGGGGAGGCTTCGGGCTGGGCGGCGCGGTGAGCGGTCCAGCTGGACGGGACCGTCGGTCGTTGTAGCCGTGGACGGAGAGGGTGGTTTCGGGGCGTCCGGCCGGACGGGCCGAGGACGGTGGCCCGAACGGCCGGACATCGGCCCCGACGGACCGGACGTGTCCGGGGAGTCCAATCCGACGTCTGGTTTGTCCGGGGCGGGGGCCTTACATGTGAAGCCGACACGTCGCGGGGGATCGTTTTCGTGACGCTGCCCCATCGCCGATCCGTCATCACACCCAGCATGCGCCATGTTTTCCAAAGCACGCACCCGACCGATGTCATCACGTACCGCTCGTTCCCGGCGCACCTTGCGTGGGAGAGGGCTCTCCGGCCCCCTGCTCCGGGTCGGAATGGCCCTGCTGCTCTGCGTAGGAGCGCTGGGCGGCCCGGACACGCTTCGTGCCCAGGACGCAGACACGCTGGCCCAGGAGGAGCAAATGTACCGGGTCGAGACGACCGGCGGGGAGGCCCTCATCGGCACGATCGTGTCCGAGACCGACAAAGAGGTGGTCCTCGACACCCGGCGGGTCGGGACGGTAACCCTCCAGCGAACCGAGATCGAGCGCATCGACTCCCTGGACCCGGCCCGCTTTCGGGACGGGGAGTACTGGTTCCGCAATCCGCAGTCCACCCGCTACTTCTTCGCCCCAAATGCCCTCGGCATTCCGAAGGGGGAGGGGTACTACCAGAACACCTGGATTCTCCTAAACAACGTGAACTACGGGGTGTCCGATCACTTCTCGATCGGCGGCGGCACGATTCCCATCTTCCTCTTCGGGGCCAACGCCATCCCCCTCTGGGTGCTCCCGAAAGTCTCCGTCTCCGCCCCGCGGAGCAATCTTCACCTCGCGGGGGGCGCCGTGCTCGGCGGCGTGCTGGGGGAAGTGAGCGAAGGCGTGGGGCTCCTCTACGGGTCCGCCACGATCGGGAATCGGAACCAGAACGTGACCCTGGGCCTCGGGTACGGGTACGTGGACGGGGATGTCGCGGGCACGCCCGCGGTCAACCTCAGCGGCATGCTGCGCGTCGGCCCAACCGTGTACCTCATCACCGAAAACTACATCGTGCCCGCCGGGGAGACCGGAACCGTGGTGTCCGCCGGGGTCCGGTGGGCGCCCCGGAATTTCGCGGTCGACTTCGCGCTGGCGCGGCCCGTCGGGGAAGAGAGCGGCGACCTCATCGGGATCCCCTGGCTGGGCGTGACCATTCCGTTTGGCCGATAGCTCTCTCGGGGCCGGCGCCGTCACGGGAGGAAGCGGCCGCCGCGGGGAGCGGCCCGCGGCGGCGGGGGCCTCCTGAGGGCCGCCCGTCAGAGACCCGTCCCGGGACGGTCGGAGGGATTCTTGCGGTCGATCTGGGGACGAACGAGTGGCCTGCGGGCGGCTGGCAAAGATTTGAATAAGTTAGCCTCCGTCTTGGCACGGCCATTCGCGTTTTCACCCCGCAGCCGTTACCAAATAGTCAGCAGTACTCGGACCTGTCTTCATCCGGGCGCCCCTCATCCCGGCCCTCGGCCCTGAGTAGCGGCAGGGTCCTCGTTGTCTCGCAGCATCAGCAGCCTCCATGCGACGCCTCGGTGTCTTTCTGTGTGTGATGGTGGCAGGGCTCCTCGCCGTGTCGGCCGGCCCGGCGGCGGCGCAGCAGCAGGGGGAGCTGCCGGAGGCGGCCCAGCAGGAGCTCGAGCGGCGCGACATGACGGTGCAGGAGGCGCGCCAGCGGCTGCGTCAGCTCGGCATCGACCCCTCCAACCCCGAGCAGGCCGCCCAGCGGGCCCGACAGCTCGGCGTGCCGGAGGCGCGCATTCAGGCCCTCCTCCAGGCGGTGCGCGAGCGGCGCGGTGCGGGGGCCGACACGACGGACGCCCAGCGCGTGCCCACCAACCCGCCGTTTCCGGTGCTGGCCGGGACGCCCGAGATCGAGCCCGACAGCATCTCGGTCGACCAGCTGCCCCGCGACATCGAGGTGAGCGTGCCCCTCCGCAGCCGGAACCAGATCCGGCGCGTGCAGCCGGGGTTCCTCACGGCGGGCGGCGACTCGGTGCAGGTGGAGAACGTGCAGCGGGTCCGCGGCTCCGTGATCGAGGGGACGTGGCGGGGCTCGATCACCATCCCGAGCGACACGTCGGACGGCACGTGGAGCCTCTACGTGCGGGCCGCCACCCAGGACACGAGCGTCGTCCTCGCCACGGGCCGCCGCCTCACCATCTTTCCCGAGGGGGAGCTCCCCGACCGCGACACGGCCCGCGCCGCCCGGGACACCCTGCAGTACTTCGGCTACGATACCTTTGAGACGATTCCGGAGGCGTTTACGCCCCAGCCCACGGGCCCGGCCGACGGCAGCTACATCGTGGGGCCCGACGACGAGCTGCGCCTCACGGTGTGGGGCGGGGCCGAGTTTACGTACGACCTGCAGGTGGACCGCGAGGGGCGCGTGACCGTCCCGAACGTGGGGCAGTTCACGGTGGCCGGCCGGCGGCTCGACGAGCTGCGGCAGGAGATGAAGCAGTGGCTGTCTCGCAGCTACTCGGGCCTCACGAGCGACCCACCCAGCGTCTTCATGGACCTGACGCTCACGCGGGTGCGGCCCTCGCAGGTGTTCGTGCTGGGCGAGGTGCCCCAGCCCGGCGGATACATGGTGAGCAGCTTTGCGACGGTCTTCAACGCCCTCTACAGCGTCGGCGGGCCCCTGAAGCGGGGCAGCCTCCGCAACATTCGCGTCATCCGCGACGGCGAGGTCGTCGAGACGGTCGACCTCTACAACTACCTGCTGGAGGGGTACAGCCCGAACTCCGTCCAGCTTCAGGGCAACGACTACATCTTCGTGCCGCCGCGGGGGAAGACCGTCGCCATCACGGGGGCGGTCAAGCGCCCCGCCTACTACGAGATGACGGAGGGGGAGACCGTCGCCGACCTCGTCGAGTACGCGGGCGGCCTGAAGCCGAAGGCCTACGCCGACCGCTTCCGCATCAACCGCATCGTGCCGTTCGGAGAGCGTACGGACCCGTCGGTGGCCCGCGAGGTGGTGGACGCGAGCCTCGCGGAGGTCCAGTCCGACTCGGCCCAGGTGGCGCTGGCCGACGGGGACCGCGTCCGCATCCTCTCCATCGCGGAGGCGAAGGACCCGGCGGTGAGGGCCCGCGTCAACGCCGCCGAGGTGACGGGGGCGGTCTTCCAGCCCGGGCAGTACGAGATCGGGCGCGGGGTCCGCACGGTGAAGGATCTCATCGAGCAGGCCGACGGCCTCACGGGCGACGCCTACCGCGAGCAGGCCAGCCTCGTCCGCATCAGCGACACGCTCAGCGAAACCTCCCGGTCCCTCGACCTGAACGCCGTGATGGCGGACCGGCCGCAGGCCAACGTCGTCCTGCAGCCGGGCGACAGCCTGCACGTGGCGTCGACCCGGGAGATGGAGGCCGACCGGTTCGTCGAGATCACCGGCCAGGTGCGCTCGCCCGGCGAGTACGAGTACCGCGAGGGCATGACCGTCCGCGACCTGCTGCTGAAGGGCGGCGGCCTGACCGACGACGAGTACCGGAAGCAGGTGTTTGAAGGGCGGGCCGACCTCTTTCGCGTCTCGAACGACGGCAGCGAGGAGCGCGTCCTGCCCTTCCACCTCGGCGACGCGCTGGACGGGGAGGGCATGGGGACCCGCCCGCTGAGGCCCGAGGACGAGATTCGGGTGTACCCCGCCACGGTAGAGCGCCTCGAGGAGCGGTTCGTGCAGGTGAGCGGCGCCGTGCAGGACACCGGCCGCTACGATTACCGCGACGACATGTCCCTCAAGGACCTCCTCCTGCAGGCCAACGGCTTCGAGGAGGGGGCGTCGCTGCGGGAGGTGGAGGTCACCCGCATGGTGGAGCGGGAGGGGCGGATGGGCCTCCGCGCCAACACGGTGCAGGTGTCGCTCGTGGAGACGGACACGGACCCGAAGAACGTCAACTTCTCCGTGCGGGACACGGCCCGGGCCCTGGAGGCGGCCGCCGACTTCGAGCTGCGGCACCGCGACCGCGTCTTCGTGCGGGAGGACCCGTCCTTCCAGCCCCAGCAGACCGTCACCGTGCGGGGCGAGGTGCAGTTCCCGGGCGAGTATACGGTCCTTCGGGACAACGAGCGGCTCTCGAGCGTCATCCAGCGGGCGGGCGGCGTGCTGCCCACGGGCTACCTGAAGGGCGGGCGCCTGCTCCGCACCCAGGCCCAGACGGACCAGGAAGAGGTCCTCGGCCAGCGGCGGGCCGAGCAGGTGATCGTGGAGATGCAGCAGGCCACGCAGGGGGACCCGGAGGAGGATGTGATCGTGCGGTCCGGCGACGAGATCATCATCCCGACCCAGCCGAACACGGTGGCCGTCCGTGGCAACGTGGCCAACGAGGGCCTTATCAAACACGAAGCGGGCCGCCGCGTGCAGTACTACCTGGACCGCGCCGGCGGCACCCGCCAGAACACCGAGGCCATCCTGCTCACGCAGGCGTCCGGGGCCACCTTTCGGGTCGACACCGGCTGGTTCCGGCGCACGCCCGAGGTCGACGACGGCGCCGTGATCCGGGTGGAGGAGGAGCCGCAGAGCGAGCAGGAGCAGCAGGTCAACTACACCGAGATCGCCTCGAGCGTCACGCAGATCCTGTCGAGCGCCCTGACGGTGCTGGTGCTCGCGACGCGGGCGTTTAACTGATGGTCGTGATGGTTGGGGGGAGATGAACAGGGGAGCGGTTGGGCCGTGTGAACCGGTAGAGCACAGATGATGGACGACCCTTCGCGGGGAGAGACCGTATGCCGAATCGCGCACAGGATTGGTTTCGACAGGCGGAAAAGGACCTGGAGCAGGCGGAAGACTCGCGTGACGCCGGCCATCACGAATGGGCCTGTTTTATCGCTCAACAAGGTGCAGAGAAAGCGGTGAAGGCGTTGCATCTACACCATGGACAAGAGGCCTGGGGCCACGTGATCGCAACGCTCCTCCAAGAGCTTCCCGACTCGGTACGCATTCCCAACGGGTTGATTGACCGGGGACGGGTTCTCGACAACTTTTACATCCCATCCCGGTATCCAGACAGTCACCCTGAGGGCTCCCCCTTCGAACATTTCGGCCCACTCCAGAGCAAAACAGCGCTTGAGCATGCCCGTGCGATCCTTGAATTCGTCGATACTGAAGTGGCCTGATCGGGCGACGGTGCACCAGGCCGTGCAGAAATGGGCCCGTCGTCTCGCCGACGAAGAGTCCCGCGTATGTCGGATTGGGTATTTTGGCTCGTACGCGCGAGGAGACTGGGGCGTGGGGAGTGATCTCGACGTCGTCGTGATTGTCAGCGAGTCGGAGCGCCCATTCGAGACGCGAGGAGCCAGCGTTGACGCGAGTTCCCTTCCGGTACCGGCCGACGTCCTGATCTACACGTCAGATGAGTGGGCCAAGTTGCGTGGACGCATGCGAGAGGTGCTCCGAGAAGAGGTCGTGTGGGTCGTGGGGTAGGGCGAGAGGGCGTGTGTGATCAGCGGAGCACGGAGTGCCTGCGGATTTTGACGGGGAGGGGGGCCTAATTGCTCGACGCCTTCGACGTCCTTCAGGACGTTGAATCGAGATCGAGCTGCTTTCATTGCCATCTGGTTTCCCGTAGCCCATGAAGGTAACCTATGATTCGGAGGCCGATGTGCTTTGTCTCGGGTTGCGGGACGAGCCGCCCCTGGACGCCGTGGAGGAGCCGAACGGAGTCATTGTGAGTTATGGCGAAGACGGGGAGCCCGTGAGCGTTGAGTTTTTGAATGCCGCGGCGCGAGACTTGACGACGGCCGACGAGCTGAGCGTTACGGTTCAGACATCGTTGGCCCAGCCCAAAACACCGACCGGATAGCCTACGGGGCGCACCGCTCCGTGCTGCTACAGAGGTCGACCTTCCGGATCTGCCCCGACACGTCGTAGGGTTCTCGACATGCCTTGAGTCCTTTGCGGATGGAGCAGATACCGACCATCACAGAAGAGCATTTCCATTCGCATCTCCGACGGCGAATGGAGCAGCGGGGCATTAAAGAAGAGGAAGTGAGAAAAACACTCCGAGACGGATGGGATGCGCCGGATGCGAAGCCGGGAACGCAGGGGCGAATATCCGTCTTCACGTACGATGCAGTGTGGGAGGAGAGTCATTATGAGGAGAAAGAGGTGACTGTGTACTTCAAATTCGAAGAAGAGCAGCTGATCCTGCTGACTGCAATTGCCCGCTACGGACAGAATTTTCCCCGCGAGGACCCGTCATGAAGGTAGAATACGATCCCAAACGAGATCTTTTGTATCTCTGGTTGAAGACCCCAGGGACCAAGGCGACCCGTACGGAGACGATTGCGCCCGGCGTACACGCCGATTTCGGCCAGGAGGACGACCTGATTGGGCTGGAGGTGCTTGATGCCTCTGAGGTCTTACAAGACAATGTGCAATTTGAGGTGGACATGGGCGTGTCCGGCCGTCCGTTAGAGGTTTCCTGAGTCCTCAGGATTTCGCCCTCTGATTCATTCCTGAGTAGCGTTTTCTGTGAGCGAAGCTGGTAATCAGAACCATTCTGACGGCCCCGCCGACCCGTCGCTCGAGAATGAGAGGCAAGAGTACGAGGAACGGTACAAACTGGAGCGTAGCTCCCTTTTCATAGATGATGAGAGATAGGAAGGACCGTCATCTAGTGAGTGGCCGTTTTCGGGTTCGTCGTTGGGATCGGAATGATGTACCGTGCTTTTCGGAGGAGATGTCCGTTTTGGCTTGACCCAAAACGGACAAAAAGGTCAAGGCTCCGAAGAAAATGCCTGACGCCGCTCCGGTCTCACTGAAATTCTTCAAACTCATTCGCACTCCGAAGAGCACTCGGTGACTGCGTTCCCGGCACTTCGCTCATTCAAACAGTGAAGAATTTCCGAGCGCTCGACCTGCGCAGCCGTCCGGGCGGCATTTTCTTCGAGGCCAAGGGAATTACATTCTATGGTATGGACGCTTAAGAGCAAGCCGAACGGGGGGGCGAGGCTTTTCTGCAACGTTGATTCACTGTGACTGATGAGTGCTTCAAAGGCATCAGGCCATTCCGACGGCCCCGCCGACCCGCTGCCCGGCACCGGGGCGCCTGCGGCCTGCCCTGGAAGGGAGAGGGCTCTGCTCGTCCTGGCCCGCCACAAGACGCCCATCGTGCGGACGGGATCGTCTGAGCAT
>JAZKTD010000337.1:0-3729 GCA_036625705.1 Salinivenus sp.
CGGGATTTTGAGTTCGCATTAACACCTCACGATTGAGGCTTGACAGACCACTAGCGCCCCGACCAAAACGACGATTGACAGGTCCGTCCGCGCCCGCCGACGAAGCCCCATGATGCGAGCAGCTGCGCTCGGGGCGCTCCCGGCTCCGGCAATCTCGGAGTGCCGCGCTCGGGAAGACGTGCCCCGTGGTGACCGGGACTCCACGGCCGCCCCGTCGGATCAGTGCCTGTCCCGTCCGGTTCGTGCAGCCCGTTGCCCTCTCGTCGCAGACCGACGCCCGCGTTCATGCCGGCCGCCGACCCGTCCGCCCCGACGGGCGAGGATCGCCCCGTTCTGCTGTTTCAGGGCGACTCCATCACGGACACGGGACGGCGGCGCGGGGGTCCGCCCAACCACCCGCACAGCCTGGGCAGCGGCTACGCGGCCCTGGCCGCCTCCGCCCTACTGAGCGACGCCCCGGGCCGGAGATGGCAGTGCCACAACCGGGGCGTCGGGGGCGACACGGTCGCCGACCTCGCGGCCCGATGGGCCGACGACGCCCTCGCGCTCGCGCCCGACGTGCTGAGCATCCTGGTGGGCATCAACGACCTCTGGACCGCCGACGCGAGCGGGGCGAGCGCCCCCCGCTACGAGAAGCAGCTCCGGGCCCTCCTGGACCGGACCCGTTCGGCCCTTCCGGACGTATCGCTGCTGATTGGAGAGCCGTTTGTACTGCCGGGGGGCTCGGCCGTGGATCCGACGTGGCCGTCGGCCCTCGAGCCGTACCGGACGGCCGCCCGGCGGGTCGCCGCCGACGCCGGCGCTGCCTGGATTCCCTACCAGTCGGTGTTCGACGAGGCCCTGCAGGACGCCCCCGGGCCGTACTGGGCCGAGGACGGCATTCACCCGACGCCCGCGGGCCACCACCGCATGGCACAGGCCTGGCTGGAGGCCTTTCGGACTCGGCACTAGATTTGTGTCTGTGACGTTCAGGAGCCCGTCCTCGTCACGGGCGTTCCCTGACGCCCGTCCCCCGCTCTGCTTTTCCCTCACCCGTTCCCGCCCGCGATGCGGACGCAGTATCTCGCCGCCCTCCTTGTTCTGCTGCTGATCGGCCTCGGCGCCGGGGTCGGGGGGACCCTCCTCTTCGGGCCGAACACCGGTCCCTACGAGGGCCCCCGCAGCGTCGTGGTCCCCGAGGACGCGTCGCTGGCCCAGACCATCGACTCGCTCCGGGCCGGGGGCATTCTGGCGTCGCCCGCCACCTTTCGCCTCGTGGCCACGGCCACGGGCTGGGGCGCCCAGGTCAAGGCCGGCCACTACCGCGTCGCGTCGCACACCTCCAACTACCGCCTGCTCGACATGCTGCGCCGGGGCCTGCAGTCCCCGCTGCGCCTGACGATCCCGCCCGGCTCCCGGCCGCAAACCGTGGCGTCCGTGGTCGGATCGCGCCTGGAGGCGGACGCGGACGCGGTCCTCGGCGCCCTCCGCGACACGAGCCTCGCCCGGAAACTCGGCACCACCCCGGAGCGCCTCTTCGGCTACATGATGCCGGAGACCTACGAGTTTTACTGGCAGGCCGCCCCCGAGACGGTGGTCCGGCGCATCAAGCAGTCCTTCGACCGCTTCTACGAGCGGGAGCTCGCCGCGGGGGCCGACAGCCTCGGCCTCACGAAGCGCGAGGTGGTGACGCTCGCGTCGATCGTGGAGTGGGAGGCCCTCTACGACGGGGAAAAGCCTACGATTGCGGGCGTCTACCTCAACCGGCTCGACCGCGGCTGGCGCCTCCAGGCCGACCCCACGATCCAGTACGTGCTCCTCGACACAGAGGGGGAGCGGACCGGGCGCGTTCTCTACCGCGACCTGGAGATCGACCATCCCTACAATACCTACCAGAACGGCGGCCTGCCGCCCGGGCCCATCACCAATCCCTCACCGTCCTCGCTCCGGGCGGCGGTGGCCCCCGAGCGGCACGACTACTTCTACTTCGCGGCCGACGGAAACGGCCGGCACACCTTCAGCCGCACCCTGCGGGAGCACAACCGCGCGGCCGAGGAGTACCACCAGGAGCTCGACCGACGCGAGCGGGAGAACGACGGCACCCGCTAGCGCCGCCGACGGCGGCACGTGCTACGGGCGGTACGTGATCCCAATGAGGATCCGGTTGCGGGCCACGTCCTCGCGCACGAAGGGTCCGCCGGCGTAGGAGGAGAACGTGTCGTCGATCCGCTCCTGCATCCAGTTCGCGTGGAGGGCGAGCTGGTCGGTGGGCGTGTAGCTGAGCCCCGCCGACAGGAAGAGCCGGTCGTTGTTCGTGCTCTGCCCGTCGACGTCCTCGAAGGACTGGTCGCGCGGGTCGGGACGGTAGGCCACGCCGGCCCGCACCGCGGTCGTCTCGAACGCGTACTCGGCCCCGACCTGGGTGTTGATCGTCGCGTCGAGCGCCTGGATGCTGCGGTTGAGGGCCGTAAAGCTGGCGTCGTCGGCGCTGACGTCGGCCTGTGTCCAGTCCACAAACTCGAGGTCGCCGGCCAGGGTGAGCCCGTCTCGGCTGTACTGCAGGCCGCCCCCGATGCGCCAGGGCGTCTGGAGGCGGTACTCAAACTCGTTGCCCCTCAGGTCGCCGCTCGCGAAGCCCTCGACGCCGCCCTCATCGGGGCATGGGCGCCCGGAGCGCGAGAAGTCGCAGTCGAAGTCCGTCTGCATCTCGGTCCCAAACACCTCGGTGAGGTTGTACCACGTCGGCGTCTCGACGAGGAGGCCGCCGCGCAGCGCCTCGGTCACCTGGGCCGAGACCCCGAAGCGCAGGTTCACGCCGCTGATGTCGGTCTCGATGCGCTCCTCGAGCCGAAACTCGTAGAAGCCCTCCAGGCTCGTTCCCTCCAGGAAGTAGGGGTCGTACGGCGTCTGGGGATTGTCGAGGTCCTCGGGCGGGAGGAGATCGCTCGCGTCCTGCTCGCGGTAGAACCGCTCGAACGTGTAGGTCCCGAAGGTCACGTTCACCCCTCCGCCCAGCATGACGCCCGGCGCGACCTCCGTCGCCAGGCCCGTCGCCAGTTCGTTCATCTGCCCCGACTCCAGCACGTTTTCCTGCTGCTCGAGTGTCATCTGGCCGTCGACGGCAGCCGCCTGCGGATTGGCGGCCTGGAAGAAGGGGTAGTTGCCATTCTCGAAGACCGGGCGCGAAAAGTCGATGGCGCCGGACTCGTAGGCCAGTTGCGGACGGGCGCTCTCGAACAGGGGCCCCTCCTCGTCGACGCTGTAGCCCGATGGCAGGAAGGTGCCGGTGATGGAGTTGGAGCGGTTGGCGCCCGCGACGTCGAAGCCGCGCCCGTACCCGTTGGTCTGGTGGAGCGACACGCCCAGGACCAGCGAGCCGCGGTCGGTCGGGAAGGAGTACGCCCCGGCGAGGGACCCGAGGCTGTAGTCGCTGACGGTGCGGTCCGCGGTGCGGGTGGCGTCGGGCGTCGTAAGCTGGGCGGTCGACCGGGCCCGGAGGACGGAGAAGTCGCCCCCGATCGCGGAGCCAGACAGCCAGCCGAGCCCGGCCGGGTTGCCGAACAGGGCGGTCGGGGCGTCGACCCCCGAGAGAAGACCGGCCCCCGCCATCCCCGCGCCGGCCCCGCCCGGAGCGGGCACGCGCTCCGAGTACCGAGTCACGTCGTCCAGCGTCTGCGCGGCGGCCGGCTGAAGGCCCACGGAACCGACGAGCCCCAGCAGAGCGGCGACAAAAAGAGAGCACAGCGATCG
>JAZKTD010000338.1:0-3724 GCA_036625705.1 Salinivenus sp.
AGGCCTCGACCGCTTCGGGCTCGGCGGCGTAGGGCAGCTCGAACCAGAAGCGCGTGCCGCGGCCCTTTGTGCTCTCGACGTGGATTTCCTCGCCGTGGGCGTGAATGATCTGCTGGACGATGCTGAGCCCGAGGCCCGTCCCGCCGCTGTCGCGGGCCCGGTCCTCGTCGACCCGGTAGAAGCGGTCGAAGATGCGCTCGAGGTGATCCTCGTCGATGCCCTGGCCGGTATCGACGACCTGGACGCGCACCTTCTCGGCGCGCCGCTGCACGCGGCACCGGACCGAGCCGCTGGGGGTGTAGGCGATCGCGTTGTCGATGAGGTTGACCAGCACCTGCCGGATGCGCGAGCGGTCGGCGTGCACGTGGAAGCGCGGCACGTCGGCCTGCAGGTCGAGGTCCTTCTTCTCGGCCTTGGGCCGCAGCATCTCGGCCACCTCGTCGACGAGGTCCTTCAGGTCAAACGTCGACCGGTTGATGAGGTCCTCCCGGTACTCGAGCCGGGCGATGTCGATGAGGTCGTTGAAGAGGTTTTGCAGCCGCTCGAGGTTGGTGAGGGCCTTCTCGGCGTAGGACTTGCGCTGCTGGTCGTCCAGGCCGGGGGTGCCGAGGGCCTCGAGGTACCCGCTGATGGCGAAGATCGGGTTGCGGACCTCGTGGGACACGTTGCCGATGAACTCGCTCTGCAGGCGCGTGAGGCGCTCGAGCTCGTCGATCTTCTCCCGGATGGCGGCCCCGGCCCGGTTGAGGCTGTCGGCCAGGTCCTGAAACTCGGCCGCCCGGGAGTCGACCCGAATTTTGCCGGCGAACTGGCCGTCGGCCACCCGGCGCGCCGTCTCACGGATGCGCTGGAGGGGGGTGGTGACCTGGTAGGTGGCGACGAAGCTCCCCAGCAGGGCGAGGATGAGGGTAAGCACCATGCCCAGGATGAGGACGATCTGGGACCGCTGTACGAGGTGGTACAGCGGCGGCGCCGGCTGGGTCACCTGCACGGCCAGGTCGGCGGCCGGGCGGTACAGGACGGCCGAGAAGAGAGGCTCCCCGTCCGGGGTGCGTCCGTCCCCGTAGCGGACGGTCTCGGACGTGTCTCGACGGAGGAGCGCGCGCTCGATGAGCGAGTCCGTCGACCCCGACGACGGCCCCGCGCGGTGGACCGTGTCCGGCGTGGCCACCGTGACGCGCAGGGTCGTGAGGGCCGTCAGGTTCTCAACGAGGGCCCCGCGCCGCGGGGCGTCGGCCCGTTCGACCTGCTCGGCCACCCGCTCGGCCTGGTCGCGGAGGGTCTGATGCATCGCCGTGCGCATCTCCCCGCGCAGGACCAGCACCGCGTAGAGGGCCACCCCGACGACCGCCACCCCGACGAAGAGGGCGAACGTGAGGACCATCCACGTGCGGGTGGAGGCGCGCCGCGGAAGGAGAAGGTCGGTAAGGGAGCGAAAGACGGACATACCGTACGCACGGCAGCTGGAGCGCGCGGGACGCCAGGAGCGACTCCGGGGCCGGTCCTC
The DNA here is from genome assembly GCA_036625705.1 of Salinivenus sp. Classification (GTDB taxonomy): domain Bacteria; phylum Bacteroidota; class Rhodothermia; order Rhodothermales; family Salinibacteraceae; genus Salinibacter. The sequence continues at coordinate 1,508 of JAZKTD010000338.1, forward strand.
CGCGGCGCTCCGTGGTCACGAGGAATCGGGCACTACGCCTCGGCCGACTCCTCTTCCCGGACGAACCGGTACCCGACTCCACGTACCGTCTGGATGTGCTCGGCGTAGTCGCCCAGCTTCTCCCGCAGGTTCTTGATGTGGGCGTCCACGGTCCGCTCCGTTACCATCATAGCGTCCTTCCAGATGGTCTCGAGCAGCTGCTGGCGGGTAAAGGCCTTTCGGGGGTGGCGGACCAGGTACCGGAGCAGCTCGAACTCGGTGAGCGTGAGGCCCAGGTCCTCTCCGTTGAGCTCGGCGCGGTACTCGTCCTCGTAGATCTTGAGACCGTCGACCTCGAGGATGCTGCTCTCCTCGACGCCGGAGCGGCGGAGGACGGCCTTCACGTGAGCCACGAGCACCTGGGGAGAGACGGGCTTCGTCAGGTAGTCGTCGCCGCCCAGCATGAGGCCCTCGATCTGGTCCTCCTCCTCGGTCTTGGCGCTGAGGAAGACGATGGGGATCTCTTCGGTCTCGACGCGGGAGCGCAGCTTCCGGCAGACCTCGTACCCGTCGACGCCCGGAAGCATGATGTCCAGGACGATGAGGTCGACGTCCCCGGACGCCATCTCCAGGGCCTCCTCGCCGTCGTAGGCCGCGTGGACCGTGTATCCTTCTTCCTCAAGGAAATGACCAACAACTTCGACAACGTCCTTCTCGTCGTCGACGACGAGGATGTCGATATCACCGGGATCAGCAGTAATGGGCATGGCTCAGTACAGGATCAAGTGAACAGAAAAACACAACAACCACCCTTACTCCAGCACACCGAAAGGTAGACGATCAAGATTTCGATCATCTACTTCATACAAACAAGCAATCAGGGAGGATGCACTTTCAGGGTGTGGGTAGCATACGAATTTGTAACGATATTGTCTAAAAACGAGGAAGATCGGCTGAAGATGCCGGGGACTCCCGTCGTGTGGCGTGGGCCTCGCTGGCCGGATGCACGTACCGGCGGGGCACGCGCGGGGAGAGGCCGCAGCAGATTTCGTAGGGAATGGTCTCGGCCCACTCGGCGACGTCGTAGACCGTGGGGCCGTCGGGGCCGAAGAGGACGGCCTCGTCCCCCACCTCGACCGTCTGCGCGAGCTGCTGGTCGGGCGTCCCCAGGTCGACCATGCACATGTCCATGCAGATGGTGCCCACGACCGGTCGCTCCTCCCCGCCGATGCGGACCGCCGCGCGGCCGGAGCCGAGGCGCGGGTAGCCGTCGCCGTAGCCGACCCCGAGCGTCGCGATGCGGGTGGGCCGGGACGCGCGCCACTGGGCCCCGTACGAGACGGGGGTCCCCGCCTCCACGGTCTTGAGGTGCGTGACGCGGGCCTTGAGGCGCATGGCGGGCCGCAGGTCGGCCCGCGCGCCCAGCCCGGCGGAGGCGGCCAGCCCGTACAGGCCAATGCCGGTGCGCACCAGCGGGGCCGAGAAGTTGTGGGCCTGGCGCCCGAGGGTGAGGAGGGCCCCGGTGTTGGCGGCGTGCACGTGCTCGAGGCGGGCCCCCACGCCCCGATCGTCGAGCTCGCCGAGCAGGGCCCGGAAGCGGGACCGCTGGGTCTCGGTGAAGCGACTTTCCGGGTCGTCGGCCGTCGCGAAGTGCATCCATACGCCCGCCAGCGTGACCCCGGGGGCCTCTGCCAGATGCGTGATCACGTCGGCCGCCCCGTCCCGCGGAAGGCCGATGCGCCCCATCCCGGTTTCCACCTTGGGGTGCACCCGGAGCGGCCGGTCCGGCCGGCCGTGCCGGCAGGCGGCCGCGGCCGCGGCGCGGGAGGAGACCGTCATGTCGAGGTCGTAGTCCGTGTAGACGGACAGGTCCTCCGAGAACGGGGCCCCGAGCACGAGGAGTCGGTCGCAGCATCCGGCCTCCCGGAGCCGAACCGCCTCCGCGGGACGGGCCACGGCAAAGTGGCGCACCCCTTCGTCGTGGAGCACCCGGGTCACCGGCACGGCCCCGTGGCCGTAGGCGTCGGCCTTCACAATCGCCATGAGGTCGGCCCCGTCCGCGCGGGCCCGGAGAACCCGGGCGTTGTGGCGGAGGGCGTCGAGGTCCACCGTGGCCGTCACCGGCACGAGACCATCTTTGTCAGGGGCCGAACGATCGATGGCGGTCGAAGGGGGTGCGATCACAGTATGCACACGCCGTCTTAGATTTCGGCCCACGGGAAGGTTCCGAACCGACCG
>JAZKTD010000339.1:0-3700 GCA_036625705.1 Salinivenus sp.
GCGGTCGGGGCGGCGCGCGGTGGGAGGCGCTACTGCTGAACCATCACGATGGACCAGGTCTTGGTCTCCTCGTCGTAGGTGGAGGCGTCCTCGTCGAAGGCGAGCTCGTCGGACTCCTCCTCGGTCCACTCCCGGAGGTCGTCCATCTCCTCGGCGGTCTCCTGCACGATGAAGTTGACGAACTGGCCGCGCTGCACCTCCAGGTCCTCCCCGGTAATGGCCTCGCGCTCCCCGTCGGCCTCGCGCTCGAAGGTCACCTCGACGCGGGCCTCGTACGTGTGTTCGTCGGTCCACGCGTTGCGGTGGACCTCCGGGAGCAGGTCCCACACCCAGCGCCCCTCGAGGCTGTCGTTGAGGATGGGGCTCACGACCGGCCGCCAGTAGTCGGCCACCGGCCCGAGGTCCGGGAGAGTCGCGTCCATGCCGAGCTGGTAGTTCGGAATCAGGTCGTCGGGCCGCAGCAGCCCGAAGAGGCCGGAGAGGATCACGCCGTTCTCCAGCAGGCGCCGCTGGGCCCCCGTCGGGAGATTCGCGAAGTCCATGGCGGCGTACATGACCCCCGGGCTGAACCGGTCGAGGGCCGACATGAGCGGGGCGTCGTAGATCTCGGCGTTGACGCGGAGGGCCTCCTCCAGTTCGTAGTCCTGGAGCCCGAACACGTCCGAAAGGGTGTCCTCGTCTTCCTCCTCGACGACCTCCTGCAGTGTGTCGATGAGTTCCCGCCGCTCAGGATTCAGGTCGTCGAAGTAGTTGAAGGTTCCCGACGTCCGGTAGTCGAACATGTCCGGAGCGAAGGGGTTGCCCCCGGGCTGCTTCCGATCGGCCGGAGACAGGAGAACAGTCAGGTTCGGCATGTAGAGGGGGAGCGATCAGTAGAAGTGTGGGCAGGAGGGCGTGGTGGTACCGGCGGCGCTACTCAGTGTCGGTGTCCTTCGCGGAGGTGCTCTGCTCGCGGAGCTCCTCGAGCAGGGCGTCGATGTCGCTGCGGATGTGGTCGGCCCGCGCCTGTGCGTCGGCGACGATCTCGTCGCCGGACGGATCGGTGTCCGGCCGCGACTCGAGGACCCGACGAAGAAAGTCTTCCGTCTGGGCGGCCAGGTGCTCGAGCTGATAGGCCAGCCGCCGGCGAGTGTCGGGACCGCGCTGCGGTGCGAACATCATTCCCAGCGTAAAGCCGAGCGCGCCCCCGGCCAGTGCACTCCAGACCCCTACCTGTACGGTACGATTTCGTGACGTTTTCTCCATGAGCGACGTAGACGTTGGACGAAAAAGACCTGCAGGATGTACCTATATATGTACCGAATGAACGCAATCCGGTTTCTCCCCGAAGCGGGCGGCGCCCGGCCGCACGGCGTCCCGACGCCAGCAGGCTGTTGCATATTGGAGTTTGAGCAGCCGTCCAGACGAATTACTTGCTGTAAGTGCTTTCTGAATACAACCCATTGGTCCTGTTTGTCTACTTCGAAAAAACTGTTTGTCGTTTTTAAACCAAGCCACAGAGACGGACCCACGCGCAACAGCCTGCTGGGACGACGAGGGGCGTATGTGTTCTGGGTGCAGCGTGCGGCCTCGCCCCATCTCGGGCGGAACCGCTTTGAATGTTACCGACCTCGTGCGTTTCTTGCAACATGATCATGCAAAATGTACAGGGCCTTTCTGTACTGCCCGCCTTGGGTTCGTGAGGCCGCACGCCGATTCGTTGCGGGCGGCGGGATCCGCCATCGGTCCCGTCCACCCGGTTCCCACTGACGACGACCGCACCTATGCACGACACTCCGTTCCCCGTTTACGAAACGGGTCGTTTCCAGTACAACGATGAGGGCCCGACCGACTCGCCGCTGCCCCCGATCATGCTGCTGCACGGCATGCTCGGCGACCTGAGCAACTGGGTCGACACGGTGCGGACCCTCTCGGAGGCCGGCTACCGGGTGCTGGCCCCCATCATCCCCGTCTACGACTTTCCCATCTCGGACACCGGCGTGCCGCGCCTCACGAAGCACGTGCGCGACTTCGTCGACGCGATGGAGTTCGACACCACGATTCCGGTGGGCAACTCGCTGGGCGGCCACATCGCCCTTCTCTATGCCCTCCACTACCCCGACCTCGTCGACGCGCTTGTGCTCTCCGGGTCGTCTGGCATCTATGAGACGACGATGGGGTCGACCTTCTTCAAGCGGCAGGACCGGGAGTTCATCCGGGAGCGCACCGAGATGACCTTCTACGACCCGAAGCACGCCACCGAGGAGCTCGTGGACGAGATGTTCGAGATCGTGAACGACCGGCCGCGGGCCCTGCGGCTGCTCAAGATTGCCCGGTCGGCCGACGAGGAGACCGTGACGGAGCGGCTCTCAACCCTCGACGTGCCGACGCTGCTGATCTGGGGCCAGGACGACATCGTCACGCCGCCCGACGTGGCGCAGGAGTTTCAGGACCGGATGCCGAACGCGCGGCTCCACTTCATCGACGAGTGCGGCCACGCCCCCATGATCGAGCATCCCGGCACCTTCAATGCCCTGACGCTCGACTTTCTGAGCGAGCTCGCCGAGGCGGCGCCGGTCACCTCTCCCTCCGGCACGTAGGCACGCAGGCCGCCCTCCTCCAAGCGACGGGGACGGGATGCACTGTCTACTTCCGCGCACAGGTGTGTTCATGAGCCTACGCTGCGGGCCGTCCAGACCGGCGGTTCCGGGCGTGTAGGCGGGAAAACGGCCGTTGGCACACCTGTTGCCGCTGTTATACCTGTTGCGGTGGCGGACCACTCATAAGGTCCAGTTTGTCCCCGGGGACTGTAGCACCGCGGGGGCCTCCGTATCCGCCGGGCAGGTGCGTCTCTGGGTGAGCGTGCCTGCCCGGCATTTCTTTATGGGACCGGATTTTTTGAGACGGAGGCTCTTCGAGAACCTGCAGCCCGGCGACCCCGGTGAACGGTGCGCCGCGGAGTAGTTCGTTGGCACTTGGGTTAAACAAACGTTATACTTCGGACGTCAATGTGTCTACGGAAACGCACGCTCCGGCGCCGCTTGTCGCGACGAGCGGGGAGGCGCGCCCGGCAACGATTCGCCCGGGATACTCTTCGCCGTGGGGACGTATAGCGGATGCGCCGGAGTGGCGCCGGATCTGTTTCCCATTCTTCCCAAAAATTACGCTTAGTACCATGGCACGTGGCGTCAACAAGGCGATTCTCATCGGCAACCTCGGGCAGGAGCCCGAGCTCCGCTATACCGGCAGTGGCACGGCGGTCTGCAACATGCGGCTGGCCACCAACGAGACCTACACCAACCGTGACGGCGAGGAGGTGCAGAAGACCGAGTGGCACAACGTCGTGGCGTGGGGGCGCCTCGGCGAGGTGTGCAACGAGTACCTCGACAAAGGCTCGCAGGTCTACTTCGAGGGCTCGATGCAGACCCGCTCCTGGGAGGACCGCGACGGCAACACGCGGTACACCACTGAGGTAAAGGCCCGCGAGATGATGTTCCTCGACAGCAACCGGCAGGGCGCACCGGCCGGCGACGGATTCAGCCAGGATCAGGACAGCTACGAGGACGAGAGCTTCGACCAGCGCCCCCCCCAGCAGCAATCCGGGCAGCCGTCGGGGCCCGGGCCGCAGTCGGGGCAGTCCGGACAGTCGGGGGCGTCCTCGCAGTCCGGATCGTCCGGCGACGAGGAGACCTTCGAGCCGGACGACGAGCTTCCGTTTTGA
>JAZKTD010000028.1:0-20471 GCA_036625705.1 Salinivenus sp.
GATCCCATCGTCGTCAAGATTGGCGGCGCGCTCATCGACGACCCCGAGCGCATGTCGGCCCTGTGGGCCGCGCTCGACACGCTGACCGAGCGGGCACCGGTCGCGCTCGTCCACGGGGGCGGCAAGCAGATGAGCGCGATGGCCGACCGCCTGGACCACACCCCGCGCCGCGTGCAGGGCCGCCGCGTCACGACGGACCTCGACCTCGAGATTGCGCAGTGGACGATGAACGGGGCGCTCAACACGCAGCTCGTGGCCCAGGCCACGGCCCACGACCTGACCGCGGTGGGCCTCTCCGGGGCCGACGCCCAGCAGGTACAGGTGTCGAAGCGCCCGCCCTGGACCATCGACGGGACGACCGTGGACTTCGGGTGGGTGGGCGACATCGATGCCGTCGACCCGACGCTCGCGGAGGGGCTCCTAACCCGAGAGATCGTGCCCATCGTGTCTCCCCTCGGCGTTGACGACGAGGGGCAAATCTACAACGTCAACGCAGACACCGTGGCCTGCGCCCTGGCCGGCGCCCTGGGGGCGCAGCAGCTGCTCTTTGCCACGACCACCGGGGGGGTCCGCCGCGACGCCGACGACCCCGGGTCCCACCTCGAGACCTGCGACGCCTCCACCTTCGAGACGGGCGTCGAGGAGGGCTGGATCGAGGGCGGGATGCGCGTCAAGATCGACACCGCGCTGGACGCCCTCCGCGACGGGGTGGAGCGGGTCCTCGTCTGTGCGCCCGACGACGTGGCCGCCCAGGCCCGCGCCACGGAAGTCACCACGTAGCGTGGGTTGTGAGTTGGTGGGTTGTAGGTTGGCGGGTTCTGAGTTAAGAGACCCCGCAGTTGGACGATAATGCGGCAGGTACGAGTGCACGTTCCGGGGTGTTCACCTCCGTCCACGCGACAAAACACACAACTCACAACCCTCCCAACTCGCAACCACAGAATCAGGCCACACAGACTCTCGGCCGCCGCTCCTCCGTTTCCCGCACTCCTCCAAGCTTATGCCCTCCGTTCCGACCGACACGCACGACGCCGTTGGCCTCCTCAAAGAACTGATCCGCTTCCCCTCGCTCAGCGGCGAAGAAGCCGACATCGCCGACTTCGTGGAGGCCACCGTCCGCCGGGCGGGCGTCGACACGCACCGAGTCGACGACAACGTGGTCTTCGGGGTGGGGACGGGGGACGACACGCTCCTCCTGAACACCCACCTCGACGTGGTGCCACCGTCGGCGGACCACCCCTACGACCCGTTCGACCCCGTCGAGGCGGACGGCGTCGTCTACGGGCGGGGGAGCGTCGACGCGAAGGCCAGCGGCGCGGCCATGACCACCGCGCTCCTCACGCTGGCGGCGGACGGGTGGCACCCCGCGGACGGACGGGTTCTGGTCGCCCTCACCACGAACGAGGAGTCCGGCGGCCGGGAGAACGGCCTGCAGGCGCTGCGGCCCCACCTGCCGGCCCTCGACGCGGCGGTCGTGGGGGAGCCCACGCAGCTCCGGCCCTGCGTGGCCCAGAAGGGGCTGCTCATCCTCAAGCTGCATGCGCACGGCACCTCGGCCCACGCGGCGCGGTCGCACCTCGGCGACAACGCGATCACGACGGCCGCCGCGGCGATTCGGGACCTGGAGGCCCTGACGCTCGACCGGGCGGACCCGTACCTCGGGGCGCCGAGCCTCACCGTGACGATGGTGGAGGGCGGCTCCGCAAACAACGTCGTGCCGGAGCACTGCACGCACACCGTCGACATCCGCACCACGCCGGCCTACACCCACGACGAACTGGTGTCGATCGTCCGCGAGGCCGTCGACGTCGAGGTGGAGGTCTACAGCGACCGCCTCGTGCCGTGCGCGACGCCGGAGGACGCCCGCATCGTCGACGCCGCCCGGACGGCCCGCCCCGACGCCGAGCCGTTCGGATCCCCGACCTGCTCGGACTGGGTCTTCCTCCACGACGTGCCCGCCGTGAAAATGGGGCCCGGCCCGAGCGAGCGGTCCCACACGGCCGAGGAGCGGATCGAGGTCGAGGCGGTGCGGCACGGGACGACTGTCTACCGCGACCTCGTTCGGGCCTACTTCGGGGCATGAGACGAACTCCACGTGCACTCGGTCTCCCGAGTGCACGCTCCGTTCGGGTGTGGAGGTCTTGAAGGGCATGTCCGGACCACTGTCGGGGTGGAAGTACGGATGTATTTTCCCTCCATACCTCCACACTTCCCCACATCCATACTCACTAGAGGCCGAAGGCCGACTGACTTCCAAGGGAGTGTTTGAGGGGGCGGCCGCCCGGGCCGGATCCCGACCCCCGAGGCCGTGTTGGAGCCGTGCCGCTCCGCATTCCGTTTTCCACTCCGCACCTCTCCCATGGTCCACCGAGTCCTTCTTGTTGCCGTCCTCGGCGCGGGGCTGACGGCCCCCGCACAGGCCCAGCCCGACCCGCCGGCGTCCCCGTCGCGATCGCCCGCGGACGCCGTCCGGGCAACGATCGACGCCCTCTTCGACGGCATGCGGGCGGGCGACAGTGCGGCGGTCCGCGCCGTCTTTCACGACGACGCGCGGCTGCACACCGCCCTCGGCCCCGCGGACACGAGTGCCGTGTCCGCGACCTCCGTCGACGCGTTCGCCGAGGCGGTGGGGCAGCCCCGCGATCGGGTGTGGGACGAGCGCATCTGGGACGTCGAGATCCGGGTCGACGGCCCGCTCGCCAGCGCCTGGGTGCCGTACGTCTTCTACCGTGGCGACGAGCGCTCCCACTGCGGCGTGAATGCCGTCCAGCTGGTCCGGACCGACGCGGGCTGGCGCCTCCTCCAGCTCACCGACACGCGACGGCCGGACTGCACGGTGCCGCCCGAGGTTCGGAAGTGAGAGGCCCGGAGAGGCGCGGGCCGGTCGGGGGCTACTCCTCCTTGAGAAACTTGTCCAGGCGCACCACCTGGGTTTCGGAGACGAACATGACGCCCGAGCTCTCCTCGAACAGGGGCGTCAGTCCGTTCACGATGGTCTGGATCGACTCCTCCCCGCCGACGGCAAAGAACATGACCAGGCCGTCGCGGTCGTTGAAGAGGAGCCGTCCCTCGTGGAAGCCGTGCTCCCCGCGGCCCGTGACGTTGTGGTGGATGGTGTAGCCGCTGATCGTCGTCTCGTCGAGAAGGTCCTTGACGAACGGTTCCTTCTCGCCCCGAACGATGATCTCGATCTTTTTGAGGGGATGAAGGGTGTGGTCCGTGTCCGCGTTGGTCGATGGGTCGCTCATAGCAGAAGTCGGGTCTGGTCGCTGGGTGCACGGTGAGGAGTGGGGCGCCCTGTTCAGGAGCGCGCGCCGGCCGGGGCGGCGGCAGCGTCCGTCCGGGCCTCCCAGGAGAGGCCGGGGCGGTAGTGGAAGAAGGTGTGCTCCTCGGTGGGATCCAGGACCGTCAGGCGGATCCACTCGTTGTCGAGAAGCTGCGCGAGGGCGGCGTGCCGCTCGAGAATCTGTTCGACGCGGTCGGTCGGGGCCTCGACGACGGACAGCAGCCGGAGGGGACGGTGGTACGGGTGTTCGTCGTCGATCTGCAGGGACTGGAGGGGGAGTCCCGTCATGAGGTCACCCCCGTTTCCCTGCACGATGCCGATTTTGCCCACCACGTTCTGCGTCACCTTCGACCCGCTCCCGTACGCGGCGTTGTCGACGGTCGAGAAGTAGTACTGTGTGTTGATCCACTCGCCCACCACGAGGGGCCCGGTCATGATATTCTCCAGTGCCGTCCCGTCCTCGTCGGTCGTCCAGTCGTAGGAGTGCAGGAAGGCGCGTCCCTCGAGGTCGAGTTCCTCTGTGAGGCGGCGGCGGCCGACGATGAAGGAGGCGTTGCCGGCCAGCCCCCACTCCGGGCGGGTCTCGGCCCAGTCGGCCGCCCGCCGCTCGGTCTCCCGGCGGGCCGCGCCGGCCCGGCCGGTGTCGACGCGGGCGTTCATCGTCCCCACCCGCTCGGCGGCCGCGTCGGCCCGGGCCGACGCGAGGTCCTGGCGGAGACGGTCGAGGGCCGTCCGGGGCACCGGCGGGTCCGCCTCGTCGACGAAGAGTGAAATCTCGTCGGTCGTCGTGTTGTGCTGGCCGGCCAGGAAGACGGTGTCGTCGGGAATGTCGATCCCCCGGTCGCGGAGCGCCTCCCGGACGGCGTCCTCGTTGCAGAGGGCCGCGAGCACCCGGGCGTTGGGGCCGCCGGGGTTCCCCGAGCACGCCCCGCAGTCGAGGCTCGACTTATAGGGGTTGTTCGGGGTTTGGCTGCCGTGGCCCGTGAAGACCACGATGGGGGCGAACCGGTCGGTCCAGCCCATGAGCCGGAAGGCGGCCTCGGCGTAGAGCACCTTTGCCTCGAAAGAAAGCCCGATCGGGAGCCCGTCGTCCTCCGCGGGGTCGGCGGGGTCGGGGCGGTCCACGGTCGGCTCGGTGAACGCGGTCGGCGTCGGGATCCACTCGGCCAGGGCCTCCCCGAGCCGGAAGAGGAGGGAAGGGACCAGCGTGCGGGCCGCCATGGCCCCGCCGAAGAAGCCGCCGCTGCCCTCCACGAAGCCGAAGGCCGCCGCCACGTTGCTCTTCAGCGTCTTCACGAGGGCCCGCCGCCCCGTCTCCAGCGCCGACCACCAGTCGTGGGCGTCGGCCTGGGCCTGCCGGTCGGGGGCCGGGCGCTCGAGGATCCGGTGCTTCGGGTCCACGATCGGGGGGCAGGCCTTGACGCGGGTGTCGGTCCCGTAGGGCTGGTGCTGCATCGGCACCCCGAAGAAGCCCGCGTAGCCGTGGGTCTCGTACGGGCCCTGGGCCTCGATGTGGCGACGGATCACCTCCGAGCGCACGTCGATGCAGAAGACCAGCTGGGCGTCGGGGCGCTCGTCGGGCGGACTGTCGGGCGCGGCCGGGGTGGCCTGGTGGAGGTCGTCCAACAGGCGGGTGCGGTAGCTCGCCTCCCAGGCCTCCAGCCAGATGCGGGGGAGGGAGGGGCGGTCGACCCCGTTGGCGGGCAGGTCCTGGGCCCGGTCCGGCGCGATGGCCTGGTCCATCCGAGCCGCGAGGGTGAGGCGCACGGCCAGGTAGTCGGCCAGGCTGATGGGGTAGGCGTCCTGCCAGGCCGTGTTGGCCCGCCGGGCCCGCCACTTGATGAAGCCGGTCCAGCCCGGCAGGGCGGCGAGGTGGTGGACGAAGATGCTCTCCCACTGCGTTTCGGGGTAGCCGGACAGCACCGCCTCGAAGGCGTCGAGGAGGGTGTCGGGGAGGTCGGCGGCGCGGTCGACGGCGGGGAGCGCGTCGTCGTAGGGCGCCACGGCCCGCCAGGCGGCAAAGAACCCCTCCGACCGATTGGGCATGGGCCAGGCCGCCTGGCCCTGGTCGAGGAAGGCCGAGAGCCACTTCACCAGCACCCGGTCGAGCGGGGCGTCCGCCGGCGGGGCGGCCCGGGTCTGCTCGTCGGTGTCCATCTGGTCGAGCAGCTCGTCCGGCCGCCGCGTGATGCCGTGCTCGGCCAGGCGGCGGGTCAGGAGGTCCGGGTCGATCTCGCCTCGCTCCCAGGCCTGTCGAAAGACGGCCGGGGTGGGGTAGCCCCGCCCCCCGAACAGCTCCCCGGCCTGCTGAACCGCCCGGTCGAAGGGCCGGTCCTCGAAGCCCACCAGGGGATTGGCGGCGTTAAAGGTCCGGAGCGGCCAGAGCGGGCCGATGTACTCGGCGGCGTTCTCGATCCGGGCGCGCAGGACGGAGCGTTCAATAGGCATTGTACTGGTCGCGTCTGTGCAGCAGGGTCGTCGGGACGGGCCGGGAGGAGTTGACGAGGGCCACGTAGAGGCGGGGACTGGCCCGGTGCCAGCCCCGCTCCGTCGCCACGTAGGCCGCGACGAAGAGGCCGGCCACGACCCAGTGCACCGGGGTCAGCGGGACGTGGACGACAGCCCCCGGGAGCGGCGCCAGCAGGGCCGAGACGCCGTTGTAGACGGCCGCGTAGACGCCGAGCGCCGAGAGCACGAGGGCGGGCACCGCCCAGAGCCGCACCGTCGCGGACAGGGCCGCCCGGCGCACGACCGTGCGGGTGGCGTGGAGCACCGCGAGCACGACGAAGAGAATCAGCAGGGCGCCGCTGTCGGGCGACCACAGCGACTTGCCTGTGAGAACCGCGAAGAGCAGGCCGCCCGCCCCGGCCGAGGCCCAGGCCACGGCGGTGCTAGCCGCGGACGAGGGCGCGGCCTCCCGCGGAGGGGGCTTCGTGGAGGTGACCGCGGAGCCGGACGCCAGGAACAGGTACGCCTTGTAGAAGCCGTGCAGGAGGAGGTGGGTGATGGCGGCCGGGATCAGGCCGAGCCCGCACTGCAGCACCATGAAGCCCATCTGGGCGACCGTGGAGGTGCCGAGCTGCCGCTTGACGTCGGTCTGGACCAGCATCCAGGCCTGCCCGAGGAGCGCGCTCACGCCTCCGGCGACCAGGATCCCGAGCATGACGGCCGACACCTCGAACACGACCGGCGCGAATCGGGCGAGGAGGATGCCACCCGCGTTGACGAGGCCGGCGTGCATGAACCCCGACACCGGCGTGGGGGCCGTCATGGACGAGAGCAGCCAGCGATGAAACGGCACCAGGGCCGACTGGACCATGGCGGCCACGAGGAGCAAGAGGGCCGCCGTGACCACGACGGACATGGAGAGGGCAGGCAGGGCGGCGAGCGTCCCCTCGATGGTCCACGCGCCGGCTCGCCCGCCGAGCAGGCCGAGGGCGGCCGCCACGAGGGCGCTCCCGCCCAGAAAGTGCCACCGGGCCACCCGGGCGGCGGCCCGGGCCTGCGGCCAGCCGCGGACGTGCCCGATCAGGTCGGCGAGCAGCCAACCCATCGCCGCCCACGCCGCGGCGAACAGGACGAGGTGGTTGGCGGCCGTCATCACCAGGACGACGACCATGAGCCCGAAGAGCCGGGCGAAAAATCCGTCCAGCCGCTTCGCCCCCGCCATGTAGCGGCGGGAGAAGCTGTGCACGATGCCGCTGACGAAGGTGGTGACGGCGGCCATGATGCGGGTGAGGCCGTCCACGTGCAGGATCGAGCCCTGCGCCCAGTCGGGGACGGGGCCCCAGACGAGGAGGCCCACACTCGCGGCGAAGAGGAGCCAGGTCAGGCGGGTGAGGAAAACGGGCATGCGCGATGCCGTCGGTGTCGAGAGGAACGTGGCCGGGATTCCCGAGTCGGGGCCCCGATAAAGAAGGGCACGAAAAAAGGCCGACACGCAGCGCCGGGGGCGCTGAATGTCGGCCTCAATCCTTGTACCCGCTCGGCCCGCGTGGGGGCGGCTCGAACGTGTACGCAGCGTGCGTGCCGGGAGCGATGTCGTGGGACTGAGAAACGGGCCCGCCGGGGGCGCTCCCGTCGCTCAAATCCATGGGGCAAATATAGCGCTGGAGGGAAGCTGTGGCAAGGGGCGGGGAGTGCCCTTACCAGAAGTTCACGGTCCGTTCTCCCGCTCTTCCAGAATCGATTCGAGGTCGGTGTCGAGGCTAAAGACGAAGATCCGTTCGCCGGTCCGGGCGCTGATATCGGTGTGCATGCTCACGACGTCAATCCCGGTCTCCTGCGTGACCAGACCGCACAGCTCCTCGCTCGAACTTTCAATGAGGCGCGTCCGCATTTTTTTGATGAGCTCGACCCCGCCGTTTTCCTCGCTCAGCTGCCGCTCGGCGGGACTCAGAATGCCCTGGAGCTTCACGACCACGAGGTTCTCGACGATAAAGGACTTCGCTTCCTTGGGGCCGCGCCCCAGATAATCCCGCTCCAGCTGCGTGATGGCCTCGGTCACGGCCGCTTCAATTTGACCCTTGGTTTTTTCGGGCGGGACGGAGGGGGTCGGCATGGAGACGGGGCAGGACGGGGATGATGAGCATGCGTCGTCGGATGAACGGCGTTGCCGGACGGCGTCCAGAGGATTGGCTCCGGGGCCGGCAGTCCGCTACGTCCACAGTTCTCGCCCCGGTATCGTTTCTGGGTGTGGCGTCTCCGTCGGACCAGGGCCGCCTACGCCATCCGTACCCGCCCTCGTACCGGGCCGATCATCTCGCGCGGCGCCCCGTTCCTGTACTGAACTCCTCGCCGCACCTTCTCCGACCAATCCCGATCGATACTGTGGACATCGAAGACCGTACCGTGATCATTCCCCGCAAAGAGGAGGCCGCCGACGAGCCCGAAGAGGTTGCGGTCTGGCCGCTGGTGGAATCCGCCCTCGACAAAATTGACGCCGACCCCTCGACCCGCGACGCCGCCGAGGCGGCGATGGAGCACGGGGACGGGTGCGTCGTGCTGGCCAACTTCCTCAACAGTGAGGCCAAACGGGTCCACGAGATGGACTACCGCTTCAAGGTGCCCCTCGTGGTCCTGGCCGCCGATCAGGCGCGCGAGGACGACACCTCCACCTCAATCTACGATCCCGACGAGGGATGCGTCTACTTCGAGACCGACGTCAGCCAGTTTTCCTTCCACGTCTACAAGGACTGGACCGTCGACTGGGCCGCGGTGGCCGACGACGTGCAGGCCGAGTACGAGTGGAGCGGGGAGGACAACCAGACCTGGGCGCTCGACTGGCTGATGGACTTCCTCGACGTGCCGACCGACGACTACATGGTGTAGCGAACGCGTGGTGCGACCTGCCTGCTGCTGTTCGAGCCGTCGGCCGCAGTAATCCGTGTGGATTCCGCACCCTGGGGGAACGACGAGCGCAAGAGCTCGGGTCGGCAAACGCGTCGCGGCGCGGTGTTGCCCTCGACGCGCCACGGGGCCGCGGGACACCCCACGGCCCATCAGAGGTCGACCACGAGGGAGGGAGGAATGCCGTCGCGCAGGAGCCGGTCGGTGAGGCGCAGCAGCCGCTTCTGCTCGGGCCAGTCCAGGTACCGGGCCGCCTCCGGGGCGGGCCACCAGCCGAAGGCGTCGTGCTCGTCGTCGAGCGTGGGGTCTTCGGGGATCGCGGCGGCGAAGGCCGGGGCGAGGGTCACGCGGTCGTGGGCCCACTCGTAGAACGTGTTCAGGGAGGGCAGCGTCCAGTAGTGGCGCGGGCGCAGGCCGGTCTCTTCCTTCAGTTCGCGGAGGCCGGTTTCCCACGCGGCCTCTTCCGCCTCGATTTTGCCGCCCACCATGCGCCACTGCCCGGCGTACTGCGTGCCCGGCGCCCGGCGGAGAAGCAAGTACTCGGGGTTGACGGACTGCTCCCGGTAGGGGTACACATCGACGGCACGGACGGTAGACTCGGGCATGGGGAGGCGGAGGGGCGCGGCGGTAGGGAACGAATGCCAATGTAGCCATTCCGCGGGAGAGTGTGAACGGACAGGCCTTTCCGGTTTCCGGGGAGGCATCGTATGGAAGTATGTACATATGTGGTTTCCCGCAGATGTGGAACCAGTACCGGGCTAAGTCGTGACGTGCTTTGGTCACTCCGGCACTCGTCTTGCCCCCATGCGCCGACTCCGGGACATCGCGGTCTGGATCCTGCTCGCGACAATCGTCGGGGGCGGGGTGTTGGGGTCGTCGCTGCATCGCGTTCAACACGCACTGGATCGGCAGGCGGCTCAGCCCTGCCACGCCTCGACCGTACACGACAGCGACGTGCCCCTGTGGACCGACGCCGGCGGGCACGTCGACACCCCGGAGTGTGACCTGTGTGCGACGCGACTGCTCGTCGTTCCCTCGTCGATCGAGTCGGCGCCGGCCCCGCGGCACATCGGCACGACGCGAGTCACGCTGCGCACCCACCTCACGCCGGTCCACGTCGCCCCCGACCGGTTGATCCGCGGGCCTCCTGTTTGGGAGCGGGCCCGTCTGGCGTAGCTGTACGGCCGTATGTCGATGAGTGCGGGAGGGAACGCCCGCCTCCCGGCCTCCCCTCGCTCTCCGGAAGAGAAGCGTACCGGAGACGAGTGCGGTCGAGTTTCGAGCGGCTGCGTGCATCTCGACTTGCGCGGACGGGCCGTTCCGCTGTGTTCTCCTGCCGTCCGCAGGAGCCCCCTTCCGCGTCGTCGTCCCAGTCTCCCTCTTCTGTTATGACCCCTCGTACGGCTCTCTCGCTAATTCTCCTCTTCGCCGCCGCCTCGTTCACCGCCGTCCAGGCCCAGTCCAGCCGCGGCGTCGTTACCGGAACCGTGACCGGCCCCGACGGCGCCCCGCTACCGGGGGCGCAGGTGGCCGATCCGGCCCTGCAACGGGGCACCACCACGCGGGCGGACGGCCGGTACCGCCTCGACAACCTGCCCGTCGGCGACCACACCCTCGAGTTTCGCTTCGTGGGCTACCAGACCGCCGTCCGCGAGGTGACGCTCGAGGCGGGCGAGACGGTCACCGTCGACGTGTCGCTGAAGACGCAGGTCCTGGAGACGGACGGGGTCACCGTGACCGGCACGGCCCGCGCCCGCAGCACCCTTCGCACGCCCCAGGACGTGGACGTGATGGGCACGGAAGACCTCCAGAGCGGGCGCAGCGCCTCGCTCGGGGCGGTGCTCCAAGAGAACGTGGGCGGGGTGTCCTCCATCCAGACCGGCTCGCAGGCCGGGAAGCCGGTGCTGCGCGGCCTCAGCGGCAAGCGGGTCGTGCTGCTGAAGGACGGCATCGCGCAGGAGTACTACCAGTTTGGCGTCCGGCACTTTCCGGCGACCAACGCCAGTGAGGCCGAGCGCGTGGAGGTGGTGCGCGGCGCCAGCAGCATCCTCTACGGCTCCGACGCCCTGGGCGGGGCCATCAACGTCATTAGCAAGCCCGCGCCGACCACCGGGATCGACGAGTTTGAGGTAAACGGCGCCGCGTCGACTCAGTACTACACGAACAACAACGAGCGGGCCGTATCCGCCGACCTGAGCGCGGCCCAGGGCAACGTAGGCTGGCGCGTGGGCGCCGAGCGCCGCGTGGCCGGCAACTTCCACACGCCCGACGCGCCGACGTTCTCGGAGACCCAGAAGGGCGGCACCTACGGCGATCCGCGCTACACCGGTGAGGTGCCGTTCACCAATTTCGAGCAGTGGAGCACCTACGGCCAGGTGGGCCTGCAGGGCGAATTCGGGACGCTCCAGCTCTACGGCGACTACTGGACGAATGCCCAGAACTTTCTGCTTCCCGACGGCGGGACGCCGGGGACGACGCCCCGGCCCGCTCGGGGGCAGGGCCAGAACCTGGCGCACAGCAACGTCGTGCTCAAGGGCAACATCGTCGCCGACGGCTTCGTGGTGAAGCCGCGGCTGAGCTGGCAGCGGTCCCTCCGGCAGGCCGGGGCCCCCGGCACCACGCTCACCACCATCCGCAACGACGGTGGGCTGGGCGGCTTCGACTACCCGCTCGACCTGAAGACCGACATCTACACCGGGCGCCTGGAGGTGGCGCATCCCTCGATTGGACGCCTCAGCGGCACCATCGGGGCGGAGGTGCAGCGTCAGGACGCCGACACGCGCGGCCCGGCCGAGCTGCAGCCCTCGGCCCGCACCTGGAATACGGGCGTCTTCTTGTTTGAGGACCTGGATCTCGACCCCGTCACGCTCTCGTTCGGGGGCCGCGTGGACGTGCGGTCAGTGGAGGCGGTGCCCAACGAGCGTACGTCCGACGCCGACCAGCTGCAGAACACCTACACCACGCTCTCGGGCGCGGTGGGGGCCAGCTACGCGTTCGGGGACGGCTACGCGATCGCGACGAACCTCAGCTCCGGCTTCCGCGCGCCCAGCGTGTTCGAGCTCTACGCGAGCGGCGTGCACGGCGGCGTGGCGGCCTTCCAGGTCGGCACTCCGACCCTACAGCCGGAGCGCTCCTACAGCGCCGACCTCTCGCTGCGCGTCCGGCGCGACCGGGTGACCGCCGAGGTCACCGGCTACGTCAACGCCATCCAGAACTACATCTACCTGCAGAACACCGGTGACACCGACCCGGCGTCGACCCTCCCGGTGTTCGCGTCGGGCCAGACCGACGCCGTGATTCCGGGCGTGGAGACGACCGTAGAGACGAGCCCGCTCTCCTGGCTGCAGGTCGGCGGCTCCGCCGCGGTGCTCGACGGCACCGGCGACGGGCTCGGCGACGACGGCGGCGAGGGGGCGCTTCCGCTTCTGCCGGCCAATACCGTGAGCGGCTTCGTGCGCTGGGTGCCCGCCGACACGGGGCCCCTCAGCAACTCGCAGGTGGAGGTGAGCGTGAAGCGCGCCTTCCAGAAGAGCGCGGCGGGCCGCTTCGAGCCCTTCTCGCAGTTCGACGGCGCGTTTGGGCCGCCGTTCGGCACGGCCTCGACGCGGGCCTACAGCGTGGTAAACGTGGAAGCGCGGACGACCCTTGAGCTGGGCCTGGGCGCTCCGCTCACCGTCTCGGTCGGCGTCGACAACCTGCTCGACGAGACGTACCGCGACTTCCTGGACACCTACAAGGGATACGCCCTCTCGCCGGGACGAGACGTGCAGCTCAGTCTCTCGACGCAGTTCTGAGGCCGGGCCGCTCCCGATCGCCCCGGCGGGCTGGTTTGCGCTGCGTGCCGACAATCGATAGGTTGAGTACCGTCAGGCCGACAATCAACCATTCGCACCGCGTTCCCGCACTACGCTCACCCGAGACATGCCTGATTTTCGCCCCCGGGCGAGCCCCGGCGACGAGCCGGGCGAAGCGCTCGATTACGACGACAACTGGGACATTGACGACGAAGACGAGGAGGCGGAGCTTGAGCACGAGGAGGAGGACCATTGGGTCGACTGGGAGGACGACGACGCCTTCTACGAGGAACAGGAGGAGATGTACGAGGACGACTACGAGGACCTCGACGACGAGTAGTCGCGTCCCGTCCCCGACCTCCCGAATACGGCCCGAGCTCCCCGATGAACGACCCGTCCTCCGACCCGACTCCATGGTGGGGCCCCGCGTCTCTGGACCTGCACACGGGCGGCGAGTGGCACGTCGGGCCCACGACGCTGTGGGTCTACCGCTCGTCTCACGACTGGCGCGTGGTGGTCCGGCCCTCGACGGACCCGGCCGCGGCGGACCCGATGGCGCAGCGCAGCGGGGCGACCCTTCCGGTGGCGGACGACGCGATGAGTGCCGTCCTGGAGGCGGACGACGACGCGCTGACAACCCACCGGTTCAGCGCGCAGGACACCGACGAGTCGGTGGCGCTCCGCCCCGCCCTGGCCGACCGCGCGGTCGTCACGCGGCCCGAGCATCCCCTCTCGGTGCTTCCCGACGAGGCGGTGACCCTCTACCTCAGCACGCCGCTCTGGGTGCGGGTCGAACTGGTCGAGTCCGGGCGCCGCCTGACCGAGATTCCTTCGCACCGCATGTCCGACACCTGGTTCGGGCCGTCGACGCGGGAGGGCACCCTCTGCTACGCGACCCGAACGGCCGGCCGCCTTCACCTGGACCGGCTCCCGCGCCGCCTCCACCGGGCGCTCACGCCGCTAACGGTGCAGAACCGCACGGCGGAGCCCCTGGCCCTGGAGCGCATACAACTGCCCGTGCCGCATCTGTCCCTCTACGTCACGGTCGACGATGCGATCTGGACCGATCCCGTTACCATGACCCACCGGACGAAAGGCGAAGGGGCCGCGGTGCAGATTCGGGAGGGCCCGCCGTCCGAGCACCCAGAGGCCGAGCCCATCCAGGCGCCCCGAGAAGACACCCGGCAGGGGCTCTTCACGAGCACCTTCAGCGCGGTCGGCGCCCTCTTCGGGCCCTGAGCACCCGGAGGCCGGTCCGACCGGTCGACCCACGATTCTCGATCCTCGTCCGTCCCCGTATGTCCAACCGCGTTCCCTTTCGGCCCAAGCAGAGCCTCGGGCAGAACTTCCTGCACGACCCCAACATGGCCGAGAAGATTGTCGGCACCCTGCGGGCGCCGCCGGACGCCCACGTCGTGGAGGTGGGGGCGGGAACCGGCGAGCTCACCACGCTGCTCGCGGAGCGCTACGACCGCCTCACCGCCATCGAGATCGACGAGCGGGCCGTCGAGGTGCTTCGTCGCGAGCTGCCGGCCCTCGACGTGCGCGCCCAGGACGTGCGGGAGGTCGACTGGGCGGCCCTCGCCGCCGAGCAGGCGGGGCCCCTCTACGTCATCAGCAACACGCCGTACTACCTCACGACGGAGCTGATTTTTGCCCTCCTGGAGCAGCGGGCCCACGTCGCGGAGGCGGTGCTCACCATGCAGGAGGCCGTCGCCGACCGGCTGGTGGCCGAGCCGCGCACCAAGGCGTACGGCATCCTCAGCGTCCTCCTCCAGCTCTTTTCCACGCCGGAGAAGCGCTTTACGGTGCCGCCGCAGGTCTTCTCGCCCCAGCCCGACGTGTCGAGTGCGGTGGTGCGCATCACGTTCGGGGAGGAGGACGGGCCCACGGATCTTGCCCTCGACGACGTGCGGCCCTACGTGCGGGCCGCCTTCAACCAGCGCCGCAAGATGCTTCGCAACAGCCTGGGCACCTGGGTAAAGGAGCAGGACCTCTCGCTGCCGAACGACTGGGGCCGGAAGCGGGCCGAGGCGCTTACGGCCGAGGACTTTGCGGTGCTGGCGCGCCATCTCAACGCGCGAACCGAGAGCGGCGGCGGTCAGTAGACGGACACGGAGAAGGCCCCGCGTGCTGCTTTTCTCGTCTCGTGCCCCCCGCCGGCATGCCCACGTCGCCATCGGATCCCGCCCCGTCGATCGCGCCCGAGGGCTCGCGGCCCAGCGGCCTGCTCGAGCTCGACGAGTCGGTCGTCGACGACATCGTCGCGCTGCTGGGAGACGGGCAGCGCGGCATGGTGCTCAACCTCGTCGCCGATCTGTACCCGGCGGACGTGGCCCTGCTGCTGCATCACCTGCCGACGACGGAAGCGAAGCAGCTCTTCCGGTGGCTTCCCCCCGAGGTGGCCAGCGACACGCTGGTAGAACTGGAGGACGCCTACCGGGCCGACCTCCTGAAAGACCTGCCGGCGACGGCCCTCACCGACCTGCTCGACGCACTCGACACCGACGACACGGTCGACGTCCTGGCCGACCTGCCGAACGAGCTGGCCCTCGAGCTGCTGCCGGACCTGAAGGACACCGAGGACCTGGTCGAGCTCCTCGAGTACGGCGAGGAGACGGCCGGCGGCCTCATGGCGCGAGAGTACGTGTCGGTGCCGCCGGACTGGACCCTCCAGGAGGCCACTGAGGAGGTGCGCCGCAACGCCGACGCCGTCGACGAGGTCTACACCGCCTACGTGGTCGACGCGGACGGCCTCCTCGTCGGGGTGGTGTCGCTGAAGCAGCTGCTCCTCTCGTCCGCCGGCGTGCCGGTGCGCGACATCATGGAGACGGACTTCATCTCCGTGTCGGTGGACGTCGACCAGGAGGAAGTCGGACAGCTCGTGCAGCGGTATGACCTGCTCTCGGTGCCGGTGGTCGACGAGGCCGGCCGCATGCTGGGGCGCATTACCATCGACGACGTCGTGGACGTGATCCGCGACGAGGCCGCCGAGGACATTCAGCTCATGAGCGGGCTCACCGGGGAGGAGGAGACGGTCGACACGGTGCTGCAGGTGAGCCGAGGGCGCCTGCCGTGGCTCGTCGTGGGGCTCGTGGGGTCGGGGCTGTCCGGGCTCGTCATCGGCACCTTTGAGGGCACCCTGCAGCAGGCGGTCGTGCTGGCCACGTTCATCCCGATCGTCACGGCCATGGGCGGCAACGCGGCGGTCCAGAGCGCGGCGATTGCCGTGCAGGGCCTCGGCTCCGGCGAGCTCTGGCTCCGCGACGCCTTCCGCCGGCTGGGGAAAGAGATCCTGGTGGCCCTGCTCAACGGCACCGTCATCGCGGGACTGCTCTGCGGCACCGTGGCCGCCCTCGGGATGGGGGACGTGGGCACCCTCGTCATGACCCTCGGCCTCACGATGGTGTCGGTGAGCCTGGTGGCCACGACGAACGGGGCTCTCATCCCGTTTGTGCTCACGTGGGTGGGCGTCGACCCGGCCAGCGCCATGGGCCCGTTCGTGACCACGCTGAACGACATCATCGGCCTCGCGATCTACTTTCTGATCGCCACCACGCTCTATCTCTAGGGACGCGGCCGACGGCCCGGCGTCGAGCGGGGGCGAGTAGGCCGAACCTTCGCCGGGTCGCAAGCCAAACCTCTCGGTGAGGGGCACCGGGCGGAGCACGAGACGGTGCGTTCGGGGTCCACCGCGGACGAGGAAAGGGGTTGTACACTGGGAGCCTCAGTCTCTCGCCCTTCAAGTCGCCGTGTCCCATGTCTACCCCTCCCGTTCCGTCCTCCCCCGTTCCGTCCGTGGATCGCCTCCGGACTCTGACGAGCCGCAATCGCGGCCTCCCCGTGCTCCTCAAGGCCGTCCGGACGGCCTACCGCGCCCAGCGCCGACGGCCGCAGTTGGAGTCGGTCGTCGTGACGTGGATCGAGCGCTTCGTCCGCCTCTTCCCCGACGAGCCGGTCGGGCGCATCACCCTTTTGCACGAGGCTACGGTGCTCCGGCGGGTCGAGCAGCGGCACCCGTTGACCCCTGCCGAGCGACGTCAGGCCCGCGAGGCGCTTCGGTTCCTCCGCGTCGACGTGCTCGCCCACGTCGAGACCTACGCCTAGTCGGTGGCGTCGACGGCCGCCAGGAGGCGCTGCACCCGCCGCCGGTTGACGCCGAGGTCGCTGTGGCCCACCCGGCTGGCGCTGCGCACGTGGAGCCGGCTGCCGTCCGCCGTGGGCTCGACGGCCACATCCACGTCGTCCTTGAAGACCCAGGCCACCCGGTACACCGCGGCGGCCCGCATCGAGTCGGGCCGGAGCTGCATCCGGGCGGGGCCCAGGTCCCGCAGGGCCGTCTGGACACGCGCAAAGAGCCGGTTGGCGGGGACGGCGTAGTCCGTCGAGATGCGCTCGCAGTTCGGCGAGTCCGGACAGTCCGGCAGTGGATTCGAGGAAGCAGCCGGCGGCAGCGGCCCCCTCGAGGCCGAGCAGCCCATGACGAGTGCGCCGAGAAGGAAGGCCCCGACCCCCATTCTGGCCAAGCTACGAGGAGCGAAGACGAACGACCGCATGGGCACAGGCACTAGTCGCCGCGAGTGTCGGCCCGCGGGGCGGACGACGAGGAGGAGCGGCCTGCCTGCTTCTGCAACCCCTTGGCTTCGTTGTACTTCGAGGGGCATTTCACGAGGATGTGGTCGGCCGCAAAGGCCTCCCCGTTCATCGATCCCTCGACGACCACCTGCTCGGCCTGCTCGAAGTTGGCGGGCTTCGGGTTCGGGTAGCGCACCTTGTGGACCGTGCCGCTCTGGTCGCGCATGTAGAAGGTGAAGACGTTCTGCGCCCGGTCGTAGCGGGTGGGCCGGTCCTCGACCCAGGTGCCTACGACGTGGGCCGAGCTGCCGGTCTGGGCGGCCTGCTCAAAATTCATGTAGCCGCCGACCTGGTCCCCGAAGTTCAGGAGGAGCAGGCCCGCGAAGCCGGCCATGGCGACCAGGCCGAGAATGGACTTCCACTTCATGGGAGGGGCGGAGGATGTCCGAGGGGAGTCAAGGACTGTCAGAAGACGAACGGTCTGCCTCGAGGCGCCGTTCCAGGCGGTCGATCTTGCGGTCGGTGCGGACGAGCAGGGTCACCACCCCGATCCAGATGAGCAGCACCACCGCCATCACGACGTAGATCTTGCCGTCGGTCAGCATCACCTGTTCGAGGGGGTCGGGCTGCTGGGCGGCGGGCTGCTCCGTCCACGTGCTGTCGTAGGCCGACGCGGTGTCGGGCCGCGCCTGCTGGGGGCGGAGGGCCGGACCGTCGTCGGGGAGCGGATGGATGGTCATGAGGGGAGGGGGCTAGAGGTCCGGCTCGTCGCGCAGCTGGTCGCGGACCCACGCCAGCCGCACGCGCTGGGTGTAGAGGAGCCAGAAGAGGCCGATGAAGGCGAGGACCGACGGGTAAAAGACCCACCGCATCGCCGGGGCGAGGTCCGTCTGGCTGAACGCCGGGCTGCCCTCGCCGCCCGGATGCAGGCTCGGCAGCTGGCGGGGAATGATGTAGAGCAGGAACGGCATCGTCACCACGGCGAAGAGGTTGTAGACGGCCGCAATGCGGCCGCGGGTATCCGGGTCGTCGAGGCTGTCGCGCAGCACGAAGTACGCCCCGTAGATGAGCAGCAAGACCGCCGCCATCGACTGCTTCGGGTCGAAGTTCCACCACTTTCCGGTGCCCACGTACCACGTAAAGCGGGCCCACACCATCCCCGTGACGATGCCGAGCAGCCCGAACAGAAGGGCCATCCACGCCGCCTCGCGGGCCCGCAGGTCGCGCATTCGGTCGCCGGTCTGCAGGTAGCGGAGGGAGTGGTAGGCCGAGATGATCGTTCCCACCATGAGGGTGAACCACATCGGCACGTGAAAATAAAGGTTGCGCGCCGACTGCTCCAGGATGTCGAGCTGAGGGATCTGCCCGAGGAAGCCGGCCAAAATCACGCCCGTCAGCGTGAGCACCACGCCGGCGCGCACGACACGGTAGAGCCGGGGGTTTACGGGAGAGGCGGCAGGCATAGAGACCCTGAGGCGGGGCAGAGACGGCAGGACGTTGCGGAAAGCCGTTACGCCACGTGGCGGGGCGGATTTCCCCTCAAAAATCTGAATTCGAGTAACGTTCAAACCCGTCCATGCGACGGGGCTACTCGGCCCACACGTAGTCGAAGAGCACCACGGCGGCGGAGATCGTGGCCCCCGCAAAGCCGACCAGCGTGAGGAGGGGATCCTGCGCCTCCGTCCACGCGCCCCCATCGAAGGCCGTGCGGGTCGCGCTCGTGCCGGACACCAGGAGGGGCACCAGGAGTGGGAGGAGCAGCACCGGCAGCAGGGGGCCGCGTCGGCTCGCCCGCGCCACCAGGGCCGCCAGCAGCGTCGTGGCGCTGGCCAGGCCCACCGCGCCGAGGACGAGCGTCGCGCCCAGGAGCCCCGGCGCCCGGACGGCGATGTCCAACAGGAACAGGAAGGCCCCGACCGCGAGGCCGGTGAGCGCCCCGACCAGCAGCAGGTTGAACAGCAGTTTCCCCGCGAAGACCATGCTCGGCCGGGTGTTGAGCCGCAGCAGCAGCGCGGTCCCCTGTTCCTGCTCGGCCACGAACGAGCGGCCCAGGCCGATCGACGCCGCGAAGAGCATCACGATCCACAGGAGGGCCGACTGCACGCGGGCACTCAGGGGCTGGGGACCTACGGCGAACAGCACCAGCAAGAGGGCCCCCAGCACGAAGAGGAGAAGGCTATTCAGGGCGTAGCGGGACCGCAGCTCGATCCGAAGGTCTTTGCGAAAGACCGCCCAGGTCCCGACGAGCCAGTCCATGAATGGAGCCATCACCGTGAAGAAGTCGTTCGGCACGAACATAGCAAACGGAAGAGCGATACGCTATCCGTCGCGATTCCGTCTCGTCGTCCCTCGAGGTCCCTTATGCCCGTCTCGCCCGACCACATCACCGGCTCGCTCCTCGGCGCCGCCGTCGGGGACGCCCTCGGCATGCCCATCGAGGGACTGAGCCACCAGAACGTGCGCACATATTATAAAGGCATTAAAGAGTACCGCGACGACGACCAGCGGGGCGACCTCGACGCCGGACAGTGGACGGACGACACGCAGATGACGTTTGCCCTCGTCCGGACCCTGACTGCGCATCCGGACCCGTCCGACTGGCCCGCGGGGGCGGCCGAGGCCTACGTGGCGCTCCGCACCGGCAGCCGACGGTGCCGGCGCTGGGGTGCCACCTCCACGGCCGCCATTGACCGTCTGGCCGACGGCACGTCTCCCGAGGCGTCGGGGGATCCCGACCGTCCCACCGACGGCGCGGCGATGCGGGCGGCCCCCCTCGGGACGTGGTGGGCGGCGACGGACGCCGACCGGGCCGAGGCCTTCGAGGCCGTCCGGGCGGTCCTGTCCGTTACCCACCGCCACCCGGCCGCCCTCGCGGCGGGATGGGGGCAGGCCGCCGCCGTGCGGGCGCTGCTCCGCCTCGACGACGTCGATGCGTTTGACCGCTCGGCGTTCTGGCAGTCCCTGATCGAGAACACGACCTGGGCGGAGGACCAGTTGGGCGAGGACCACCGCGTCTCCGAGCGGCTGCGGGCCCTGGAGGACATCATCGATTCCTTCCCGCTCGACCTGCGCGACGCCTGCGACGGCGTAGGGGTACGGGCCGACGAGGCGTGGCCCTTCGCCTGCGCGATGGTCGCCCGCCGCCCGCACCTCCTAGAAAACACCCTGCTCTCCGGCATCAACGTGGGCGGCGACGCCGACACCACCGGGGCCATGATGGGCGCGATGCTCGGGGCGCTGCACGGATGGGCTGCGTTCCCCGAGGAGTGGAAGGACGGCCTTGAGGCCGCCGGGCGGCTTCGCGGGGAGGCCGACGCATTTATCGAGCGGATCCGGCCCGCCGAGTGATGCCCATTTCCAGTCGAGAAATCTTCCCGGTGAAACCACGTCGTTCGCAAAGGCACTTCTCTCGTCAGCTGTCGGCACGGAGCGAACGGCCCCGGGTCCCGAGATCGCGTGGCAGTGCC
>JAZKTD010000340.1:0-3621 GCA_036625705.1 Salinivenus sp.
CATAGAAGCCTGCCGACGGCTGTCGGCACCAATAGGACACGTCCAAATGGTCTCAGAGGCCAAAAGATCTAGATGGAGAAACGTGCAATGTGTGTGCAATCTCTTCGACACAGCCCTGCTTGCGGCCACTGGATATGAGGGTGAGTTCCCCTCTGTAGGGGAGAATTGAAAGCTCCTGGGTCGCCAAGTGCCCGCGCACAGTCTGTCAGCCCTACTGTCAGGGTCGAGTCCCCATACGTCCTCTGTGGTCACCGGATCGATTTTCGCGCACGCTGCCGGAAGTCCACTTTCAACGGCTACAACGGGCGATTTCCGGGACAATCCTCTGTAGTCCTCGGGATTCCGATATGCCCACGAATCCCATCTCGGGCACCGAGCGACAGCTACAAAAACGCCCCTCAGCGCCTGCAAACGGCGATCTGAGGGGCGGTACCTGTTGTGGGGCGTCCGGTCGTGGACCGGTTGGCCGGCCCGATGGGACCCCTCTCACCCCGCGGTCCCTCTCGTCTCCTCTCCGCCGGCGGTCGGTCTGGAGAGTCCGGCGGCGATTTGCTAGGTTGAAGAGTCGGCTCGTCGTCTGCCCTTCTCCCGTTCCCGGTCCTCAACGGTGCGGCTCTCCGCGGTCGAAAAAGGCTGGTTCGTCCTTTCGGTGGCCGTCCTCGCCTTCCTATACGGGGTGGCCGTCGGGGCCTGGAAGTGGCCGCCCTACGAGTGGATCGCCCGGGCCACCGAGCAGGCGGAGGCGGCGTACCGCGCCACGCAGCCGACCCCGTACGCCGACCGCTTCGTCGGCCCGCGGGTGTACGACCGGCAGGGCGCCCGCACGCCGCGGCCGGCCCGCATGCAGCCGGGCCTCACGCTCGTCACCAGCTACTGGTCGGGCGGCGAGGGCGAGCCGCTCGGGGTCGGGGCTAAGTTGCTCGACCGCCGCGGCCGCACCGTCCACGAGTGGGCGCTCGACCGACAGGCCCTCTTCCCCGACTCGGCCGTGCAGGGCAGCCCGCTGCGGTCAGAGATCCACGGCACCCACCTGCGGCCGAACGGCGACCTGCTCGTCAACCTCGACTACGTCGGCACCGTCCGGCTCGACGCCTGCGGCACCGTCGAGTGGACGCTCCCGGAAAAGACCCACCACTCGATCGCACGGGCCGAGGACGGCACGTTCTGGATCCCCGGTGTGAGCGCCGAAAAACGCCGAGGGAGCGCGCGCTACCCCGACGGCTACCCCGGCGTCGAGGAGCCCGTCTGGATCGACCGCATCCTGCACGTCGCCCCGGACGGCGAGGTCCTCCGCCGGATCCCCGTCCTCGACGTGCTGTACACCAACGGCCTGGCGCGGTACCTCGTGAAGGGGATGTCGCCGCACCCGGAAACCCTCCTCGAGGACCCCACCCACCTGAACGACGTCGAACCGCTCGGGGCCGAACGGGCGTCTGCCTACCCCTCCTTCGAAGCCGGCGACCTGCTCGTGTCCCTCCGCACCCCGAGCCTCGTGCTCGTCGTCGACCCGACCTCCCTGGAGGTCAAGTGGAAGGCCTCCACCCCGTTCATCCACCAGCACGATCCGGACTTTCTCGGGGACGGGTGGATTGGCGTGTTCGACAACAACCAGGACCCGACGCCGCGCGGAACCATGCTGGGGGGGAGCCGGATTGTAGCACTCTCGCCGAGCGCAGACTCCACGAAGACGCTGTTTCCCACCGCCCGCTCCGAGCCGTTCTATACGCCCACGGCCGGGCACTGGCAGCGGCTCGACAACGGAAACTCCCTGCTCACCGAGGCCCGGGCCGGCCGGGTCGTCGAGGTCGCCCCCAGCGGCCGCACCGTCTGGGAGTGGATCCACCCACCCTACGACGACACGCGCGTGCCCTTCGTCATGAACGGCACCCGCCACAACCTGACCCGCGAGGACGTGGCCGACTGGCCCTGCTCGTCGGTCGATTCTGTTAGTACTTCAAACCAAAGCAATTAGTGTTATGAACATCGTCGCGCGAGTTGCCCTTCTCCTCGCAGCCGCAGTCCTCCTTGCCCCCGACGCGGCCCTCGCCTACGGGGGGCCCGGCAGCGTAATTTCCGGGATCGGGGCCGTTCTCGCCGCCCTCGGCGCGCTCCTGGCCGCCCTGCTGGGCTTTGTCTGGTACCCGCTCAAGCGGCTGTACCTGCACTTCTCCGCGGACGACACGGAGACGGCCACGGCGGACGCCCCGAACGAATGAGCCTTCTGTGGGCCCTTTTCGTGGTGGTCGGCTTCGCCGCCCTCCTGCACATCTGTTGCCTCCCGGCCTACGCCCGGGAGGCCGGACAGCGGGGGCGAGACTGCCTCGCAGTCGTGCGCGACGACACGATGGACGACCGGGCGAAGGAGGCGGCCCTGCAGGACCACGCCCGGCGCCTCTTCGCGCTCCTGGGCATCCTCGGGGGCGGGAGCATCCTGGCCCTCGGCCTGCCCCTCGGGGCCGTCTGGCTCCTCGACTGGGGCGGGGTCGCCTCTTTTCCCCGCGTGTGGGCTACCCTCCAGCGGGTCGATTTCCTCCTCGGGACGGTGGTCGTGGGCACGGCCGGCTACCTGCTCGTCCGGCAGCTGCGCTGACGCCCCGCCACCCACCTCGCTGATGCTCGTTCGGCTGCCCCTCTGACCATGGACTTCGACGACCGCTACGGCTGGACCGACCGCCTGCTCCACCGCGTCGCGTTCCGCCTCCCGCTCGCGCAACGCACCCTCGCCGACGTGGGGGCCACCCTCTACCGGGACGCCCTGCAAGACGTCTCGGTCGAAGCGCCGGTCTTTGTCTCCTCGCTGCCCCGGGCCGGCACGACGATCCTGCTGCGCCTGCTGTGGCAGACCGGCCGCTTCGCCACCCACACCTACCGGGACATGCCGTTCGTCCTGGCCCCGATGCTCTGGCGGCGGATGTCCGGGGGTGTCGCCGCCGACGCACCCACCCGAGAGCGCGCCCACGGCGACGGCCTCAAGGTCTCCAGTACAAGCCCCGAGGCCTTCGAGGAGATGATCTGGAAGCACTTCTGGCCCGCCCACTACCGCGAGAGTAGCATCCGCCCCTGGGGCCCGGACGACTCGAATCCGGAGTTCGACACCTTCTTCGAGACGCACATGCGGAAGGTCCTCGCCCTCCACCGGGACGAGGACGGCGATCGCGACGAAGACGCTCGCCCGCGGCGCTACCTGTCGAAGAACAACCTCAACATCGCCCGCCTCGCCGCCCCGCCACCCGGCCTCCGGCAGGGCACCTTCCTCATCCCGTTCCGGGACCCGGTCCAGCAGGCCGCCTCGATGCACCGCCAGCACGAGCGGTTCCTCCAGATTCACGAGGACGACGACTTCGTCCGGGAGTACATGGCGGCCATCGGGCACCATGAGTTCGGAAAGGGCCTGAAGCCGGTCAACTTTGGGGGCTGGCTCGACGAGGCGCCGGGCGATCCCGAGGCCCTCCCGTTCTGGCTCCGCTACTGGACGGCGAGCTACCGCTTCGTCCTGGAGCACACCGGGACGTCGGCCCATCTGGTCTCCTACCGCCGGCTCACGGACGCGCCGTCGCAGGCCCTGTCCGCCCTGAGCGACGCGCTCGACCTGCCGGGCACCCTGCTCACCGCTCAGGCCGA
>JAZKTD010000341.1:0-3535 GCA_036625705.1 Salinivenus sp.
ATTCAGAAAAGAGGGAGGAGGGGACGGAAGAGGACCACGAGGAGGGGGAGGCCTCCGAGGACGAGCCGCAGGCGCTGGTCCGAACGACGTCGTGCCCGAGATGCGGGCGCCGGTTTGTCGGCCGTCACTGCCCCGGCTGCGGCGTGCCCACCGGCCGGCCCGAGTCGATCCTGGGGGTGGCCAGCACCTTCTTCCAGGAGCTGGTCGACGTGCGGCGGGGCTTCTGGGCGACCCTGAAGGCCCTGACCCGCCGTCCGGGCACGGCGGTGCGCCAGTACCTGGGCGCCGGGCCGAGGCTGCTGATGAACCCGGGCCGCTATCTGCTGGCCGCGATCGTGGTGAGCTTCGGGACGACCCGGGCGCTCACCTGGCTCGGGCTGCGGGAGGGCCCCGCCGAGGAGGTCTCAATCAGCCGGGACGAGATTGCCACCGGGTCGTCCGGGCCCGACGCGGAAAAAATCGCGGACCTCGTCACGGAGCTCGTGGCGACGCTCCAGCAGGTGTTCGCCTCGCAGACGTACCACGTCGTCTCGAGCATCGTCCTGACTGGCTTTTTGGCCCTGCTGTTCTGGCGGCTGTTCCGGGGCCGGCTGCGGCGGGGCGCCCAGGCGGTGGCCCTGGCGGGGTTCGTGGTGGGCCACGCCGTCTTTCTGGAGACCGCCGCCCGGCTCCTCTACGTGCCGACCGTCCATCTCGCCTCCGGGACGGCGACCCAACTCCCCACGTTCCTCGCCACGGGGATGGTGGTCGTGTGGGCCGCCGTGACGGCCTGGGGAGCGTTCGGGGCCGGATGGACGGACGCCCTGAAGGGGGCCGGTGCGGCCCTCTTCGCGTCCCTCGAGCAGGTGCTGGCGGGCACGCTGGTGATCGGCGGGTATACCCTCTGGGTCATCTACGACCGCTTTGGCGGGGCGCCCTCCCCCGAAGGCACCCTCACGTTCTCCTCCCAGACGGGCGGCGTCGAGTCGGAGTTCGCCCTGGCCGCCCTGTGGTTTGGGGTCGTCACCGCCGCCCCCCTGCTCCTCCACGCGGGGGTGGAGGCCTACTACCACCTGCGCAGCTAAGTTGGCCCCAAGAAGAAGGAGGAATGACCGCTGCGTGCAAGCGTATTTTTCCGGTTCTACTTCGGCGGGCGCTCCCTCACGGGCCCACCACTGTGGAGTATCGCCCTCCCCGTGCAGCCCATCGACTGAGGGTGGCGACTCGTCGAACGACCCGCACCATCGCCCGGGGGTGGGCGTTTATGCCCACGCAGAATCGGGAGGAGGCGGCTCCCGCCGCGTCCTTCCTCCCCCGGACGCTTCGGGAGATCGCTTTTCGCACTGCCGTGTCATCAACCGACCTCGACCCATGTCTACCACTCGCGCACGACGGACCCGCGACGCCTCAAACTTCGACGACTACATGCTGATGGTGGCCCTGCTTGCCCTCACGGCGGTCCTCGTCGTCGTGTAGGCGCCGGCTGGAGCCCTGCAGGGGGACGCCTCACCGGTCCCCGCCCGCTGCGAGAGATCGACGGGATCGAGGCGGCGCTCCGCGAGGCGCGTCTCCGGCTCCGACCCGCTCCGGGCGGCGCCCCGTGATGATCGGGCGGTGTACCCCGGTCGGGCCGTCAGGAAAACCGTCCGTGGGCCCTCCGACCCCCTGGTGTCTGCGCCGTCCTTCCCTTCCCCGCCTCCCGTGCCATGCGCCGCGCCCCCGTTCTCGTCGAAGCCTGCGTGACCTCCCCCGAAGAGGCGGTCGATTGCTTCGACGCCGGCGCGGAGCGCGTGGAGCTCTGCCGGGCCCTGAACGTCGGTGGGCTCACGCCGGCGCCCGAGGCGGTGACGGCGACACTGTCCGGGGCGCCGGGCCCAGTCCATGTGCTGGCCCGGACGAGCGCCGACACCTTCCGACTGGGGCCGGACGAGCGCCGGGCCCTCGTCGAAGAGGTCGCCTCCCTGGTGGCGCTCGGGGTCGACGGAGTGGTGATCGGCGCGCTGGACGAGACGGGACGGGTCGACCGCGCGGCGCTGGAGGAACTGACGAGTGCGGCCGAAGGCGCGTCGGTCACCTTTCACCGCGCGTTCGACCAGGTGGACCACCCGCTTCGGGAGGTTGAGGCGCTCGTCGAGGCCGGGGTGGATCGGGTGTTGACCTCCGGGGGCGCGGCCACGGCCTGGGAGGGCAGGAGCACCCTCCGGGCGCTGGTGGAGAGGAGCGGGCACGCCCTCACCGTGCTCGCCGGAGGGCGCGTCCGCGGCGAACACGTCTGCCGACTGGTGGAGGAGACGGGGCTCAGGGAGGTGCACGCCCGCGCCTCGGCCGTTCCCGGCCTCCTCGAGGCCCTGCCGGCGTAGGTGCCCGCTGGGCGGGGCCGCCTACTTGACGACTGTGAGGCGCCGGGTTTGCGCGTTCCCGCCGGCCTGGAGGCGCAGGACGTAGACGCCGCTGGCCAGGTCCGAGACGGAGAGCTGGGTCTCGTGCCGCCCGCCCTCCGCGCCGGTCCGTACTGCCTGGACTTGACGCCCCAGCACGTCGTAGAGGCGGAGGCGCACGTCGCCCTCGGCCCCCGCGTCGTCCGGAACCGCAAAGCGGACGGTGACCCGAGTCCGGGCCGGGTTCGGGTATGTCTCCTTCAACTCCAGCGACGAAACGCCGCCCCGGGCCACGGTGACCGGATCGGTCACCTGGGCGCTCCCGTCGGTGTCGACCTGCCGGAGCCGGTAGGACAGCGTGTCGGCCGCGTAGGGCAGATCCGTGTCCGTAAACCGGTAGCTCTGCGCCTCCGAGGTCGTGCCGCCCCCCTCCACGAAGCCGACCTCCGTCCATGCGCTCTCGCTCCCACGTCCCCGCGCTCTCGCTCTCTCCACCCGAAAGCCGGCGTTGCCGCTCTCCGAGGCGGTCTGCCACTTCAGGCGCACCGCCTCCTCGCTTCCGGCCGCGCCGCCGGCGTCGGTGCGGCTGGCCTCGAAGCTTGCGAGCTCGACCGGGAGCGGGCTGGAGCTCGAGCCCAGCGTCCACCGGCTGAAGGACTCGACGCCGTTTAAGGTCACGGTGTTGCCGCCGGTCGGGCTCGTGGTTCGGGAGTCGGCGCCCTCCTGCGACCAGGTCGACCCGCCGTCGGTGGACTTGAAGAGCTCAAGGCCCGACTCCGAGAGATTGTTTAGCTCCGCGTCGTGGTAGGTGTGGGTGAGGGTCGCCGAGAGGCCCGAGTTCGTGCCGGTGGCCGAGAGGTTGTAGTAGCGCCGGATCGACTCGTTGCCGCTTCCGGTCTGGACCGTGTGCCCGCGGACGACGGTCACCTCGCCCAAGTTCTCAGACGCGCTGAGCACCGCGCCCAGGCCCGCCGGGTCGGCCGAGCTCGGCCCATCTAAGGCGCGAGTCGCCGTGAGGGTGCCCCCCGCAACGCGCCCGGCCGAGGTCTCCTCGAGGCGGGCGGTCGCGCCGGCGAGGCCGAAGTCCATCTGGCCGCCCTGCAGGTCGAAGGTGGCGCCATTTTGCACCTGCACGGTGGCCCCGTTCTGGACGAGCACCTGCTGGGCGGGGGCCGGCA
>JAZKTD010000342.1:0-3521 GCA_036625705.1 Salinivenus sp.
CCGGACCCGCCCCGGCTCCGGTCTCGTCCCGAGTCGCCCCCGTCGCTCCGGCCCGACCGAGAACGGCCAGAGGCGGATCCGCTCCCCCCGTCGTTCGACCGACCTCCTCGCCCCGCCCGGGATCGCCCCGACGCCCCGCTCGTTTCGGAGCCTCCACGCCTCGCTCCAGGCGTCCGTCGATCAGCGTCGCCCCCGTACTCCCCCGCTCTGCCGCGCCCCGGACGGTGCGCGTCCCGCATGCGGGTGTGATGCCGGACGGTCGACGCCATCTCGTCCCGATGCGTGATCGAGACGGAGCGGCCGTCCGTCGTCTCGGCGATGCGCAGCAGGGCCCGATACGTGCGGAGGGCGTCCGTTCGACTCCGATCGTCCATCGGTGGCGGAGACACCCGCACGGTCTCAAGCCCCACGTCCTCGACCGAACCGAGCGCGCCCGTCTCGTCGTCCCCGGAGAACACGGGAGCGATCAACATCTGTGGACGCCGGATCGCGTCGCCCCGCATCCCCGACGCCGAGGACCGGTCCCGGTCGTCGGACGCCGTGCTGCCGGATCGGGACGGCCGTTCCCGCTCCTCCGCACGCTGCCCCGAGCGCCCCTCGGCGAAGCGACCGCGGTCGGCCCGGGCCCCGGAACTTCTCGACCGGTCCGCGTTGCTCCCGGCCCCGGCACTCGTGGCTCCTCGGCCGACGGTGCCCCGGCGCGGCCGGTTCTCGCGGCGATCCCCCGCGCTGATGTCGGACCCGTCTGCGGCCCCCGTCGTGGACAGGCCGCTTCCGTACCCGTACAGGCCTCTGTAGCCATACGGGGCTCTGAAGCCATATAGGCTGCGGTACCCGAGCCCCCATCCGCCGCGGAATCCGTAGTAGGGGGAGCGATAGAAGGGGCTCCACAGAAAGCGGTTGGCGTATCGGGCGCTCTCCAGCCCGGACAACGCGAACATGCTCGGGAGGAAGAAGAAGTCGGAGGGCCGGTACGCCCAGCTCCGGCACCCGAAGGCCGGATCGTAGCCGTGCGGGGCACAGAGAAACCCCGTCATGCTCCGAAAGCCGTGGTGCGGGTTGATGTCCAGGCCGACGAGCCAGGCCGCCCGTGCCGTTCGCTGGTACTGCGCGTCGTACGTGGCGTAGAACGGGTCCCCGAAGAAGTTGCCGTAGAAGGCCGGGTAGTTCGTCCGGAAGAAGCGAACCCCGTCCCTGTACTCGGCGAAGCGGATCTCCGTGTCGGCCCGGGCCGCCTGGAGGCTTTTTGCGAGCGATACGAGGTCCTCTCTCGAATCGGGATTGGCCCGACGGAGCGACGCCACCGGGGCCGCTGGGTCGAAGGGAGTCCCCTGCGTCCGGGCCGTCTGCTCGGCGGAGGCCTCGGCGGCCGGGTCCTCCCCCGTCATTTGAAGCTGGGTGTAACAGCCGGTGAGCCCCCACGAGAGCAGACCGAGGACCAGGATCAATCCAACCTGCGAGTGCAGCCACCGGACGAGACGCATGCGTGTGCCCTTATTGGAAGAAGGAATGAAGAGGTGTCCTCTTTCGACG
Source organism: Salinivenus sp. (assembly GCA_036625705.1). Lineage (GTDB taxonomy): Bacteria > Bacteroidota > Rhodothermia > Rhodothermales > Salinibacteraceae > Salinibacter. Next base: position 1,534 of record JAZKTD010000342.1, read on the forward strand.
GCAGTTAGACCGGGATGGTTCCTCCCCCGCGGATCTGCAGAAACGACGAACACCGCGCCGCGCCGTTGATATCTGCGCCGGATGGCTCCTATATTCAAATCGAGCTATAACCTCCGTACTGTTTTCGAGGAGACGGCGGACCGCAGACGACAGACCGCGAAGATTATCGCTTCACGGCGGTCCGCAGTCCGCGGTCGGCCGTCGTACGTGGCAAAACATCCGTCTCCCGCAACTTGAGTACTTTCGGTTTCTCGCCCTGACGATCGGGGCGCCGCCGGGCCTCGGACCGAGTCCCCTTTCCTTCCCCCTTGCTCCTCCACGAACTTCCCGACGACATGGCAGACGCAGTGACGCCCCGCGACGAGGACTACTCGCAGTGGTACCAGGACGTGGTCCGCAACGGCCAGCTGGCCGAGAACTCTCCCGCCCGTGGGTGTATGATCATCAAGCCCAACGGCATGGCCCTCTGGGAGAACATGCGCGACCAGCTCGACCAGATGTTTAAGGACACGGGCCACGAGAACTTCTACTTTCCGCTCTTCATCCCGGAGCGCTTCATGGAGCGGGAGGCCGAGCACGTCGAGGGCTTCGCCAAGGAGTGCGCCGTGGTGACCCACTCGCGCCTCACGACCGACGAGGAGGGGGAGCTCATCCCCGATCCCGACTCGAAGCTGGGGGAGAACTACATCGTGCGGCCCACCTCCGAGACCATCATCTGGGACACCTACGGCAAGTGGATCCAGTCGTACCGCGACCTGCCGCTGCTCTACAACCAGTGGGCCAATGTCGTGCGCTGGGAGATGCGACCGCGCCTCTTCCTGCGCACCGCCGAGTTCTTGTGGCAGGAGGGGCACACCGCCCACGCCACCCGCGAGGAGGCGGTCGCGGAGGCCGAGCGCATGCTGGAGGTCTACGCCACGTTCGCCGAGGAGTACATGGCCATGCCGGTGATGCGGGGCCGCAAGAGCGAGAGCGAGCGCTTCCCCGGCGCGGTGGACACCTACTGCATCGAGGCGCTCATGCAGGACGGGAAGGCCCTGCAGGCCGGCACCAGCCACTTCCTCGGTCAGAACTTCGCGAAGGCCTTCGACTGTACCTTCACCGACGAAAACAACGAGGAGACCTACGTCTGGGCCACCTCGTGGGGCGTCTCGACGCGCCTGATCGGCGGCCTCATCATGACCCACTCCGACGACCAGGGCCTCGTCCTGCCGCCGAAGCTGGCGCCGCACCAGGTCGTGATCGTGCCCATCTACTTCGACGACGACCAGGAGGGCCCCGTGATGGAGAAATGCGAGCGCCTTCAGGAGCAGTTGGAGGATCGGGGCGTCCGCGTAAAAATGGACGACGACCAGACGCAGAGCCCCGGCTGGCGGTTCAACGAGCACGAGCTGCGGGGCGTGCCGGTGCGGCTGGCCCTCGGCCCGCGCGACCTCGAGAACGACAACGTGGAGGTGGCCCGCCGCGACACGCAGACGAAGGAGGTGGTGCCCCAGGACGGCATCGTGGACCGGGTCCTCGACCTGCTCGACGACGTGCAGCGGGGCCTCTACGACCAGGCGCTCGAGCGGCAGGAAGAGAAGACCCACGTCGTCGACGACTACGACACGTTCAAGGAGGTCATCGAGGAGGGCGGCTTCGTGTGGGCGCCCTGGGACGGCACCGCGGAGACGGAGGCCCGCATCCAGGAGGAGACCTCGGCCACGATCCGCCTCATCCCCTTCGACCGTGAGGAGCGGACGTCCGGCCCCGACATGGTGACCGGCGAGCCCTCCGAGGGTCGCGTGCTGTTCGCACAGGCGTACTGATCGGGACGGCCTTCGACGTTCATCCTGCCGGTCGTGAATGATGATGCCTCCGTTTTGACAGGGGTGCTTCGTGTTGCGTATTTCGTATTGCGTGACGCCGGGCGCTCCGCGTGATACGCACCGCGGAATACGCAATTCAGGCGTCGTCCGGCGGTGCAGCAATGCGAAGGGAGACCGGGG
>JAZKTD010000343.1:0-3509 GCA_036625705.1 Salinivenus sp.
GGTCGAGCTCCGTACCGAGAACGGGTCGGTGCTGGTGGCCGCCGCCGAGCCGGCCGCGCTGGACACCACCGGCGGCCCGTCCGCCGAGGAAGCCCCCGCCGCCGACCGAGAGGAGCCGGCCGCGCTCGACGTCCCGCCCTCCGACACCACCGTCGGCCCGCAGCCGCCCGCAGACACGGCCCAGGCGGACACGGTTGACGCAGACACGACCGAGGCGGACACGACGCAGTCGTGAGCCGAGAAGAAAGTGGGCCCCGGAGCTAAGTAGGTCTAAAAAAGTACGTTAACGGCAGTCATTCTGAGCGACCGACGGACGAAGGAAGGAGGGAGCCGAAGAATCTTCTTGAAAGCAGCGGAAACGCCTGGCCTCTACCGTCTCTGCCATCCCGCCTGGAGATTCCTCGACTCCGCTTCGCTGCGCTCGGAATGACCGCTTCTTACAAATGTGTTTTCCCGGTTCTACTTAGTTCGACGTGCCGCCGCCCGGCAGCGACGGAAGATTCGACGGGGGCGACAGGCTCGTCCCGTAGGTGTCGTTGATGATCTGCACGAGCCGGGCGGTCACCACTCGGTGGGTGACGGTACTCGGATGTACCCCGTCGAGGCTAAAGAAGGGCCCGAACGGCTGGTCGGCGGTCACGGCCGGGAATTTGGGGATGGGGTCGTCGGTCGGGTCGTTGGGCGTCCCGGCGTCGGCCGCGTAGAGGGGCCCAAACACCGTGTTCGGGTTAAAGAAGGCGAGCCCGCGCTGCTGCGCCTGCTGCCGGAGGAAGTTGTTGTACTGCCGCACCCGCTGGACGATCGTCTCCACCTCGTCGAGCGTCAGGACCGGCGTGTCGGCCGCCTGGCAGTCGAGGGTCACCGTCTGGTCGGACTGCTGGGCCTGTCCCAGAAGCTCGAACCCGTAGCTGAGCGGCACGAGCGACGTCAGGCCCGTGTCCGACTCTACCATACAGCTCGACGCCACGTTGAAGTTGGGCGGAAACCGCCCCGCCTGGTCGAGGGCCGCGTACACGGGGCCCGGCGAGAAGAAGGGCACAAACGCCACGTTGGCCACCCCGATCAGCACGCCGCCCTCGAACGAGGGAGAATTGGTGAGCTGGTCGAGGAGGGCGGTGTAGTTGCTGGCAAAGTCCGGGAAGGACGTGACGTCGTCGGTGCCGGCCAGGGCGGGGCCGAGCACGTCGTTGTTGCCGATCCACAGCGTGGCGAAGGTCGGGTTGGCGTCGAGGGCGGCCTCCACCTGCGTGCGGCCCCCGAGGATGAACTGCGTGAGGGCGTTCGGAGAGCTCCCGGGCCGCGTGTTCGACAGGGCATCGAGCACCGAAGCGCCGGGTACGGCGACGTTGTTCACCCGCTGTGTCGAGGCCTCGCGGAGCCCGCACGTCGCCGCGGTGGCACCGCCGGGCCGCTGGGGGGCAGGGAGGCCCTGATCGTTGAAGAACTGGGAGAGCGGTGGGGGGCAGCCGGGCGAGCGGAGCGCCGGAATCCCGAACGGGGTGTTCATCGAGTCGGCGAGGATCGCCGCGAAGGACTGCTCCTGGGTCGTCCGGGTGATGCCGCCGGACTGAAAGCCCGCCGTGATGCTGTTGCCGAGGGCGACGTAGCTCTCGAACAGGGTGCTGTCGCTGTCGGCCCGCCCCTGGATGTCCGGGGCGTTGAGGGTGCCGTCCTCACACCCCGTCCAGAGAAGGGCGGCCAACAGCAGCAGAAACGGGCCGCCGAGGCGGCGCACGGAGCAAGAGAGAGACATCACGGGCGTACTGATACGTGAATGGGTTCCTGAAGATGATTCCGACTGGTGGCAGACCACGGTCCTCCCCAAATGAAAGAGAGAGGGTACCTACCTGTGCACGGATCAGTTGAGGTGGAGGGTGAGGGTCGCGCCGAAGAGATTGGCCCCGAAGCTGTAGAGGCCCTGGTTGAGGGCGGTCGTCACGTCCTCGCCGGGGCGCGCGGACCGGACCCGGCCGCGCCGGTCGTTCTGCTGGAGCAGCTGGTAGGAGACGTTCAGCTCGACCGTCTCGACGGGCCGCCAGCCCGCCCCGATCGTGAACTGGTTGCGGTCGGACTCCGGAAGGAGGGGGGTGACCACCTCGTCCGGCGCCGCGGCGGTGTTGTACAGGTAGCCGATCCGGGCGGTGAGCGGGTCGAGGACGTCGTACTCCGCCCCGAGACGGACGGCGTGGGTGTTCTCGTAGCCCTCCTCCCGCGTCCGGTCGCTTAGCCGCTCGAACTGCAGCGGGATCTCGTCGAAGGACGACCACCCGGTGAACTGGTAGTCGGCCAGGAGCCGCAGCCGATCGGTGGCCTCAAACTGGAGACCGCCCACCAGCTGCAGCGGAAAGGTGATCTCCGTCTCGACGCCCTGCGTGCTCAGCGTGCCGTCGCTGCGGGCGCGGTCCCGGTACTGGTCCAGCACGCCCCTCGGGCCGAACTGCGACGCGAGAAGGGCGTCGGCGGGCGTGGGGTCGGGGGTGCCGTCCCCGTTGAGGTCCTGCGCGAGGGGACTCGTGCTGGGAAATACCAGTCCGGTCTCGATCTGCCCGAACGTCGCCTCGCCCTCGTAGGACACCGTGATGGGCGTCGTGAAGCGAAGGCCGACCGACAGCCGGTCGGTGGCCAGGTAGGTGGCCCCAATGTTCGCCCCGATGCCCAGGTCGTTGTTGGCCTCGAGCCGAGACTGCGCGAAGGCCGTGTGGAACGGCACCCCGAGCTGCCCGAAGGTGGCCTCTTCCCCGGGCACGGACACCTGAGAGAGGTCCTGCACCTGATTGAGCTCGACCGCCGAGATGGCGAGGACCGGCCCTCCGCCCACCCGCAGCCGCGGGGTAATCTGGTAGGCGGCGGTGGGCTGGACGTAGATGGCCTGCACGCGGTTGGCGAAGCCCTCGAAGGCCCCGTCGAACACGGACCCGTCCGACAGCCGCCCCGGCCAGTTCGTCTCCAGGCCGTAGGGCACGTAAAGCCCCAGCCCGACCCCGAGGGCGTCGGTGACCCCGTAGGTGACGTAGCCGTGGGGCACGGGGATCGGGTCGTTCTCAAGGTCCACGTCGACCCCGGTGTACGGGCGTCGGGTCGTGTAGTCGTAGGTAAACTCCCCGGAGGCATCGATCACCGTTGCCCCGACGGAGGCCGTTATGCCCGTCGCCCCGGCGAGGTGGGCCGGGTTGAAGTAGATTCCGGAGCCATCGTCGCAGCCGTCGGCCACGGCGGCCCCGGCCCGCCCCATCACACAGGTCCCTTGCTCGTAGACCCCGAAGCCCTGCGCCTGCGCAAGACGGCCGACCCCTCCGAAGAGAAGAAAGACAATCAACAGTCCCAGGATCCGGCGTGAGGGGACCCCGAGACGAAATAGGACCGAGAAGGGCATGGGCGGGAACGGACTGAGACGAGCAATCGACGTCCGGGGCGGAGGCAATTCCGGAGCGGACTGTATCTTATCAACGGTCTCAACGAATTGCAATAACCGCTTTACCGATCCGTGAAGAAGTCCGTGAAGATCAATT
>JAZKTD010000344.1:0-3490 GCA_036625705.1 Salinivenus sp.
GAGGCCCGGGCCGCCTTTCAGGAGGCCCAGCGGATCGACCCGGACTTCGCGATGGCGCACTGGGGCGAGGCCATGACGCACAACCATCCCATCTGGATGGAGCAGGACCGGGAGGCGGCCCTCGAGGCGCTGCGCGAGCTGGCGCCGACGCCGGAGGCGCAGCTCGAGGCGGCGCCCACCGGGCGGGAGTCCGCCTACCTGCGCACCCTCCACGTGCTCTACGGCGCGGGCGAGGACGACCCGATGGGCAAGGAGGCCCGCGACGACGCCTACGCTGAGGCGATGGGCACCCTGGCCGAGCAGTACCCCGACGACCTCGACGCGCAGGCCTTCCACGCCCTCTCGATCCTCGGCACCGCCCACGAGGGCCGCGACTTCGCCACGTACATGCGCGCCGCGTCGATTGTGGAAGAGGTCTTCGACGCGAACCCGCAGCACCCCGGCGCCGCGCACTACCTCATCCACGCCTACGACGACCCAGTGCACGCCCCGCTCGGCCTGCGGCCGGCCCGCGTGTACGCCGACATCGCCCCGGCGGCCCCTCACGCCCTGCACATGCCGTCGCACATCTTCTTCGCCCTCGGCAAGTGGGACCGCGGCGCGCAGTCGAACGTCGACTCCTACGAGGCCGCGAAGGCCAAGGCCGAGGAGGCCGGCGAGGGCCTCAGCGGCGGCGGCTTCCACGCCCTGCACTGGCTCCACTACGGCCGCCTGCAGCAGGGCCGCCACGCGGACGCCCGGGCCGTCCTCGACACCACGCGGCGCCACGCCACGGCCCCGGACGTCGCCACGGGCTACGCCGACTACATGCGGTGGTACATGCCCCTCGCCTACGTGATGGGCACCGAGCAGTGGGGCCGGCTCGATCCGCTGCTGGAGACAATGAACGTCAGCCCATCGGCGCTCGAGGCCCGCGGTGCCGTAAGCGTCCATGCGGCCCGAGGCCTCGCCGCCGCCCGGCAGGGTAATCTCTCGGCGGCGCGAACCGCCCTGCAGGAGGCCCAGTCGGCGCTCGGCGACGAGCCCTCCGACGCCCTCCGCATCCAAATCCACGAGCTGGAAGGCCTCGTCGCCCTGACGGCGGGGGATACGGGGACGGGCCTCGACCATCTCCAGACGGCCACCGACCTCGAGATGGACCGCCCGCTCGACTTCGGCCCGCCCTTCCCCGTGAAGCCCGCCCCCGAGCTCTACGGCGAGGCGCTGCTGTCGGCGGGCCGCCCCGCGGAGGCGCTCGATCAGTTCACCGCCACCCTGGAGCGGTACCCGAGGCGGGCGCTGTCGCTCTGGGGCAAGGCCACGGCCGCCGCCCGGGCAAACCGGCCCGAGGTGGCCCAGGCGGCCCGCACCGCCCTGTCCGAGCAGTGGACCGGGGCGGACCCGGCCGTCCGCGACCGCCTGCAGTCCCTCTCCACCGCCACGACCTCCTCGTCGGACGCGCGGTGAGGCCTACGCCTCGTCCGACAGCTTTCGGCGGATGATTTTCTCCGGCGCCGTCACGCTACGCAGGCAGAACCGGGCCACGAGGCGCCGCTGCTCGTCGTCGGGGAGATCGGCGTGCCGGCCCTGCCGGTCGAGCCGGTCCTGCTGGGCGTGGTAGAGAGCCACGGCCGCCGCGACCGACACGTTGAAGCTCTCCGTGAAGCCGGGGAGCGGCACCTCGCAGGCGACGTCCACCTCGCCCATCATCGCGTCGGAGACGCCGGCCTCCTCGTTGCCGAAAATTAGGGCGGTAGGCGTCGTGAAGTCGAGCTCCCGGATCGGCACCGTATCGGCGTGCAGGTGGGTGGCCACCAGCCGGTACCCGGCCTCGCGGAGGTGCGCCGCGCCCGCGGCGGCTCCCTCCCAGCGCCAGACGTCGAGCCAGCGCTGGGCCCCGCCCGCCGTGCGCTGGGAGTGCTTGTAGCGCTCGTTGTCCCCCTTCACGACGTGCACGTCCTGGTAGCCGAGCGCCTCCGCCGAGCGCATGACGGCGCTCACGTTGCCGGTGTTCACGAGCCCCTCCACGACCGGCACCACGGTGCGCGTTCGCTCGGCCACCACCGCGCGGATGCGCCGGAGGCGCCGCTCGGTCATGTGCGGCCGGAGCAGGTCGATCACGCGCTCCGGCGGTAGTCGAGTGTCGCCAAACTGAAACGGCTCCTTGTCCGCCGGCGGCGTCCCGCCAGAGGCGAGCAGTCGGTCCATCTCGCGCTCGGCGTCGATCTCAGGGTCGCTCATGAATCTCGGTTCCTCGTGGTGCGTTTCCTACGGACAGTCGAGCTCTCCTAAACGAGTGCCCCGCCGGGCGCATCGGGTTTCCTCCCTCTCCATTGCTGCTTCCTCCCATGACGTCTTCTCACACTCTCAGTCTCCCCCATCGTTCGGGTGGGCTTCTTCTCGCTCTCCTACTGTGGATGGGCCCCGTGCCCGCGACGGCCCAGTCCGTCGACGCGGTCGTCGACCACCTGCGGGCCACGTACCAGCAACAGCTCGACGCGGTGGACACCTACGTCGTCGAAACCAATCTCTACACCACCTACCACCGGAAGGTGACCCGCGACGGGACGCCCGCCTACGAGAGCGCGACCCGGCTCACGGGGAGCAGCGACATGCCCTTCGCCACCGACACCACGCCCTCGGCCACGTTCGGCCTCCAGCTCGACCGCCTCGCCCAGCACGCCACCTACGCCGGCACCGAAACGATCGACGGGGTGCGCTGCCACATCCTTCAGGTGGAGAAGCCGGAAAAGGTGAACCCGGACATGGCGGCCGGCGACGCCGAGCGCATGACCTACTACATCGACGCGGAGCGTCACGTCCCCGCCCGCATTCACCTCACGCCGCCGCGGCGCGGGCAGGGCCCGTCGCCCTCGGGCGTCACCATCACCATGCAGGACTACCGCACCACCGACGGCCTGACGCTGCCCTACCGGATGGAGTTTCAGATCGACATGGAGATGTCGGAGCAGCAGCGGGCACAGATGGAGCAGGCCCTGAAGCAGATGGAAAACATGTCGGACCAGCAGCGCCAGATGATGCAGAAGATGATGGGCGGCCAGATGGACATGATGCGGCGGATGATGGCCGACGAGCCGATGATCGTCGAGGTTCAGCGCGTGGAGGTCAACACCGGGATTCCGGACGGGATTTTCTAACCGAGGGTGCGAGATACACACGGTCTGTCGTGAACGACAGCGGACGACGGACGGCGGACCGCCGCAAACGCCCTCCGCGCGGCCGCCGTCCGTTCGAAAACAGCACGTGGGTCGCAACGAGGGTTCGTCCGGCCGTGTCCACGTCGATGAGGGCCCCGCGCCCACGGGATTCGTACCGACCCCTGTAGCGGGATGTGTTTCGTTTCAGTCGGCCTTCGGCCTCTGATGGGTGCGGATCTGAGGAAGTGTGGAGGCAAAATACGTCCATACATTCATCCTTCCAGACTTCCACACCCAAACGGAGCAAGCGGAGGTCGGATCAGTCCAGCAGCGTCTTGTAGAAGCCGAGCGTC
>JAZKTD010000345.1:0-3489 GCA_036625705.1 Salinivenus sp.
GTTCCTCACGGCCCAGTCCACGACCGCAGCCAGCGGTCGAGCGTGCGGACCCGCTGGAAGGCCCGCTGGGTTTGCTGGCGGGTCTGATCGCGCCAGAGCAGGCGCCCGTCGCGGAGGCGGTAGCGCCGGTAAATGGAGTACCGGCGCCGGAGCACGGAGTCGGCGGGCGCCTCTCCCCCCTTCCAGGCGTAGTAGCGGTACAGGCCGTTCGAGGCGAGAAAGAGGAAGCGCTCTCCGACCTCGGGCGTCGGGTCCGGCGACCGGGTCGAGATGCGCTCCTTCTGCCGGATGAGGAGGGTGTCGGCGGGCACCGTGCCCTTGAGGGGAGTCTCCACCGCCACCGTGAGGCCGTAGGCGTGCTCGTCGGCGAGGGCGGTCGTCGTGTCGACGGCGGTGATGCGGCCGACCGCGACGAGATCGGCCAAGAGGGCCTGCTCCATGAGGGGGCGCGACTGGGCCGTGATGGCGTGGATGACGTCGACGTCCCGGTCCTCCAGGCGCTCGATGACGTCGAGTGTGACGCCGGAGACCGTCAGGACGAACGAAAAGAAGTTGGCGGTGCGCACGCGCTGCCCGGCCGACGATCCCATCTCCCGTTTGCGCAGTTCCTCCAGCACGTACCGCTTGACCGCCGTGGCCTGCTCGGTCCGGTTCTGGGTCCGGAGGTAGTCGGCCCGGGCCGCCGGGTCTCGCTGGGCGTGGGCGGGCCCGGCAGCGAGGAGGAGCCCGGCGAGAACGCCGAGAAGCGGAGCCAGGAGACGACGAGGCATGACGGAGAAGACGTTTCGACCGTGGGAGCCTTACTATCCGAACGCAAGTGCTGACCTGCCCGCTGGTGTTCGACCCGACGGCGGTCCGCCGTCCGCGGTCGGCCGTCGGTCGCGGCACACCGCTTGCTCCCTGACGCTTGCGTTTCTTGAACTGCCCAGACGGCGGTAGTTCTCCATCGGGCGGCGGACGCCCCAGACGACGCCTACGACGACGCCTCTGTCATCTCGTCTCGCAGCGCCGCCAGCTGCTCGCTCCACGTCGGAATATCGAGGCCGAACGTCGTGCGCGCCGTACCCGAGTCGAGCACCGTGTACGCCGGGCGGGCGGCGGGGGTCGGGTACTCCTCGGTCGGGATGGGCTCGACGACGACGTCGTCGCGCCCGAACTGGGCGAAGATGGCCGTCGCGAAGCCGTACCAGCTGGTCTGCCCCGACGCGGCGAGGTGGTAGAGCCCCCCCGGCCCGCCGTTTTCGAGGACGTGGCCCAGGACCGTGGCGGTGGCCTCGGCGATCCAGCCCGCCCAGGTCGGCGTGCCGGTCTGGTCGTCGACCACCGTGAGGGTGTCGTGCTCGTCGGCGAGCCGCAGCATCGACCGCAGGAAATTGGTGCGGCGGGCGCTGTACACCCAGCTCGTGCGCAGGATGAGGTGCCGCCCGCCGACGGCCTCGACCGCCTGCTCGCCCTCGAGCTTCGTGCGGCCGTAGGTGTTGATCGGGTGGGGCCTGTCCGTCTCCACGTACGGCGCCCGGGCGGTGCCGTCGAAGACGTAGTCGGTGGAGTAGTGCACGAGCCAGGCGCCGGCCTCGGCCGCCGCCTCCGCGAGGACGCCGGGGGCGCGGGCGTTGATGGCCGCGGCCCGCTCGGGCTCCTCCTCGGCCCGGTCGACGGCCGTGTAGGCCGCCGCGTTCACGATCACGTCGGGCGCCGCCTCGCGGACGGCGTCCCGAATCGTGCCGGGGGCCGCGAGGTCGAGGGCGTCCCGGTCGGGGGCCACGACGGCCCCCAGGGCCGAGAGCGGGGCCCGGAGGGCGTGGCCGATCTGGCCGGTGGCCCCGATCAGCAGAACCGTCGGGGCGTCGGGGGGAGGCATCGGCGGCGAAACGAGGTCAGGAAACGGGCGATCGGGGCGCGCTGAACACGCACCGCTCCGCGGGCAGCTCCGCCAGCCGCGGGGCCTCCCGGTCTCGGTCCGAGAGGAGGGGGTCCTCGACCGGCCAGTCGATGCCGAGGTCGGGGTCGTCCCAGCGGATGACGCCCTCCGACTCCGGGTGGTAGAAGTCGGTGCACTTGTAGTGGAAGAGCGCCTCGTCGCTGGTCACGACGAAGCCGTGGGCGAACCCCTCCGGCACGTAGAGCTGCCGGGCGTTCTCGGCCGAGAGCACCGTCCGCTCCCACTCCCCGAACGTGTCGGAGTCCGACCGGATGTCGACCACCACGTCGCAGACCTCGCCCCGCAGCACGGTGATGAGCTTGCCCTGCGGCCGCGGATTCTGAAAGTGAAGCCCCCGCAGAACGTGTCGGCGCGAGCGTGAGAGATTGTCCTGGACGAACGTTACGCTCAGGCCGTGCTGAGCGTAGTCGCGCGCGTTCCAGGTCTCCAGGAAGGCCCCGCGATCGTCCGAGTACACGTCGGGCTCGATAATGCGGACGCCGGGAAGATCGCCGTCAAATACATCCATGGTCGATCAGTACAGTCAGGGGGTGCGCGGGGCGCCGTCGGTGCGACGGAGCAGATTCAAAAGATACTGTCCGTAGGCGTTGTTGTCCATCGACTGGCCGATGCGCCGGACGTCCGCCGCCTCGATCCACCCCTGCCGCCACGCAATCTCCTCCGGGCAACTCACCTTCAGGCCCTGCCGCTCCTCGATCGTCTGCACGAAGTTGGCCGCCTGCAGCAGCGACCCGTGCGTGCCGGTGTCGAGCCAGGCCATGCCCCGCCCGAGGGTTTCGACCCGGAGCCGGTCCCGCTCGAGGTAGTGGCGGTTGACGTCCGTGATCTCCAGCTCCCCGCGCTCGGAGGGCTCGAGCCCCTCGGCAATGTCGACCACATCGGCGTCGTAGAAGTAGAGGCCCGTCACCGCGTAGTTGGAGGCCGGGTCGTCGGGCTTCTCCTCGATGGAGCGGGCCCGGCCGTCGTCGCCCACGTCCACGACGCCGTAGCGCTCCGGGTCGTTGACGTAGTAGGCGAACACCGTCCCGCCCGAGGGCTGTCGGGCCGCCCGCTGCAGCCGCTCGGAGAGGCCCTGCCCGTAGAAGATGTTGTCGCCGAGGACGAGGCAGACGTCGTCGTCGCCGATGAAGTCGGCCCCGATCGTGAAGGCCTGCGCGATGCCCTTCGGCTCCGGCTGCTCGGCGTAGCGGAGGTTGAGACCCCACTGTGCGCCGTCGCCCAAAAGGTCCTCGAACCGGGGCAGGTCCTTCGGCGTCGAGATCAAAAGCACGTCCCGGATGCCCGCCAGCATGAGCGTCGACAGCGGGTAGTACACCATCGGCTTGTCGTAGACGGGCAGGAGCTGCTTGCTCACCGCCCGCGTGGCCGGATTGAGGCGTGTGCCCGCCCCGCCGGCCAGCAGAATGCCTTTGCGTGTGCGTGCGTCCTCGTCCATGCTGGGGACTTCGTTCACCAAAATGTTTGCGTGCCGAGAAGAAGTAATTCGTATTGCGTAGTTCGTATCGCGTGGCGTAAGAGACAATACGCAACACGCAATACGCAACACG
>JAZKTD010000346.1:0-3471 GCA_036625705.1 Salinivenus sp.
ACCAGGATCTCGCCGGGCTCGATGTCGCGGACGTACTCCGCCCCGATCATGTCGAAGGAACAGGTCTCGCTGGCCACGCAGTAGGCGGGCCCCTCGTGGGGGGCGGGCGTCTCCATGCGGCCGAGGGCGAGGGGACGGAAGCCGTTCGGGTCGCGAACGGCAATCATGTGGTCGTCGGTCATCAGGAGCAGCGAGTACGCCCCCTCGATCTGCATGAGGGCGTCGATGATCTGGTCGAGGTGGTTCTGCCGCCGGCTCTGGGCGGCGAGGTGCAGGATCAGCTCGCTGTCGCTGGTGGTCTGGAAGAGGGTGCCGCGCTCGCTGAAGCTCTTCCGCAGCTCGCGGGCGTTGGACAGGTTGCCGTTGTGGGCCAGGGCGAGGTTGCCCTTGCGGTGGTGCACCACGAACGGCTGGATGTTGGCCCGGTTGTTGGCGCCGCCGGTCGTCGAGTAGCGGTTGTGGCCGATGCCCGCGTCCCCCAGCAGCTGGGTGTCGAAGAGGTCGGGGTCGTCGAAGACGTCGAGCACCAGGCCGAAGTCCTTGTGCGACGGCATCACCGGCTCCTGGTCCGCCTCGTCGTAGGTGGAGGTGACGATGCCGGCCGATTCCTGGCCCCGGTGCTGCAGGGCATGGAGCCCGTAGTAGATGTGACGGGCGGCCTCGGGGTGGTTGAAGATGCCGAAGATGCCGCAGTGGTCGTGGACGGCGTCACTCATAAGTAGCGGGGGCGGGGGGCGGGAAAGACCGCGGGTTCGGGGCGGGGGAAGCGGGGGGCAGGCAGCGACGGATGACACCTGACGTAACACTGCCGAAACTAGACGAGCGGGCGGTTGATCCCGGTCGGCGGTGCGCCGCCCCGCCACGATTCCTGGTTTACAGGATTCTTGCCCTTTGGAAGCGCTCCCGCCGGGCCCGCGCGGCGTGGCCCCGCCCGTCCCCGATCGCCCCGGTCCCTCAGGCCGAGGTCGGCGCGTCCGCCTCGACGTCGAACTCCTCCTCCAGCTTCTCGGTGCTGATGCCCAGCTTCACCTCCATCTCCTCCAGGGTGAGCCCCTTCGTCTCGGGCATGATGAGCCAGACGAAGAGCAGCTGCAGCACCATCATCCCGGCGAAGAAGGCAAAGATCTGAGCCCCGGTGAAGGTGCTAAGTACGGTGGGCGTGAGCAGCGTAATGAGCGCCGCCATCACCCAGTGGGTCCCCGACCCCAGCGACATGCCGTAGTCCCGCACGGCGTTGGGGAAAATCTCCGAGATAAACACCCAGATCACCGCCCCCTGCCCGACGGCGTGCGAGGCGATGAAGGCGCAGACGAAGGCCACCACCACGGCGCCCTGCCACCCGGAGAAAAACGCCAGGGAGACCCCGCTCAACGAGGCGATGTAGCCGAACGAGCCGATGTACAGCAGCTTCTTGCGGCCGAACTGATCGATGAGGTACATGCCCAGCAGGGTAAACAGCAGGTTGACCACCCCGATGGGGACGGAGGCCCCGAGCACGGCCTCGGCCTCAATGCCCGCCTGCTCGAAGATGCGGGGCGCGTAGTAGAGGATGAAGTTGACCCCGGACATCTGGTTGAAAAACGCCACCAGAAAGGCCAGCAGGATCGGAAACCGGAAGGTCCCGGAGACGAACTTGGAGAGGGGGACCTCGCCCTCCCGGACCGACTTTTTGATGGCCGTCAGGATCTTCTCGACCTTCTCCTTGGGGTTGAGCCGCTCGAGGAGCTGCCGCGCGGCGGACTCGTCGTTGCGCTTAATGACCAGCCAGCGCGGGCTTTCCGGGATGCCGAGCACCGACGCGCAGTAGATGGCCGCGGGAATGGCCTCTACGCCCAGCATCCAGCGCCAGGCGCCCTCGCCCAGCGTGGTGGCGAGGGCGTAGTTGGAGAGGTAGGCCACCAGAATGCCGAACACGATGTTGAACTGGTAGAGGGCCCCTAACTTCCCGCGGTCGTAGGCGGGGGTGATCTCGGCGATGTAGACCGGTACCGCCACCGAGGAGGCGCCCACGCCCAGCCCCCCGATGAACCGGGCCGCCGAGAAGACGTAGGGGCTCGGCGCCAGGGCCGAGCCCAGGGCCGAGAGCAGGTAGAGGACGCCGATCCAGAAGAGCGTGCGCCGCCGGCCGAACCGGTCCGCCGGAATGCCGCCGAAGAGGGCCCCGATCACCGTTCCCCAGAGGGCCATCGACATGATGAACGTCCCGTGGAAGAGGTCGCTCAGGTTCCAGAGCTCCTGGATCGGCTGGTCGGCCCCCGAGATGACGATGGTGTCGAAGCCGAACAGGAACCCGGCCAGCGCCGCCGCGAACGTGCTGGTGTAGACGAGCCACTGCGATTGCTTCATGGGGACGGGGCACTTGGGAAAGGCACGAGTGCGGGGCGGGGCCGCTCAGGCCCCGGGGGCCGTCGGAAGGGAAAGGGACGGGATGTCCGCCAGGTCGTCGACCGTGTAGTCGGGGATTGCGCCGGCGTGGGAGGCCACGTACGCCCCGAGGCGGTTGGCGAGGTCGAGGAGCGCCGCGCCGTCCCGCCCGTGGAGCAGGCCCGAGAGCAGCGCGGCCAGGAAGGCGTCGCCGGCCCCGACGGTGTCGGCGATCGTCGCGTCGTGGCCGGGGTGATGCCACGTCTGCCCCTCGGACCAGAGGCGCGCCCCGCTGCCGCCCCACGTCGCGCACACGGTCCGGCAGTCGAACGTCGTGCCGAGGGCGTCCATGGCGGCCTTCGGATCGGCCGGAAGGTCGAACCAGGTGCGCAGGCGGTCGAGCTCCTCGTGGTTCAGCTTCACCACGTCGGCGGCGCGCAGCGACTGCTCGATGACGGAGCGATCAATGTAGGGAGGGCGGAGGTTGATGTCGAACACCCCCGTCGCGTCGGTCCGGCACAGCGCCTGGATGGTGGTGCGGGCGGGCTCGGCCCGCTGGGCGAGGCTGCCGAAGACGAGCGCCGCGGCCTGGTCGGCCCGCCGCTGCAGGGCCTCGGTCTGGGCGATGGCGTCCCAGGCGGCCGGCTCTACGATCTCGTAGTCGGGGTCGTCGGGGGCGTCGAGGGCCACGCGCACGAAGCCGGTGGGGAGCCGGTCGTCGACCTGCATCAGGCCGTCGTCCAGGCCGCGGGCCCGCAGGCGCCGGAGCGCCTCGTCGCCGAGCAGGTCGTCGCCGACGCGGCTGACGAACGCCGCCTCCTCCCCCAGCGCCCGCAGGTGGCACGCCACGTTGAAGGGGGCCCCGCCCAGGAAGAGCCCGTCGGGGAGGGCGTCCCACAGAATCTCGCCGACACAGAGGATCTCGTCACTCATGGGGCGTAGAGAGAAGCGAAGAAGCGAGCCGGGCCGTTACCGGTCCGACCAGATCGAGCCAAGGGACCAGGCGTCGAGCCGGACGAGGCGGGCGGAGCCGCCGTCGGCGACGAGCGAGACGCCGTCGCTCTCCGGGTCGGGGAAGATGCGATGCGTAAGCACCCGGGCGCCGTC
>JAZKTD010000347.1:0-3465 GCA_036625705.1 Salinivenus sp.
GCGTGGGAGAGAGGGAGCGCGGGAGAGTGAGAGAGGAGGGACGTGGGGAGAAGGAGCGAGGGTACGGACGCGCGGCGGCATCGCCCGGAGCCGGCTCGCTGGCCCCGTGCTCCCGTGCGCCCACGCCCTCCACGCCCACGCTCATTCGTGCACCAGGTCGCTGAGGAGAGAGGGGGGCTCCCGGTCCTCCACGAACGCGCGGCCCTCGGCTTCGCCCTTCTCGCGCAGGGCATCGAGGTCGGGGTCGCTCGTCACCGAGCCGTCGAACACGATGCCCGTGGCGATGTCGGCGAGGCGCTGCCCGAGATCGCCCTCGCGCGGCAGGCCCTGGCGGCACCCCCGCTCGATCGTCCGGATCGTGTGGTTGCCCACCGGCTCGCCGAGCGCGCGGCTCACCCCGGCGGCGAAGCCCACCACGTAGGCGGCGGGGCGGGCCTTCAGCAGTGTGGGGACGTAGTCGCCGGGCAAGTCGCCCACCTGCAGGCGGAGGCCGTCGGCCACGGTCTCGATGGCCTCGTCGGAGTGGTCGTCGGACATGCGAACACGGGTCAGTCGATATAGGACGCGGAGACTGCGTGCTCTACGGCTGCGGCCACCGGGCGTTCGCCGGGACCGGGCCTCCGTGTCGATGGAGAACCAGGGGGGTGCCCCCGGTGCGGATTCTGCGATCATCGTCCATCCAGTTGAGGAAGCCCCTCAGGTCGTTCCTCCCCGAAGAATGGAGGGGGGAAAGCGACCGATGAGGGTCTCATCTGCAGATTTTTGAAGAAACGATAACAAATCGGCATTATTTGACAGTGTGTCAAAACACGTCTCTGTTGACACTGTGTCAACGAGCGAAGCACAGTGGACGGCGCCCGAGAACCCCAGGGTCCGATCTACAGAGACGGCCTCCGCCCTTCTTCTTCGGCAGTGTGTTTCCACAACCCCACAGTCGCCATGTACCACGCCATGGTCAAGCGCATTGCGAGAAATGCCTTCGAGGACCTTTCGAACCGAAAGGTCGAGCCACTGATCGAGCGGGCCGCACCGGATCTCCGGCACACGTTCGCCGGGGACCACGCCCTGGGCGGCACGCGCCGCTCCCGTGAGGCCTTTCGCGCCTGGCTGGAGCGCCTCTACCGGCTCTTCCCCGAGCTGACGTTCACCATCCGTGACGTTACCGATCCGTGAATGAGTTTGCAAACTCCGTTTCTTGCTTGCGGCTGCACACGGTCTGCATCTCTCGGAAGAAAATGTTTTACGTACTTTCTCACGGATCGGTATGGCCACCGGCCCGCCGTGGAATACGCGCCTCGCTCTGTTCTGGGCCGACCGGGGCGTAGCGGCCGACGGCGTCGACTACGAGAATGACGGCGTTCACCTGCTTCGCCTCGAGTGGGGCCGCCTCATGGAACTGCACGCCAGGCTCGATACCCAGCACCTGGAGCGCACGCTCGACCGCATGGCGGCCGCCGGCATCGAAGAGGCCGCTGCCGACCCGATCGAAGACGCGGATCCGGGCACGGAGATCGCCGCCGATCCCGTCGAAAGGTCTTAGCCCGCGCTCTTCCCTTCGCTCCCGCTCCCCATACTGATTTCGCCGATATGTCTCTCCGCCGAAACGTTGCCGCTGCGTGTTACCTCGTCAATTCGCTCGTCAGCGTCGGCCTCGGGGCGACGTACCTGTTCCGCGGGTCCTTCATGCCCTACCACGCCGCCGCGCTGGGACGCCAGTGGGCGGAGGTGGAGCCCGCGCTCCAGACCCTGCTCGACGCCCTGATGAAGGTCGCCGGGGCCGGCTGGATGGGGATCGGCGTGGCCACCCTGGTCCTGGTCGCCGTGCCGATGCGGCGCGGGGAGCGCTGGGGCCGCCTCCTGATTCCCGCGCTGTTCCTGATCTTCTACGTCCCGACCCTCCTCGCCACCCTCGCCGTGATGAACGGCACGCCCGCCACCCCTCCGTGGTACGGCAACGCCATCGCATGCGTCGCGACGCTCGTCGGGGTCGTGGCCGACGCCCCCTGGCGCCCACCCTCCTGACGAGGGGCTTGCCTGAGTTCAGGTCCCTCCAGAGGGGGCGGGGCCGCCGTCCGCGATGGCCGTAGAACGACTGACACCGTGTCTGCCTCTTCGTTGCATTCCGACGCATTCGCCCCAGTTGCCGATGTCTACCGAAGAACGTCAGCAGGAAGAGAAAGAGCACCGTCGCCGCACGATCGTCGACGCCGCCGAAACCGTCCTCCAAGAGAAGGGACGGGACGACATGACGATGGCCGACATCGCCGACGAGGCCCGGCTAAGCCGAAGCCTGCTCTACGTCTACTTCGAGGACATGGACGACATTGTGCTCGGGGTGACGCACCGGGGCCTCCAGGCACTCCGTGAGCGATTCGAGGCGGCGGCCGCCGCGCACGAGACGGGGCTCCGGCAAATTCGGGCCATCGGGGAGGCGTACGTCGCGTTTGCCTGCGAGGCCCCGACCCACTTCGACCTCGTGGCGCAGTTTGAGGCGCGCCCCGCCGCCCCCGACGACGCGACCGAGCGGGAGCGCCAGTGCCTCGCCGAGGCGGACCGCGTGATGGAGGCGATGATCGACGCGATTCAGCGGGGCATCGACGACGGGTCCATCCGGTCCACCCTCGACCCGACCCGCACGGCCCTCACGCTCTGGGGCCACACCCACGGCCTCATCCAGCTCGCGGCGAACAAGGGGCCCGGGCTGGAGCAACGCTACGGCCTCGACGCCGAGACGCTCGTCACCCACGGCCTCGACTTTGCCGGTGTCGCCCTGACCGGGAACCGGGCCGAGGAGGTGCCGAGCGCGGACGACAGCCGGCCCGACGCGTCGGCGGCGTGACCCGGGCGTGCCCCCCCGACCGCGAGCGGGGACGCCCCGGCCCTGAAGTGCCTGTACCCTCAACGACCCTCGACGTCTCATGTGCTTCCCCACGAACTTCGATCGTTCCCTCTTCGCCAACGACGACCCCCAATCGATTGAGGAGCGCGCCGAGCGCCACGTGCGCCGCCTCGAGGCGTTCTACGCCCACGCGGCGATGTACGTCGGTGTGAACGCTCTTCTCGTCGGGATCAATCTGTTCACGTCGCCCGACGTGTTCTGGGCCGTGTGGCCGATCCTGGGGTGGGGCGTGAAGCTCGGCGCCCATGCCGTCGCCGTCTTCGGCGTGCCGGGACGTGCCGACTGGCGGGCCCGCACCCGCGCCGCGTTTCTCCGCCGCCACGGGGCCCGTCCCGCGACCACGGGGTCGGAATCGGCCGATCCGGGCGAGGACCCCGAGCGCCTGCGGCGGCGGGTCGAGCACCTGGAGGCGATCGTCACGAGTGCCGACTGGGAGCTGCTCACCGACGTCGACCCCGCCGACGCCCCCGACGCCCGGGCCGCCGCCCTCGCGGAGGATACCGTTCCGAGCTGACCAGCCCTACTCGAGGTGGTGGTAGTCGAGCTCGTGCTCCTCGTCGACGGCC
>JAZKTD010000348.1:0-3453 GCA_036625705.1 Salinivenus sp.
CACACTCAGTCCTCCAGGAAGGCCCCGCGCTCGATCTGCTTGCGCAGCTCCTGGAGCGACATCATCTTCTGCTGCAGCCGCTGCATGCGCTCCTCGTCGCCGTCCTGGGTGGCCTCGTAGGCCCGCTCGCGGATCTGCTCGATCGCGCCGTTGACGCGGTCCATCTTCAGCAGCTTCATCGCGCTCTCGGCGGCCTCGTAGGGGCGGTCGTTGAGCTCGGGCACCGGAATGTCCTCCCGCTCCGCCCAGTTCGTCGAGGCCTCGTGCTCCTCCATCATGGCCGAGGCGGCCAGGCGCTGCAGCCGGTCGCCGTGCTCGCCGTCGAGGATGGCCTGCGGCCGCACGTCGTCGTTCTGGTACATCTCCACGAGCGTCTGCACGAGGGCCCGCGGCGCGCCGTCGGTGAACTCGTCGAGGGCCATGTGGCCGAGCACGTGCTCGATCATGCGCGTGCCCTGCTCGAGCATGAGGCGGAGGAGCACCCGCTCTTCGGGGAGCGGACTCGCCGGCGCAGCCGAGGGCTCGGCGTCCGTCCCCGGCCCCTCGGGCGGCGGAGGCTGGGGCCGGTTGCCCCCCGAGGCGGACGCCGGGGTCCCCTCGGCGGGGCTCTGCTTCGCGGACCGAGGCGCCTCCGACCGCGAAGGGGCCGCCCGCTCCTGTCGACGCGACTCGCGCTCCCGACGACGGCGGGCCTGCTTCTCGAGCCGCTCGCGCTCCTCCTCCAGCATGCGAAAGAGGTCGGCGTCGGGCACCCCGACGACCTCGCTGGTGCGGGTCACGTACTCGCGCCGCAGGTTCGGGTCCGGGATGCGGGCGACCGACGTGATGATGGTGCGCTGCGTCTCGACCCGGTCCTCCGGCGTCTCCAGCTCCCCGGCACGCCGGGCCCGCTGATAGGCAAACGACGGAAGGTCCTGCCGGTGCTCCTCAATGTACTCGGCAAAGGCCTCCCCGCCGTGGGCCTGCACGAAGTCGTCCGGGTCGTCGCCCTCGGGCAGCTCCACGGCGTAGGCGCCCATGCCCTGCTCCAGCACGCGGTCCATGCCGCGCATGGTGGCCCGGCCGCCGGCCTCGTCGGCGTCGTAGAGCAGGAGCACCCGCTTGGCGTAGCGGTGAAGGGTCTGGACCTGCCCCTCGGTAAGGGCCGTGCCGCTGGAGGCGACGACGTTCTCGACGCCGGCCTGAGACAGGCTGATGACGTCGGTGTAGCCCTCCACCAGCAGCACCTCGTCGGTCTGGCGGACGGGGCGCTTGGCCTGGTGCAGGCCGTAGAGGACGTCCTTCTTGTGGTAGACCTCCGTCTCCGGCGAGTTGATGTACTTGGGCTGGTCCCGCTCCCCGTCGGGGTCCAGAATTCGGCCGGCAAAGGCCAGTACCTTGCCGATGTGCGAGAAGATGGGAAAAATGATGCGCCCCCGGTAGCGGTCGTAGTACCCGCTGCCGTCGTTGCGCTCGATGACGAGGCCGGCCTTCTCGAGCGTCTCGACGTCGATCTGCTCGTCCTCGGCGGCGGTGAGGAGCGCGTCCCACTCGTCCGGTGCGTAGCCGAGCCCAAACTCTTTGATCGTGGCGGGCGTGTAGCCCCGCTCGCGGAGGTAGTCGAGCGCCGGGCGACCGCGGTCCGTCTGCGTGAGCTGTCGGTAGAAAAAACGGGCCGCAAAGCGGAGAGCGTGCAGGATGGCCTCCCGCTCGTTGGCCGCCTCCGGATCGGTGTCCTCCTCGGGAAGCGGAATGCCGTAGCGCTCGGCCAGCATGCGCACCCCCTCCAGGAAGCCGACGCCCTCGATCTCCTGGACGAACTTGAAGACGTCCCCCCCATTCTGACAGCCGAAGCAGTAGTAGAGATTTTTCTCCGGGTCGACGCTGAAGGAGGGCGTGTCCTCGCTGTGGAACGGGCACAGGCCCATGAAGCGGGACCCGCTTCGTTTCAGCTGCACGTAGTCGTTCGCCACGTCCACGATGTCGGCCGCGGCACGAACCTCCTCGATCTTCTCGTCCGGGATGGGCATGGCGACGAGCAGCGGAATCGTCTCGGCGGTTGCGACACATGTGCATAATATGTGTCGCGGCGACGTAGGGTTCGAGCAGCGAGGCGCGCGGCCGGGCTACACGGGCCGCGCCTCATCGACGGGCGGCTCTACGAGACGGGACTGCTGGTCCTCCCCCTCTACGGGCCCAACGTCCGGCTTGTCGGCACACTGGCAGGACGAGAGCCCGACGCTCAGAACGACGGCGGCAACGATGAGAATGCGCTTCATGACCACTGGGGCGACGTGAGCGAGAACACTACCGAACGAACTGCAGGATAGGACCGATCGATCCCGGTCGCAAGACGAGCGCGTCCGCCTCGGGCCGCACGGCGGGGTTTTTCCGCTAATTTCCCGCCCGCGATCGAACCCCGCGTGCGCACCATCCGGTTTGGTGAATTGTCGGTGCGCCGCCCCGGCCGCCTTTACACTTCGCCGGATCGTTCGCAGCTTCAGGGCGGCACGACGACTGCCTCCTCGCCCTTCGTTTTCCGTAAAAACCGTTCTTCTCGCATGACCGAGCTTCAACAACGCATCGAAGACCTCGCCGCCGAGGGGGACGCGGTCAACCGGGGGGCCGCCGGCGACGCCGTGGCCGACCTCGTCCAGCGGCTCAACGCCGGCGAGATCCGTTCCGCCTCCCCGAACGGCGACGGCTCCTGGACGACCCACGCCTGGGTGAAGAAGGGGATCCTCCTGGGCTTCCGCATCGGGCGGATGGTCGACTACTCGAGCGAGCGCTTTCCGTTCTACGACAAGAACACCTTTCCCGTCAAGCCGCTCCGCAAGGCCGACAACGTGCGCCTCGTGCCGGGCGGCTCCTCGATCCGGACGGGCAGCCACGTGGCGCCGGGCGTCGTCTGCATGCCGCCGATGTACGTGAACGTCGGCGCCTACGTCGACGAGGACACGATGATCGACTCGCACGCCCTGGTGGGCAGCTGTGCCCAGATCGGCAAGCGCGTGCACCTCTCGGCCTCCGCGCAGGTCGGGGGCGTCCTGGAACCGGTCCATGCCGCGCCCGTCATCGTCGAGGACGACGTGTTCGTGGGCGGCGGCGCCGGCATCTACGAGGGCTGCATCGTGCGGGAGGGCGCCGTGCTGGCGGCGGGGGTCAACCTCACCTCCTCGACGCGCCTCTACGACCTGGTCGAAGAGACGGTGCATACCGCCGCGGACGACGCCCCGCTCGAGGTGCCCGAGGGCGCCGTCGTGGTGCCGGGCAGCCGGTCGGTCGACTCCGACTTCGGGAACGAGCACGGGCTTTCGCTCTACGCCCCGATGATCGTCAAGTACCGAGACGCCAAGACCGACGCCGCCACGGTGCTGGAGGAGGCGCTCCGGTAGCGCCGATCTCTCCGCGGCCCCTCCCAATTCGTGCCCGCCGATGCCCCACGTCCCTCCCGCCCGCCTCCCCCTCCTGGGA
>JAZKTD010000029.1:0-19757 GCA_036625705.1 Salinivenus sp.
CCGACGCAGACACCGCCCTCCGCTACCTCGACCCCGTCGCCATCTCGCAGCTGGCCACCATGGAGCTGCGGGCCCGTCTCATCGTCGAGGGCTTCATCACCGGCCTGCACCGGAGTCCCTACCACGGCTTCTCGGTCGAGTTTGCCGAGCATCGCCCCTACAACCCCGGCGACGAGCTCCGCCACGTCGACTGGAAGGTCTACGCCAAGACGGATCGCTACTACATCAAGCAGTACGAGGAGGAGACCAACCTGCGGCACTACGTCCTGCTCGACACCTCCCCCTCGATGCGGTACCGGGGCGAGGCCGATCTCTCGAAGTTCGAGTACGGGGCCTACCTCGCCGCGGGGCTGCACAACCTCATGCTCAAGCAGCGCGACGCCACCGGCCTCATCGGGTTCGACGAGTCGGTCCACACGCTCCGCCCCCCGAAGGCGACGCCGGGCTACCTGCGCCAGCTCCTCGCCACGCTGGAGCAGATGCAGGACCGGGACGCGACGGGCACCCGCACCAGCGCCGCCGCGGCCCTCGACGAGGTGGCCGAGCGCATCGGCCGCCGGTCGCTCGTGGTCGTCATCACGGACCTGTTCGAGAACATCGCCGCCCACGACGACCTGCTGAAGGCACTGCGCCACCTCCGGCACCGCGGGCACGAGGTCATCGTCTTCCACGTCCTGGAGGGACAGACCGAGCGCCGCTTCGACTTCCCCGACCGGCCTACGCTCTTTCGCGACGTGGAGACCGGCGAGGAGGTGACCCTCCAGCCCGGCCAGCTGCGCGAGCACTACGAGGAGGCGGTCGAGCACTTCGTCGACCACTTCCGCCGCAGCTGCCTGGAGCACGACATCGACTTTGCGGAGCTGGACACCAACGAGTCCTACGACACGGCCCTGATGGCGTATCTCAACAAGCGGTCGCGACTGGTGTGACCCCAAATTCGCCGGCGGACGTCGGCCGGGCCGCTACGGCTGCGGCACGGGGGCGGAGGCGCCGGCCTCGGCGGGCTCGACGTGGGATCGGAGCGCCGCCTGCGCCTCGGCGTCCCCGAGGCCCACGACGACGGGGCCGCGCTCGGTGCGGAGCAGCAGCATCTCGTCGTGCAGGACCCCGACGAACACCGCCGTGGCCGCGTAGCGGCGGTAGTGCCGGTGGTACGTGGAGGCCGAAATCGTGTCGACCGCCTCGAGGGCGTCGTGGGACACCGTGCGGCGACGGCCGCCCTGCTCGAGCTCGAGGCCCGACGGGGGGCAGGCGACCGTGACGGCGGGGCGGAGGCCGACGAGCCCGAGCCCGGCCCAAACGCCCGCCGACGCCAGCTGCCCGGCCCAGAAGAGCATCTGCCAGTCGGGGTTCTCCGTGAGCACCGGTTTCAGGAGCGCCCACCCCAGGTAGTGGCTCATGAGAAGGACCAGTGCCAGGCCCGTCAGCGCCACGACGAAGAGTGCCTCGCCCCGAAGCCGGTCGCCGGTCCAGGCCCGAAAGGCCCGTCCGAGGAGCGAGTAGCTGGGGTCGAAGGTGCGGGAAGACCGGAAGGTGGGCGTCACGGCGGCGGCGCTCATGGTGCGGGAAAATGGGCAACTGAGCGGTGCAACCTACAAAGCAGGGCGACGAGCCCCAACTGGAACGGCGGCCCGAACGGCGGATGAGGTCGCCTTCGGACCGGTTGTGGAGAGTGATTACGGGGCGGTTGCGTTTCCGTTCGGGGCCGACTCGCCACTGTACTCCGCCAGTTCGAACGTCAACTCCTCTCGGTAGGCCCGGTAGGCGGTCACGAGGATGGCCGTGAGGGGCACGGCGATGAGCAGGCCGAAGATGCCGAGAAAGAACCCGAAGGTCAGCAGCGAAAACAGCACGAGGAGCGGGTGAAGGCCCACCTGGTAGCTGAGGATGTTGGGCGTCAGCACGCTCTGCTCGAGGAAGCTCTGCCCGACCAGCACGGCCACCACCACGGCCGCCTTCACCCAGCCGCCCAGCACGAACGCGACGAAGCCCCCGACGATCATCGTGACGATGGCCCCCAGCTGCGGGATAAAGTTGAGGAGCCCGCCCAGCAGCCCGATGAGCAGCCAGAACGGCACGTCGAACAGGAACAGCAACAGGGAGACGTTGAACGCGGCGATGGAGCTGATCATGAGCTGGCCGCGCAGGTACTGCCCGACGATGCCGCCGGCCTGCACGAGGTAGTCGCGTCGCCCCCCGGCCGTCGGAAACAGCTCGGTGAGGCTCTCCTGAATGTCCGGGTAGTCGCGAAGGGTGTAGAACAGGAGGACGGGCACCAGCGCCACGAGGGTCAGCACGCCCAGCACTGAGCCGAGGGACGAGGCCACCCCCTCCACGGCCTCCGGCAGGCGGCGCGCCTGCCGCTGCACGAGGGCCTGGATCTGCTGGAGGGCCTCCTGCTTGTCGATGAGGCCGGTGTTCGCGAGTGTATCGAGAATGGCCGACGATGCCAGCCACGAGCGCAGCCCCCCCACCCCCTTCACCAGCCGGTCCGACAGCACCTCGAGCTGGTCGGCGACGCTGGGGGCGAGAATCAGGACGAGGAGGGCGAAGGTCCCCACGACGAGGCCCGTAATGAAGAGCGATGAGGCCCATCGGGGCATTCGGAACCGCGCCTTTAGGCCCCGCACCACGGGGTTGATCAGGTACGCGAGCAGATAGACCCCGGCAAACGGGATGAGGATGCGGCTCAGCTTGGTCATCGTCCACAGCAGTAGTAGGACGCCGCCGGAGAGCATGAGGGACCGGGCGGCCTTCTGCCGCCGGAGGGGCCAGAGCAGGAGGGCTCCGGCGAGGCCGACGAGGGGCGGGCTGAGGAAGCTCGCCTCTCGGGGCGGCACCTGCATCAGGTAGAGCATGGCCAGAAACAGGACGACGCCCCCGGCGATGAGCACCGTCTCGAACGCCGTAATGCGCTCGAAGGCCGACTGGGCGATGCTGCGGGCCGAGCCCGGCGGGGACGACGCACCGGCGTCCGGCTCCGACGGCGAGTCGGGGGGCGACGACGGCGAACGGGACGGGGACGACATGGGCGAACCGGATCCAGCTGCGAGAAGCCGATCGCGACCGAGGGGAGGCGCGGCCCTATGCACCGCCCGACGGGACTGCAACTCCTCAGGGCAGGCTGGGTTCAGGCGCGCGGCCACCGACCGCCTGCCAGCCCGGCCTGCTAGTAGGCGTACTCGAACAGCAGGTTGAGCTGAAAGGACTGCTGGCCGTTGCGGGCCCGCAGCAGCAGGGGGGCGAGGAGCTGGTACTCGAGCGTGAGGTCCGGCAGGTACTGCTCCGTCTGCAGTTCCCCCAGGTTCGAGGTTGCGACCGGCTGCTCGATCGAGACGAAGAACCGGGGGGTAAAGTACCGACCCACCGTCAGGTACGACGCTCCGGACGTGCGGAGCTGCACGCGCACCACGTCGAGCCCGAGTTCGCTGGCGGCGAGGTTTTCGACGAAGTTCGAGGCCTGGCCCAGGGCCACCTGCTCGGCGAGACTGCCGTTCCCCCCCCCGCCGCTCAGCAGCTGGTCGGCCGGCCGGCCCGTCGCCAGGTAGGACAAGATGTTGCGCGTATTCATCGGCGGGTCCGACGACAGCGTCGGGGAGAGGTCCTCTGGCCGTCCCTCCAGGCGCAGCGTAATGCGTACCTCGGTGCCCTGCGCCTCCCGTGCGCGCTTCTCGTAGACCGCCGCAAGATTGAGGTAGGGCGTGTACGGGTCTCCGTTGAAGGTGAGGCTGCCCTCGGTGATCTGAAACTCCTGGCCGAACTGCCGGAGCGTGCTGCGCTGGGTCAGGACCTGAATGGAGCCGAACACCCGCGGCTCTTCGTCGGCGGCCTTCGAGAGGTCGAGCTCGCCGGTGAACTGGATGTTCATCTCCGGGGTGCTCTCCGACCGGAGCCAGGTGTCGCGCCGGATGCGGACCGACAGGTCCATCTCCATCGCCTCGTAGGCGTCGAAGGTCGTCGTGTCGGCGGCCGAGAGGCGCAGGCCGAAGCGGTTCTCGAGGGTGAGCTGGTCCGCCTCCGTAAGGGGCACGGCCGTGGCGGACGCCGCGCCCTCGGCGAGGGCTTCGTTGTAGTAGACCTCGCCGCTTTGCACCTGCACGGTGCCGGTGAGGACGGGCCGTACGGTCGTGCCGCGCAGAGTCATGGCCCCGTCGATGACGGCCCGGCGGTAGGCCCGCGTGTCGATCGCGATGAAGTCGGACGCCTGGAGCGAGAGGTCGTACTCCCCCACCGTCAGCTGCGGGAAGTTGATGACGCCCTCTGCCTCGAGGCGGCCGTCGTTCGAGGAGCGGAGGGCGGCCTCTTTGAGGGTGACCTGATCTTCCGCGAAGCGGAGCGACGCCGTGGCGCCCCGGTAGCGGGTTTCGAGGGACGGAAGCGTGGCGCCGCCGTCGGTCAGCGACGCCGTGCCGTCGAGGTCGGGGTCGTCGAGCGTCCCGCCGACCGACACGTCGGCGGCGAGGACGCCGCGCACATCCCGGATCGTGGCGGGGTCGAGGAAGGGGTCGACCCAGTCCAGCGGAAAGCGCTCGGTGGACAGGTCCAGGCGCACGGGGCGAGCGCCGACGTCGACGGGGGAGGGGGCCTGCAGGCGCAGGTCCGTGGGCACCGTCCCCTCGGCCGTAAGGGTGCCGCCCTCCGTGTGCGTGAGGGTGGCGTCGAGGCCGAGCGCGAGGTCCTCGTAGGAGGCATCGAGCCGGAGTGTGCCCACTGCCCGCTCCTGCGAGCGGAGGGCCATCGACAGTCGGCCGTCGAGCCGGGGCGCCGCGGCGGGGCCGGTGAGGGTGAGCGCGCCCGAGGCGGTGCCGCCCAGCCCCGAGAGCCCGCCGAGCGACGAGACGGCCCCCAGCCGTACCTCCTCGACCGTGGCGACGAGGTTCTGGGAGCCCTGCGGGTCGACGATGCCGTCGACCGCGATCTGCTGGGGGCCGCTCTGGAGAAGCAGGCCCCGCACGCGGTAGTCGGAGCCGGCGGTAAGGGTGGCCTCCTGCTGGAGCGACCACCGGTCGCCGTCGAGCCGGAGGTTGAGCTGGCCGAGCGTGACCTCGGTCTGCGCCGTGTCGGTGCGCACCCGGGCGCCGAGGGCCGCGCTGTGGGTAGGGTCGAGGCGCACGTTGGCCGAGACCGTCGTGGCCGTGCCGTCGTAGACGGCGTCGACGCGGGTGCGCTCGGCCGACGCGGCGGGAAGGGACAGGTAGCCCAGCGTCCCGTCCACCTCCAGCCGCCGGAAGAGCTGCTCCCGCCCCCGCTGCCCGTTAAAGTTCACCTCCGCCTCCGCCAGTCGCACGTCGTCGTAGAGGAGGTTCGTCAGCCGGGCCTCGCCGTCGAACCGCTGCGTGGCGAGCGACGAGCCGTAGATGCGGGCCTCCACGACGCCCTCCCGGAGGCGGAGGGTTTCGGCCCCCACGAGGTCGCGGAGCGGGGCCGGATCCGTCACCTCGGCGCGGAGGGACAGGTCGGAGCGGGCCGCCGTGTCGGTAACGGCGAGGGTGCCCCGGCCCTCGGCCACGGCGGCGTTGGAGCGGACGACCATCGTGTCGAGGGCGAGCCGGCCGTGCTGGTACTGCCCCTCCAGCCGCGCGTCCTCCAGCGCGAACGGACCGACCTGGACGCCCGAGGCGGAGAGGACAGTCGCTGCCGTGAGTGCGTCGGGCGCGAGGCCGCGCCCGTCGAGGGTCCAGGCCAGGGTGTCGACGCGGGCGGTCAGGGAGTCGAGCCCCGCCAGGGCCCCGGCGTCGAGGCCCCCGACGGTCGTCTGGAGGGTGTACGCGGGCGCGGCGTCGAGGCTGTCGACCGTGCCGCTTAGCGACACCTGCCCCCCGGCCACCGCAAACTGGCCGTCGGTCCGGGCCCGTCCCTGGTCGGTGCTGAGAGAGAGCCGGCCCTTCGTGAGCGTCGCGTCGTTGATCCGGGACGCAGTAAACGAGAGCCCGGCGTCGAGGACGAGGGCGTCGGCGCTCGCGCCGCGCCCCTCCGCGGTGAGCGCGCCGGAGAGGGTCGTCGTAAGTCCCTCCAGTCCGGCGAGGGCCCCCACGTTCAGGTCGTCGAACGACCCGTCGGTGACCCGAAAGGTCGGCGTGTCGGCGAAGGGGCGGGCTGTGGCCGCGAGGCGCGTCCCCCCCTGCGGCGTGTCGAGGGTGAATTCGGTGTC
Organism: Salinivenus sp.; assembly: GCA_036625705.1. Taxonomy (GTDB): domain Bacteria; phylum Bacteroidota; class Rhodothermia; order Rhodothermales; family Salinibacteraceae; genus Salinibacter. Next base: position 6,152 of record JAZKTD010000029.1, read on the forward strand.
GAGGGTCGCGTCCTCGAGGCGGAGGGTCCCCGAGGCCGCGTCGATGCGCTGCCGGTTGACGCGGGAGGCGTCGAGAGACAGGCCGGCGTCGACGGTCATGGTGGCGGGAGTGAGGCCCCGCACGCGGCCCCGGAGCGTGCCGTCGAGGGTGCTCGACTGGGTCGTGTCCTGCAGAAAGGGGCCGAGGTCGACGTTCGTGAAGCGGCCGCGGGCAAGCTCGAAGGTAGGAGTGGAGGCAAAGGGCCGTCCGTTCAGGGCGAGGGCCCACGTGCTCCCGTTGAGGGTGGCGTCGGTCGTCGTCGTGAGGCGGGCGTCCGTAAGGGTCGCTTCTGTGGTCAGTGCAGTGAGCCGGTAGGGCCCGTAGTAGGAGTCGCGCAGGTCGAGCGACGCGTCGAGGCGCATGGTCTCGGGCGTATAGCCCCGTCCTTCGGCGCGGAGGGTTCCCGTCACGCGGCTCGCCGTCGTGTCCCCGACCATAGCGGCCGGATTGAAATTGTCGAGCCGGACGCGGTCCAGAGTGAACTGCTCGCGGTCGTCCAGAGTGGCGGTGCCGGACGCCGTCACCGTGCCCGCGGGCAGCGACAGCCGACCGTCGAGCCGGGCACGCTCGGAGCGAAGGGACAGCGACGCCCGTCCGCCGTCGATTTGCTGGGTGCCCACCCGGGAGGGAGCGAGCGCGAGGTCGACGTCGATCGTCTGGGCGTCCGTCCCGAGGCCACGGAGCCGGAGCTCGCTGGTGGCCGAGAGGGCGCTCTCGATCCCGGCGTCGGGCGCGAAGGCCGCCACGTCGAGGTCCCGGACGCGTGCGGTGAGGGTGGCGTCGGGGGCCTCGTCGAGCGGGCGGGCCCGTCCCGTGACCCGCACCTGCGCCGTGTTGAGGGGGCCTTGCAGCTCGAGGTCGGCGGCGCCGTCGCGGAGGGTGGAGGTGAAGCGAAGGTTCGGCGTTTGAAGGCCGGCCCAGCGCGTGTCGGTGAGGCGGAGGTCGGCGGTGCCGTCAAGCGCGGAGAGGGCCGGGCCGGTCAGGTCCACGGTTGTCGTCGCGGAGAGGCGATTCTGGGTGGAGTCGCGGGGGCCGAGGAGGCTCGTCGTCAGGTTGCGGACCTGGGCGTCGAGGCGGTACCGAAGCGGCGGGCCCTCGGGCGTCGTCGTGGTGGTGGGCGTGGCCTCGGCCCGGCCCGTGAGGGTGCCGCCCCCGCTGAATTGCCCGTCGGCCGTGGCGATGAGGCGCCGCCCGGAGCCCTGCACCCGAAGGTCGAGCCGGATCGTCTCGGTAGGGTCGACGGACAGGGTCGGGGCGAACGGGGTCAGGTCCCGCAGGGCAAAGGGCGCGGCCTGCAGGCGGAGCGCCACGTCGTCGATCGGGGCGCCCGTTTCGTCGGGAAGACGCACCGTGCCGTGGCCGTGGACCTGGCTCCGGGGCGAGGCGAGGCGAAGGGTGTCGAGCCTCAGGGCGGTCGCCGAGAGGGCGCCGCGGGCGCCGAGCCGCAGGTCGGCGCTGTCGCCCGGCACGCGGGCACGGAGGCCGAGCGTGTCGAGCCGCCCGGTGACCGCCGAGTCGGATCGCAGGTCGTGGGCGAGCAGGTGGAGGTCGCGGACGCGGGCCGTCGAGTCGCGCCCCCCGGCGTAAAACGCCGCCGTGAAGGCGCCCTCCTCGATCCGCGCTCGATCGACCTGGATGGGCATGGCCGCGCTGGTGTCCGGCGCCTCGGCCGTCTCCGGCAGCACGCGGGCCCAGTCCCAGGTCAAGTCGGCGGCCTGCCGCATCGTCACCGACGGGCCGTCCGCGGCGACGGCCGTCACGTGCAGGCGCCCCCGGAGGAGCGGCCACAGCCGGTAGCGCACGCTGAGCGTGTCGACGCGAGCCATCCGCGCGGGGGCCTCCCGGCCGGCGTCGCGCCGGGTGAGGGTAACGCCCGTCAGGCGGAGGGAGCGGACCCAGCTGCCGGACGCCCGCTCGACGGTCAGCTCCGTGCCGGGCAGCGGGTTGGCGGTCGAGGCCAGCCACCGGGCCGCCGCGGTCGCGCCGGCCTCGGTCTGGAGCCCGAGCAGCAGCGCCCCGACGAGGAGCAGGACCGCCCCGGCGGCGAGGCCGGCGGTCCAGGCCGCGCGGCGGACCCAGCGCCGGAGGCGCGGGGGGCCCTCCTCGGAGGGCGTCGGCGCGTCGGAATGGGCGTCGGGGGCGTCGGGCACGAGCGGAGAAGTAGCCGGGGAGAGCAGGCGAGGAGGGTCAGAACGACCGGCCGATGCCGAAGTGCAGTCGGAACCGGCGAATGGGCCGGGTGGGCGCCGCGTCGATGGGGTTCTGGGAGTCCGACTCCGCCTCCTCGCCGTCCGCGTTCTCGCCGACTGCGTTCGGGCGCCGGAGGTCGAGCCGGTCGGGGGTGAGCTTGTACGCGAGGTCGAGGCGCACGAACCCGAACGGCGTCTGGTAGCGCACGCCGCCGCCGGTGCCCACGAGCAACTGGGACGGATCGGTGCTGATGGATCGGTCGTCGGGGCTGGTGGGTTGGCCGTCGGGGTAGGGAACGGTGCCCGACACGTCCGGCGGCGGAACGAGGTCCAGCGTCCCCGAATCCAGGTACGCCGCGTCGACGAAGAGGGCCGTCCGCCAGCTCGTCCCGAGGCCGGGAAAGGGCAGGCGGGCCTCCAGGTTGGCGCCCAGCTTGAGGCGGGCCCCAATTGGGCGGTACACGAAGCCGGCCCGGGCGATGTCCGACTCCCGAAGCACCTTCCCCCCCGCCAGCTGCGACCGCCAGCCCCGCACGTCACTCCCGCCCCCTCCGTAGAACAGATACTCCGAGAAGCGGTCCTGGAACTTTCCGTTCTCGCGTTTCAGCGAATCGGAGGGCGAGGGGGGGAGGGTGAGGTTCGCCCGACTTTCCTCCAGGGGCCAGAGGATGCCGCCGAAGACCCGCCCGGCCAGTTCGACCCGGGACGAGACGGGCAGGTAGCCGCTCAGGCCGCCGCTGAGTCGCACGAAGTCGACCCCGGAGTCGAACGGAACCCCGCCCACTTCCAGGGACGGGCGGAAGATGTATCCCCGGGTGGGGTTGAGGAAATCGTCGGCCTCGCCGAACGTCCCGCTCAGGGAAAAGACGCTTTTGTCGAAGGAGTCGTCGCCCACATCGAGGGTGTCGGTCTCCGTCGGGGCCCGGAACTGCTGAATGCGGGCCAGGGAGTGCTGGAGCGAGAGCGAGCGGAACGGCAGAAAGTCGTAGATGAGCTGCGTGTTGAGCCCGAACTGTCGCTCGTTGAGCTCGAGGAACCGAGTCGGGTCCGCTCCCAGGTTGGGGTTGAGGCGTTCCCGCACGAACGGCTCCAGCGACGCCGAGAGGCGCTCGCTGAAGACGTACGGCTCGCGCAGGATGGCCGACGCCTCGAAGAGGCGACTGGGCTCCCGCGTGGCGGAGCTGGAGAGAAACGACGGAATGAAGTCCGGGGGGTTCTCCGGGTATCCGGTGTCTGCGATCAGGCTCACGATGAGGGTGCGGGCGCCGCCCCGGAAGTTTCTGTGGCGCCAGCTGCCCTCCAGCGTTACGCCCGGCTGGGTGCCGTAGCCCACCTGGCCCGAGTAGGAGCGCAGGTTCGTCTCGCGCACCCGGTAGCGCACCGTCACGGTGCTGTCGCGGGGCTGCTCCGGCACGTCGGCCAGGGCCACGCGGAAGAGGTTGAGGTCGAAAAGCTGCTGCTGGCCGGCGGACACGTCCGCCGCCGAGAACCGGTCGCCGACCCGGAAGGGCAGCTCGCGGAGTACGACGCGGTCGCTCACCGTCTGGTTGCCCTCGACGACAATCTCGGAGACGCGGGCGAGGGGCCCGGGGTCGATCCGGAAGCGCAGCGCCGCCGCGGTGGCGGCCGTGTCGATCCGGGCCTCCGAGTCCGCCTGCGCGAAGGCGTGGCCTCGGTTGCGCAGCCACGTTTGAATGTCGTCCTCGATCTGCGTCTGCTTGAACTCGGTGTAGCGCTCGCCCGGCTGGACCGTGGCGCGGTCGCGGAAGGCGGCCCATTCCTTCCGAAGAGACTCGTCGAGGAGCGACGTCACCGGCTGCTCGCCGTCGGCCGCCAGGAACGAAAGGTCCCGAATCGTGAGGGGCGTGCCCTCCTGCACGGTAAAGATGACGTGGATCGTGTTGGACGTGGTGTCGAGCTGGGAGGCCGGGTAGTCGATGCGCGGCGACGGAAAGCCGTTTTGCTGGTAGAAGCGGCGCAGGCGCACCACGTCCTTCTGGAGCGTGACCGGGTCGAAGCGAAACGGACGGCGCTGGAGGCCGGGGAGGAAGGCGAACCGGTTCTGCAGGCGCGCGAAGAAGCCGGGCGCCGTCGTGGCGATCTGGGCCTTCAGGCGCCCCGGCACAAACGTCTGTCCGTCTACGAAGCGGAAGGAGATCTCGCGGACCGACGTGCGGTCGTCGACGAGTTGGAGGGGGGCCTGCGCCCGCACCGACGACGGCTCGAGGGCGAGCCCAAGCGCCAGAAGCGCGAGGAGAGGGCCCCACCACCCAGACGGAATGCGGCAGGAAACGGGGGGCGTGGCGGTCACGAAGTGGCCGTCGAAACGAGCGGGGTCGACGAATCAGAATGCAGGTACGACCGTAGCGGGTGTCCGTTCGGATCAACGGGCCCGTCCCACGGCCCGTCAGGCCGAAGACGAGGGCGAGGGATCGGGCTTTGCAGAGTCTTCAGTCCCGTCTCGGACGCCGGCGTCGCCGGACGCCGCGGGGTCGGCCGGGTCGTGGGACGGCGGCGGGTCGGCTGGGGGGCCTTCTGTGACGGGCAGCGCCTCGGGCGGGGGCTCGTCGCCGGGCAGGTGGCCGGCGGTCACGTGCCGGTGCTCGTGGAGCGACGAGATGACGGCCCCCAGCATAAGCACGATGCTCGAGAAGTAGACCCAGAACACGAACGCGATGATGAGCCCGAACGCGTTGCCGAGGGCACTGAGGCCCTCCGCCCCGGTCGTGTACTGGTCGAATTGTCCGACGTAGGTGGCGTAGTAGGTGAACGCCTGCTTGGTGACTTCCCAGAGCAGGCCCGCGATGAAGGCCCCGGAGAGGGCGCTTCGCTTGCGGGGGTGAGGCTGGGGAACGAGGTAGTAGAGCTGAAAAAACATCGCCGTCGTGATGAGAAACGGCAGCAGGACGCCGGTCGTGTAGAGCACGTTGTTCCAGGTCCAGCGCAGCCACTGCACCTCGGAGCCGAGGTCCTTGAGAATGATGCTGTTGAAAAAGGAGGGGAGCACGGCCGACAGGCCGACGGTCAGCAAAAACAAAAAGCCGACCTGCAGCACCATGCGGACGTCGAACACGTAGCCCCGGAGAAGCGACCGCTCCTCGTGCCAGTTCTGCTGAAAGGCGTTGCTGACCGCAATCCGCAGCGTGATGAAGAGGGACATCGCCGAGAGGAAGAGGCCGACCCCCCCGACCCCGACGATGGTGCCGCTGGCGGCCTCCACCTGTTCGAGAAACGTGACGAGCTCATTGCTCTGGCTGGGCGGAAGGAGGCCCCGGATGAAGCGCTCGACGGCGGTAAAGGCGTCCTCGCCCTGCAGGATGCGGCCGACGACCCCGGTGCCCAGAATCACGATGGGGACGATCGTCACGAGCACCTTGAAGGCGATGGCCTGGGCCCACAAGAAGACGTTCTTGGCCGACAGCTCGCGGTAGAGGCCCCGGAGGTAGTAGTGCATGCTCTCCGCGAGGCCCGACTTGATTGAACGGAAAACCGAGGGCATATCCGCGCCAGCTGAACTCGAAGGGAAGGACATCGCCGACGAGTCCGCGGCGGAGCAGGTTGTACCCGGAGGCGAGTCGTGGTGATTCCGGGCGGGCCCCCGCGTCGACGGAGAACCAGGGGACGACCCCGTTGCGGAGTCTGCGAGATCCGTCCATCCAGTTGTGCACGCCCACTAATCGAAAATCGGCCAGTGCACCCCGAACCGAAATTGACGGGCGGGTAGCGGATACACGGGCACGACGTACGTGCCGGGCACCAGCGAGGCCTGCCGCTGCACGGAGCCGGTCGGGGCGAAGGTCGACTGCACGTTCTCGAACGTAAAGAACAGGGTGGCGCCGCGCAGCTTGATCTCGGCGTGGACGTCGACGGTGCCGCTCGGGCCCGGCTGAACCCCTGTGCCCCGGGCCGGGACGGGCGTCGTGGCGGGCGGGACCACGAGCCGCCCCGTGGGCGGGTGAAACCAGCGGCTGTTCATGCCGGTCCAGCCCCGTGCCTGGACGTAGAGGTCGGTGATCAGGTCGACGAAGAACACGAAGCGGGCCCCGATGCGGCCCCGTCCGTACACGGTGGGCAGGGTGCGGGCTAGGCGCGTCTGGCGTTGAGAGGCCCCGGCGCTCAGGGTGCGGAGGGCCGTGGCGGACCCCGACAGGTACAGCCCCCGGTCGGCGTCGCGCCGCCAGCCGAGCGTCATCGTGGCGCCGGCCCGCCGCACGGGCGCCGCGGTCGAGCGGGCCCCCACCGAGTCGGCCGAGGCAACCCGCTGGTCCGGGGCCGCCGGCGGTGCGTAGAGGTCGACGGCGTCCCGGATCTGGTGGGCGAAGGCCTCGAGCCCGAGATCGAGCGCCCCGACGCGGGTCGAGAGGCCGACGCGGCCCCGCAGGACTCGCCCGAAGAGGGCCGGCGACACGCGCGAAAGCGGGTCTACGAAGCCCGGAAAGCCGTCCGTCTCGAACCAGGAGAGGCGCTGGCCGGTGGCGGTGACCGAGGCGGACCCCTGAACGGACCCGAGCGGCCGCTCGAGCCGGAGCGAGGCGGAGGGGTACTGCTGGTCGGGGGTGGCGTGCCACCCGACATCCGCCACGAGGTCGGTGCGGCCGACCCGCACGGAGTCGCGGGCGAGGGCGTGGACCGACCACCGGGTGGCGCCCGCCGGGAGCACGTTGCTGTCCCCCACGCCCCAGAGGCTCCCGCGCGCCTCCACGTTGAGGGCATGGGGCCCGAGGGCGAAGGACTGCCGGACTTGGCCGTGTCCCCCGTTCATCCGGATCGTCCACGTCGTGTCGGCCGAGGCGGGATCGAAGTCGAACGTATTCGACGTCCAGGTGGCCGACAGGGTCGTCGGGGCGTCGAGCCCCGGCAGGAGCGGGGCCCGGACGCGGGCCGTGAGGTCGTTCCGGAAGGTACGGCGCCGCGCCTCGGTGCTTTGGCTGCAGGCCTCGCAGCGGGGAAGAAAGTAGATGGAGGCGAACGGCGTTCCGGTCGGCGGCACGACCCCGCTGTGGGCCCCGATCCGGTGCCGGGCGGAGAGGTCGCTCAGTTCCACGGCCCACTCGTCGCGCTGGTAGCGGAGCCGCCCCCAGATGCGGCGCTCGCGGCGCAGATCGCTGCCCACGTAGGCCCCGTCGGTCGCGCGCCCCCCGTAGCCCAGCGTCGCCTGGAAGAGGCCGGGGGCCCCGAACAGGGAGAGCCGGTGCTTCTGCGAGTGCGCCACCTCGACGGCCTGCTGGCCGTTGCTGTCGCGTCGGAAGCGAATCTCGGTGATCGGGCGGACCGAATCGTAGTCGCGCCACGAGGCATGGACGCCCACGCCCGCCCCGCCGGGGTCGACCCCGATTCCCGGCCGCTTCAGGAACGAGGGGGGAAGGAGGTCGAACCGTGCCCGGCCCGTGAGGGGGCTGTTGTAGGGATGCCCGTCGAGCCACAGGCGCGACCGGTGCGGCCCCAGCCCCGACGGGCTCCAGCCGTGGGGCCACCCCACGGCCCCGAGGTCGTAGAGAAAGCTGCCCGGCTGCCGGTCCACGATGTGCTCGACCCCCACCAGGGGGGTCAGCACCGGGAGCGAGTCGATCGGGGGGCGGCCGTGGGCCGGGCGCCGGAACGTTCGCGGGTCGTCGGGCACCGCTGCCGTGTCGGGGCGGGCGGCCGCGGTCGAATCCGGCCCCGCCCGGACGGTATCGGCGGGGGCCACCGCCGCTGTGTCCGGGGCCACCCCGGTCGTGTCCGCCTGCCCGTAGGCGGCGGACGGCCGCACAGCGCCGACCACCGCAAGCAGGAGCGCCGCCGCGAGAAGGGGGGCGCTCGGCGCGGCCGTCGAGACGGGGGCGGCAAGCCCGAGGGGGCGATCCATAGAGGCGCACTGGTCGTCGGGAGGGCAATCCGTACCGGCCCTCGTCGTACGGCGGACGGACCGGGCGGGTTGTTATACCATTTTCAGGTCCGAATGTCGCCCTCTAAGGAGAGCGGGGAGGCGTCTTTATACGGAAGGTGATTTTCTGTAACCTTGTAACGTTCAACGTTTTAACGTTCAACGTTTTGCGTTTCCGGAACGATTCCATCGCTTCGAGAGAACGACTCATTCTCGAATAGCGACATTGTGGGGTGGCGTTCGTATTACGCTCCGTGGCCTACTCGTCGGGAAACAGGCCGAAGAGGCGGCTCTCGATCTGGTTCAGGACCGCCCGCCGGTCGTCTTCCTCGTTCACGAAGTCGCGCTCGTCGATGTCGATGATGAGCTTCGGGCCGCGGTCGTAGTCCTCGATCCACTCCTCGTAGTGCCCCTGCAGGCGCTCGAGGTAGTCGATGCGGATGGTGGACTCGTAGTCGCGGCCCCGCTCCTGGATGTGATTGACGAGCGTCGGCACCGAGGCCCGCAGGTACACCAGCAGGGAGGGCGGGGTCAGGTGCGACGTCATGGTCGAGAAGAGGTTCACGTAGTTCTTGTAGTCCCGGCCGCTCATGAGGCCCATCTCGTAGAGATTGCGGGCAAAAATCTCTGCGTCCTCGTAGATGGAACGGTCCTGAACCACCGACACGTCCATCTCCTCAATCTCCTGAAGCTGCTCGAAGCGGCGAGACAGAAAAAAGACCTGGAGATTGAAGGACCACCGCCGCATGTCGTTGTAGAAGTCCGTCAGGTACGGGTTTTCGTCCACCTTTTCGTAGACGGTGGTCCAGTCGAAGTACTGGCCCATGACGTCGGTGAGGGCGGTCTTGCCGGCACCGATGTTTCCGGCGATCGCGACGTATTTCTTCTCGTCGGTAGACTGGTCGAAGAGGTCGGGCATTGGAACGGAGATGGTGCCTCGTCAGCAGAACGATGCCCAATCTAGGGAGGCGCGGCCAGAGTCACTACGGACGTCCGATTTCTTTTGTGCGAATCTGGGGGCAGCTCCCCTGACGGGCGTCGTTCCGTCGTCTCCGTCCGCGAGGACGGCACCGGGACAGGGGCTCGTCACGACCAGGACGCCGAGGCCCCGCCGCCCCGGGACGACGCGGAGCGGTCGTCCTCGTCCGAGGAGCGCCGGCGCCACAGGGCGTAGGCCCCGAGGAGGCCTCCCAGGACGAGTGCGGTCTCCACCTCCAGGGTCTGTACCGTGAGCTTCACCAGGGACGAGAACGCCCCCGCGATGAGGGCGAACGTCACGGCGTGGTACCACTGCAGGTGGCGAATCCATCGCCGCACCCGTCCGAGCAGTCCGGCGGACGCGGAGGACGACGGGGACGCGTCGGTCGTCGCGTCGGCCTCTCCCGGCTCGGGGCGCGCCGACGCCCCCGCGACCACGACGGCCGATTTGCCGGTCGTAAGGGCCGTGCTCGTCCCCGCTCCGGACGCCGCGGCGCCCCCAGACGCGGCGCCGCCCGCGGCGGACGCCCCGCTCCAGGAGCCGGAGGCGCCCCCACCCCCGAAGCTCCCGCCCCCGTACCCTCCGAACCCGCCCCCCTTTGCTGCGAACAGGGAGCGAAGCAGGCTCGAGAGCGTCCCGAAGCCAGCCCCGACCACGGCCCCGCCCGTGAGTGTCTGTCGCCACGTGCGGGCCCGCTCCGGGGGCAGCCCCCGAAGCCAGCGGCGGATGAGGGCTCGAAGCCCGAAGAACCCGCCCGCGAAGAGGAGCCCGCTCCCCGCGATTGTCCAGAAGAGGAGCCCGAGCGTCAGGTTCATCTCGACGACCTGTCCGGTGAGCGACAGTCCCAGCATGCCGGTGAAGGCGCCTCCGACGAGGGCCCCCAGGACGCCGGCCCCCGACAGGCCGGTTCGGAGCCAGCCGCCCTCCATGGCGGCGGTGACGGCCGCGATGCTGATGGGAATGCCCGTAAACAGAACCAAAAACAGGAGTGCGGCGAATCCCAGCAGCACCGCCTCGAGGACAGACGTTTCCTGAGCCGGGTCCTCGGTCTCCTTCTGGGTCGGGGAGACGGAGACCGGGAGCGCCGGGGCTACCGTTTCGGGGGACGGCCCCGCGTCCAGGTGCACCTGAGGCGGGGGCTGGACGGAGGGGAGACGGGCGGTCCGGCTCTCGGCCACGTCGGGGCTCCCCGAAAGAAGCCCGAGAAGAAGGCCGCACAGCACGGCGAAGGCACGAGTCGACACGGGGACGGAGGCAATCACTTCGGAAGCAGACCCGCGCGGGGCTACTCGTCGTGGCGGAGGCGGTCGGAGAGCTCGTCCTCGCCGTCGGGGCGGGCCGGCGGGCCGACCTCTTCGAGGAGGGTGCCGCACTGCGCGATGCCGTTGAGGAGGCCCTGCGTGACCTGGTCGGCCTCGATGCCGCGACGAATGCGGTCGGTCACGTCCGCCCAGGCCGTCTCGTCGACCGCCCGGTCGATCCCCTCGTCGGCCAGCACCTCGATCCGACGCTCCACGAGCGAGACGAACAGGAGGATGCCGGTCCGGTCGCGGGTGTCGAAGACGGCCTCGTCGACGAACGCCTGGGTGGCACGCCGGGCCACCGCCCGGTTCCGCTCCTCCGGCGGCGTGAGGGCGCGGATGACGGGGGGCGCGGTCCCGGCGACAACGGCGCCGAGCAGGCCGGCGCCGAGGGCGACCGCGAGGAGCAGGGCGTCGGTCAGGTACGGCCCAATGAGGGGAAGGGGCAGGCCCCGCAGGAGGACCCCCAGGGCCAGGACGAGGAGGGCCCCGACGACTCCGCCCCGCCAGCGCGCGGCGGGGTAGTCGTCGCTCTGAACTACGACGCAGGGCACGATCTCGGCCGCGGACCCAGCCTCGGCCGCCTCGATGGCGTCGGCGATGCGCTGCCGGTCGTCGTCGGAGAAGAGCGCGTCCATGGCGCGGCCCCGTGCAGTGGGTAGGCGGCGAGGATAGGCTAAGGTAGCGGTCCGCGCCGAAGAGGTGCAACCTCGTGCAGAGCACGGCGATCGCATCCTGACGACCACGTACTGACGGGAGGACGCCGCAAAGCGGAAGGCCACCCGTCTACGCTCCCCCACGTCCAATCGCCCTCTCCTCCCGGGCACCGTCGGAACGGAGAGGGCCCGTGCGCCGCCGCCGCTCGCTTCAGCCTCCCAAATACGATTGCCCTGGCGGCACAGGGATGCCGGAATCGCTCAGCGCTCCCGTCCGAAGGGACGAATCCACGCCACGTCCAGGCGGAAGGGGCCGGCCTGCTCGTCGGCAATCAGGAAGCCGATCGTGCGCACCTGAGCGGGGGCGAACGACGGGGCGTCCGGCCGCCTCGTGCCGCGGCGGTACGGGGCGAGGTCGGCGAACGGGACGTCGATGGTCGTCCACCGCTCGGGCGGCTCGATGGGCGCCCGGTAGCTGACGGATCCGCCCGGCGCCGTGTAGACGGTGCACCAGTAGCGCCGGCCGTCCCCGCGCAGCCGATACCGGAGGCCGTGGGCGTCGCCCAGGTCGTAGGTCGATTCGGGCGCGCGGACCGAGGCGAATCCGCCCCCGCGCTCCAGCGAGACCGTGCCGGTGAACGCGGCGCCCGCCTCGGCCGGCTCGAACGTGCTTTCCGAGACGCCGCCCATCACGACGTCGTTGACGGCCCGCCATTCAGTGGCGGCGTCGGGGGCAGCAGAAAAGTCGAAGAGGGACGAGGGCATGGGGGCGGAGCAGAGAGGGGCAGGCAGCACGCAGGAAAGAGGGGGGACGTCGCCAATCAGGCCGCGTCCGCCGACGCGAAGATCGGGTACCCCTCCGTCGCCGTCTCCTCGGCGTACAGCTCCGAGAGGCGCCGCGTCATCGAGCCGATCGCGCCGTCTCCGATCGTCCGGCCGTCCAGGGTCGTGACGCCCGCCAGCTCGCCCATAGTGCCGGAGCAGAACATCTCGTCGGCCCGGTAGGCCTCCATCACGGTCAGCGGTCGCACGGCGTGGGGGATGTCGTGACGGGCGCAGAGGTCGAGCACGGTCTGGCGCGTGATGCCCTCCGGGCAGGCGTGGGCCGGCCCGGTCAGCACCGTCCCGTCGTCGACGAGGAAGACGTGGGTGCCGTGCCCCTCGGCGATAAAGCCGTCGCGGTCGAGCATGAGGGCGGCGTCGGCCCCGGCCTCGTTGGCCTCGATCTTCGCGAGGATGGACTGCAGGAGGTTGTTGTGGTGAATCTTGGGGTCGAGGCAGTCGGGCGGAAAGCGTCGGATCGAGCTCGTCACGAACGAGAGGCCGCTCTTGTCGTAGACCGGCGTCTTGTACTCGGGAAGGATGATGAGCGTGGGGCCCGACGCGTTGAGGCGCGGGTCCATGCCGGAGGTCGTCTTCTCGCCCCGCGTCAGCGTGAGGCGCACGTGCACCTCGTCGTGCATGTCGTTGGCCGCCAGGGTGCGCCGCAGCTCGTCGATGAGACGCTCGGTCGACGGGATGTCGTCGAAGGCGAGGGCCCGGGCCGAGTCGCGGAGCCGCTCCAGGTGGGCCTGGAGGCGAAAGATGGTGTTTTCGTAGAGGCGAAGGCCCTCCCACACGGCGTCGCCGCCCTGCACGGCGCTGTCGAAGGGGCTGACGCCGGCCTCGTCGCGGGGCACCAGTTCGCCGTCTACGTAGACAATCAGGTCCTCGTTGCGGGGGTCGGGGGCCTGCTTCATGGGGCGTCGGTCGAGTGGGGAGAAAGGCGGTGGGGATGGAGCTTCTCGTAGAGGGTGCGGCACGTCTCGTGGAGGGGGGCGAGGCGGGCCGGGAGCGGCGTGTCCGTCGGCCGGTAGGGCCGGAAGCCGGTGGAGTCGTAGACGCTGTCGTACCAGTGCTCGGCCCAGATCCCGTCCGTCTCGCGCGGGCCGGACTCCCACGACAGCATCGCGTCGCGGAACGGGACGCCGAGGGCGTCGCAGAGGGCCCCGAGCACAGCGCGCGGGGCCTCCAGTACGTCTCGGGCCCGAACGACGGGGGGCGGCGTACCTCGCTCGCGGTGGAGCATCTGGAAGAGGGCCCACTGCTGAGGGAGGCCCGTGTCCGAAAGCGTCGGCGCCGGTAGGACCTCGGCCAGGGACCGAAGCATCTCCCGCGGCTCGCGGATCAGGAAGGCATTGCGGAGGGCGAGCACCCAGTCCGTCTCCATGTCGGGGAGCAGGTGGTGGGTCATGTGCTTCTGGTAGTAGATCGACGCCCCGTCGGGGATCGGGCCGGTGAGGCGATCGACGACGGCCCGCCAGTCGGTTTCGTAGTGGGCGATGATCTCGTCCCGCCCGGGGTGGGCACGGCCGGTTGCGTCCAGGTAGTGGGCGTAGAGCGGCTCGTCCGCGACGACGGTGTCGGCCCGGCTGCCCCAGCTGCGCATCAGGGCCGTCGAGAGGGTGCGCGGTCCCGACCACAGGGCAATCCGCGGCGGGGGGCGGTCGGCGTCGGGCATGGCGGGCAGAACGCGAGGGACGACGGGCGTGCAGGGTGTCCAACGCCCAGTCCGCGTTCGGTTCCGAGGCGGCGG
>JAZKTD010000349.1:0-3448 GCA_036625705.1 Salinivenus sp.
CACATGCTCATCGTGGAGGACGACCCCGACATCCTCATGGGGCTCGAGGAGTACTTCGAGCTCGAGGAGTACGAGGTCCAGACCGCCGAGGACGGGGAGGCGGCCCTCCAGAAGATGCAGGACATGGACCAGTGCGACGTCGTCCTCCTCGACGTCATGCTACCGAAGAAGGACGGCTTCGAGGTGCTCCGCGAGTCGCAGGAGATGGGCTTCAGTGCCCCGATCCTGATGATCACTGCGCGGGGCGAGCAGGAGTCGAAGCTGAAGGGCTTCGGGCTCGGCGCGGACGACTACATCACCAAGCCCTTTAACGTGGAGGAGCTCGCCGCCCGGGTGAAGGCCATCCTGCAGCGCACCATGCCCCCGTCCGAGGCCCCGATGGACGTCTACGAGATCGGGGACGTGGAAATCAACTTCACCACCCACGAGGCCTTTCGGGGCGACGAGGAGATCGAGTTTACGGCCCTCGAGTTCGACATTCTCCGCTACCTGATCCAGCACAAGGGCCGCACCGTGACGCGGAAACAGCTGCTGCGGGACGTCTGGGGCATCGACGAGAACATCGTCACCCGCACGATCGACCGCCACATGGCCTCGGTGCGCAAGAAGGTCGAACCCGATCCGTCGGCCCCCACCTACATCGAGACCGTCTACGGCATCGGGTATCGCTTCGACGACGAGTAGCCCCGACACACGGGGCTCGCGCCCCCTTGCGGGTTCAATCTACGCCTTCTTTTCGGCCGCCTCGACCCGATCGGCGCCCTCCAGTTTGTAGCCGATGCCGTACACGCTCTGGATGGCCCACTCGTCCTCACTCTCCCCCTCCATCACGTCGCGGAGGGCGTTGACGTGCCGGTCGATGGTGCGCGTCTCGACGGCGGCCGGCAGGTCCCACACGTCGCGGAGAATCTGCTCGCGGGTGGCGGTTCGTCCGCGGCGGCGGAGCAGGTACGCCAGCAACTTGTACTCCAGGTCCGTCAGGTCGACCGGCTCTCCGTCGTGCCGGGCCTCGTCGGCGTCGAGGTCCACCTGCAGCCCCCCCACCTCAAATACGCCTCCCTCTTCCTCGACCTGGGCCTCGCGACGGAGCAGGGCGTCGATGCGAGCGAGCAGTTCCTCGGTCTCGAAGGGCTTGGTCAGATAGTCGTCGGCCCCCACCTGGAAGCCCCGCATCTTCTGCTCGTGCTCGCCGAGCCCGGTGAGCATGAGGACCGGCGTGCGCACCCCCTCTTCCCGGGCCTGCCGGAGCACTTCGAACCCGTTTTGGTCGGGAAGCTTCACGTCCAGGATGACGAGGTCGTAGCCGGGGAGGCGGGTCGCTTCTTCTTTGCCGTCGCTTCCGTTCTCCGCGAGGGTCACCTCGTAGCCCTCCGACTCCAGGTACAGGACGAGGCTGGTACTGAGCTCATTGTCGTCCTCAACGAGAAGGAGGGAGGGGCCCTGCTGGGAATCAGACATGGGGGTCGAGGTCGTCTGGAGGAGGTGAAGAGAGACCGTATGCAGTAGGATTCACCAAACGTAGTGTGCTCAGCGGAGGGTCCGCGCCCCGATGCGCCCGCCGTAAAGCTCCTGAAATATCCACTCGGTCCAGATCGTCGGCCCCGCGTCCGCGTTCGAAGGGGGGCGACCTCCCTGCTACCCGTGCACCACGGCAAGCGGCTTGAGCCGGGCCACCTTGCTGGCCAGACGCGCACCCGCCACGGTCTCGACCACGGCGTCGATGTTTTCTTTGGTCTTGACGCCGCCCGCGGACGGCGAGCCGTCGCCGGACCGGACGGGGACGCCCTGCCCCTCGATCTCCTCGTCGATCGCCACCGGCTCGGCGTGATGGTTGGCCTCGTGGCGGCTCATCGTCCGGCCGGCGCCGTGGCAGGCCGACCCGAAGCTCTTCTGCATGCTCTCGCGGGTGGCGAGCATGACCCACGAGGTCTCGCCCATGCTCCCGGGCACGAGGACCGGCTGGCCGAGGGCCCGGTACGGCAGGGAGATGCCGGGGGTGCCCGGCCCGAAGGCGCGGGCGGCCCCCTTGCGGTGGACGTAACAGCGCATGTGCTTGCCCTCGACCTGGTGCATCTCGATCTGACCGAGGTTGTGGGCCACGTCGTAGACGGTCTTGAGCCGCTGTCCCGCCCCGTCGAGCGTCTCGTCGAAGACCTCGCGGACGCGGTGGGCCAGCACCTGCCGGTTGGCGTAGGCGTAGTTGGCGGCGGCCTTCATGGCCCCCATGTAGTCCTTCGACTCGCGAGAATCGAGGGGCACGGAGGCAAGATTCGGGTTCGGCGGCGTAATGTCGTAGGACGGGGCCGCCTCCTGGAAGCGCTCGATGTAGTCGGCACAGACCTGACGGCCGTAGCCGCGCGAGCCGCAGTGGATCTGAGCGACGATGGTCCCTTCCTTCAGGCCCATCGTCACGGCGGCGGCGCGGTCGAAGACCTCCTCGACCCCGAGGATCTCGATGAAGTGCTCCCCGCCGCCGAGCGTGCCGAGCTGCTGAGCCCCGAGGGACCGCGCCACCTCGCTCACCTTGCCGGGGTCGGCATCGTTGAGGCGCCCGCCCTCCTCGGCCCGCACCAGGTCGTCCTGCTGGGCCATGTCTTTTCGGAGGGCCCACTGCGCGCCGGACTGCGCGACGTGATCGACCTCCCCCTTGCTCATCTGGAGGGACCCCTCCGCGTTCGAGCCGCTCGGGATGTGGGCCGTCAGCGCGTCGGCGAGGGCCTCGAAGTCGCCCTTCGCCTCCTCGACGTCAATGTCCGACCCCAGCAGCCGCACGCCGGTGTTGATGTCGTGCCCGATGGCCCCGGGCGCGATGGTGCCCACCGGCCACTTCGAGACGGCCACGATGCCAACCGGCGCTCCCTGCCCACTGTAGACGTCGGGCATAACGACGAGATGGCCCACCAGCCCGGGCAGCATCGCCGTCTGGATGGCCTGCTCGATTGCCTCCCCCCGAATGATGTCGTCGACTAGGTCCTCCTTGGCGATAATGCGCACCGGAACGCGCATCGACTCTCGGAACGACTCCGGAATTTCCCAGGTGAAGTCGTCGATCCGCGTCAAATCCGTCCGTTCCATATTCGCGCTCGGCGCACGTAAACGAACTGTTTACACAGTCCTTGGCGCAACGCCTTTGTTTTTTCGAGGAGTAACGATTGAAAGAGTTGAACCGAGTGGGGAATTTCAGTGTTCCCCCTACGCCGATGTCCGGTCCCGGCCTTCCCCCCTTGTGGTCCCCGTAGAGGGGCCGGAGACACCGGGCCTCACGGCCCGCAGCGCGGCCCAGGACACCGGTTTGATCTCAGACGGTGGCGTGGCGTCCAGACCTCCCGGACGACTGCGGCCCGGCCCGTCCCGACCGTTCTTTTCGTTTCCGCGCCCGACGATCGTCGACCGTCGAGACGGGGCGACGTCGATGTCAGTGACGACCCAAGAATCAACCCGCTCTCTA
>JAZKTD010000030.1:0-19741 GCA_036625705.1 Salinivenus sp.
TACCGTCGATGCTGGCCGTCATGTTGATGTCCACGGCGCTGGGCCTCTACATAGACCTCCAGGAAGACTGAGACGCCTCCTCGACGCTGGCTCGATCCAGGGAGCGACGGCGGGGCACAGCTGCCCCCGACGAGCCCGTCCAGAGACCATCCTTGTTCCACACGTTCGCCCCCAGGGCACCACATGTCGACCGGTGGGGCGGTTCGTCCCATCCGATCCCTTCTCTCTTCCCTGGACCTCCGGGAGCGGACCGAGGTGTCGAGGCGGGCGATCCAACCACCAAGCGTCCCCGCCGTTAGGCGGAGGCCCCCTGCGCGGTCTCGAGTTCGATCCACACCGGGTTCAGCCCCCCGATGATCCATCCGTAGATCAGGTGGAGCAGCAGCGTCGCGCCGATGTACTTGATGGGGGATCCCAGGTAGAGGGGGTCCGTCGACGGAAGGGTGTGCCCCGCGCCCCCGAATCCGAACACGCCCCATCCGATGATGGGAGAGTGCACCAGCATCATGAAGAGCCAGAGGGCAATGGCCACCGTGAGTCCGGACTGCACGTCGGTGTCGGCGCCGTACAGGGCAATCAACACCATCGACCAGGTGGCGCCATAGCCGAAGTGCGCGAGAAGCGGAAGGGGGCCCACATTCAGCCCAAGCTGTTCGAGGAAGGCAGCGGACGGCGGAAGGTTAAACGGCGCAATGCCGGTCCCGTGAATGCCGAGCATCATGAGGGCGAACATCACGAGACTTCCGAGCGCGCCGACGACAGCGGCTTTGAACCATTTCATGACTCAGAGCGGGGTCGGTTGAGGGAAAGCGCCGAACAAAATGAGTAGCGCCCATTTGGTGACTCGGTGCCGGCATCGTTACAGAGCGATCCCGGACGGGAGGGCCTCCGGTGCCCCTTCCCCTGAGAGCCGCGAAAACCAATCGGACGCCGGCAGGTTGGCTTCACAAATCGTCTCCGAATTGTCGTCCGCCCATGCCGGATCTCTTCGACGAACAGGCCGATCGCCACCGAGAGGAACAGGCCCCTCTGGCCGACCGGATGCGCCCTCGAACCCTCGAGGAGTTCGTCGGACAGGAGCACTTCGTGGGGGAGGGGAAGCTCCTGCGGCGGGCCATCGAGGCCGACCGGATCACCTCGGTTCTGTTCTACGGGCCGCCGGGAACCGGAAAAACCACGCTCGCGGAGATTATCGCGAACACGACCGAGGCCCACTTCACCTCGCTGAACGCGGTGCTCTCCGGGGTCGCCGACCTCCGGGAGGCGGTGCAGATGGCCAAGAATCGTCTGAAGCACCATCAGACCCGGACGATCCTTTTCGTCGACGAGGTGCATCGCTTCAACACCGCCCAGCAGGACGCCCTGCTCCCGCACGTCGAGGACGGGACGGTCACCTTTATCGGGGCGACGACCGAGAACCCGTACTTCGAGGTCAACGACGCCCTCGTGAGTCGGTCCCGCCTGTTCGAACTGGAGCCGCTCGGCGCGGAGGCCCTGCGACGGATCGCGGCGATGGCCCTGACCGACCCCGACCGGGGCTACGGGGACCGCGACGTGCAGGTCACCGAAGAGGCCCTCGACCACCTCATCGACACGGCCAACGGGGACGCGCGCTCGGTGCTCAACGCGCTGGAGCTGGCCGTCGAGACCACCGACCCGGACACGGACGGCACGGTCCGGATCGATCTCGCCGTCGCGGAGGATTCGATCCAGCAGCGGGCCGTGCTCTACGACAAGGAGGGGGACGCCCATTTCGACACCATCAGCGCCTTCATCAAAAGCCTTCGCGGGTCCGATCCCGACGCCGCCCTCTACTGGCTGGCGCGGATGCTGTACGCCGGCGAGGAGCCGCGCTTCATCCTGCGCCGCATGCTCATTTTTGCGGCCGAGGACGTGGGGCTGGCCGACCCGCGGGCCCTGCAGGTGGCCCAGAGCGCGGCGGCCGGCTTCGACTACGTCGGGATGCCGGAAGGGCAGTTCTTGATCGCCGAGTGCTGCCTCTACCTCGCCACGGCGCCGAAAAGCAACACCGCCTTCTCGTACTTCGACGCCCTCGACCACGTCCGCGAGGAGCAGACGGACGACATCCCCGCCCACCTCAAGGACGCGAACCGCGACAAAGAGGGCCTCGGTCACGGGGAGGGATACAAGTATCCGCATGCCTATCGCGAGCACTACACCCCGCAACAGTACCTTCCGAACGAGATGCAGGGCACCTACTTCTACGAGCCCACCGAGCAGGGCTATGAATCGGAGGTGGCCCAGCGTCTGGCCGACTGGCGGGAGCGGGACTTCGACGACGACGTGGTGAAGCGCGCCCAGCAGTATGCCGAGGCGGCCCAAGCGGAAGACGAGGAGGCGTAGCCGCGTCCCTGTAAGAACGAATGAAGACGCATTCCCGTAGCGATCCCGGAGTTGAAATGCCGACCTCCGCCAGCTATTTCGTATTGTTGTTTGCGCCCCATGCGCTTCCCGAAACACCTGGTGTTGCTCCGGCAGCGAACGGGGGAGGGACGCATCGTGACCCAGCGTCTCTCCGTCGTTTGTCGGTAGGTACGGGAGAATAGCGGGGAGTCATCGTCCACCAACGTCCCAGCGTTCATATGCGCCGTCGCTTCGTGCGGTCTCTCGGCTTCTCCGTACTCACGTCCACCTCGGCCGCCGCCGCGTCGATGGAGATTTGTTTGGGGCTCATTCCTGTGTCTCCGCCTCGCTGGTAGCCCCCTGCGACGGCGTGGAAACGCCCCACGATGAGCGTCTGACCCCGGGGCGGTGCCACTCGTCGGTCTGCCCCCGCGCCTGGGCGCCTGTCCTCTCTGTAGCCGGAGGCCGGATCGCGCTCCGACGACGAGGGTGCCCGGTTCCGGTTGCCCCCCGTTGGAGACGGCTCCAAGCAGAACGTACGGGCCGCCTCGCAACGAACGCCCGCCGTGACGATTCCCCGGAACGGCTGCCCATCCCCTCAGGGGCGATTGTGGATCGGGGACGTGGGTCCTGCACGCCGTGTCCCCCGTTGAGAACGGAGCGACTGTGGACGGCGCCCGACGACCGGACCGGCGCCCACGCGGATCGAGGAGAGGAGAGTGGACGCCTTGCCCCGCCCCTGAATGCTCCGTCGCCCGTACTCCCGAATTGATCGCTCGCGCATTCATGAGCACACCGACCTCCTGGACCGAGGGCGAGCTCTCGGCCCTCGACGCCCGGCTCGAGTCGGCCTCTCCCCGTGCCCGGCTCAGCTGGATGTTCGGGGCGTTCGAGGCCCCCCGGGTCGTTATGGGGACGGGCTTCGGGGCCTCCGGCGTGGTGCTGATGCACTATCTGGAGGACGTCCGTCCCGGGACCACGGTGTTTTACCTCGACACCGACGTTCTTTTTCCGGAAACGTATAATCTTCGCGACCGACTGACGGCTCGATTCGACCTCGACATCGTTCGAGTTCACTCCGGGTTGTCGCTGGACGATCAGGCCGACCGGCACGGACACCAGCTGTGGAACGACGACCCCGACCGCTGCTGTTTTCTCCGCAAGGTGAAGCCGCTTCGGGAGTACCTCGCGGACAAATCCGTGTGGCTCACGGCCATCCGGCGGGATCAATCGCCCACCCGGGGCGAGGCCCGCGTCGTCGAGTGGAGCGGCGCGAACGAGGTGGTGAAGGTCAATCCGCTGGTCGACTGGACCGAAGACGAAGTGTGGGCCCATGTCGAGCGGCACGACCTTCCGTACAACCCGCTCCACGACGAGGGCTATCCGAGCATCGGGTGCATGCCCTGTACCGAACGGGTCGAGACCGACGCCGACAACCCGCGGGCCGGGCGCTGGTCCGACTCCGAAAAGCAGGAGTGCGGCCTTCACCTCGAGCCCGAACCGGCCGACTAGTGGCCCTGTAGAACTCCTCTGACCGGGTCCACGAGTGCACGCGTGTCCTCCTCACGGGAACGCGCCTGCCGGTACGAAGCGAAGAAGGCACAATTCGCCGAACGCAACCGAAGATGGCGTCACGACATCTGCGATCTCTATCGCTCCCGTTTTGCACGCCCACCTGTGGCGGCATCCCGCGGGCCCACAGCGGGAGAGGACGGCCCGAAACGGGGGCCGCTGAAGGCCCTCGGACATCCCCGGGGCGCGTGCGCCCGCCCCATCACACAGACTGACTGAAATCCAGACGTTATGGAACTCGACCTTCCTGTTCTCAGCGACGACGAGGCGACCGAGCCCGAGGCCATCCGCGACGCGACGGTGCTGTTCGCGGGAGACTCGGGGGACGGCATGCAACTGACGGGGGCGCAGTTTACCCGGGCCACCGCCCATGCCCGCAACGACCTGGCGACCCTCCCCGACTACCCGGCCGAGATCCGCGCCCCGGCCGGCACCACCTTCGGCGTGAGCGCGTTTCAGATCCAGTTTGGGGCCGGCGAGGTGCGCACTCCCGGCGAGCAGGTCGACATGCTGGTGGCCATGAACCCCGCCGCGCTGAAGGTGCACGGCGACCGCGTGGCGGAGGGCGGCACAATTCTCGTCGACGAGAACGCGTTCACCGAGCGAAACCTCGACCGGGCGGGCTACGACGCCAACCCCCTGGAGGACGGCCGACTCGACCCCTACCAGGTCATTCCGGTCGAGTTGACCCGAATCACCCGGTCTGCGCTGGAGGACTTCCCGCTCAAGAGGGATCAGAAGGACCGGGCCAAGAACATGTTTGCCCTCGGGCTGGCGGCGTGGCTCTACTCTCGCCCCCTGGCCCCGGCGATTCGGTGGATCCGCGAAAAGTTCGAGGACCAGCCCGACATCCTGGAGGCCAACCTCCACGTCCTCCGCAAGGGCTACCACTTCGGCGAGACGGCAGACCTCTTCGCCACTCGCTACGAGGTGCGAGAGGCCGACCTGCCGCCCGGCACCTACCGGACCATTACGGGGGCGGAGGCGCTGGCCCTGGGCCTCGTGGCGGCGGGGGAGAAGAGCGGCCACGACGTCTACTACTCGTCGTACCCGATCACGCCGGCCTCCGACATTCTCCACGAGATGAGCGAGTACAAGGAGTTCGGCGTGCGGACCGTGCAGGCCGAGGACGAGATCGCGGCGGTGACCTCCGCGCTCGGGGCCTCCTACGGCGGGCACATCGGCGTTACCGCGACGAGCGGGCCGGGCCTGGCCCTCAAGACCGAGGCCACCGGCCTCGCGGTGATTACCGAGCTCCCGCTGGTCGTGATCGACATGCAGCGCGGGGGGCCGTCCACCGGCCTCCCTACGAAGCCGGAGCAGGGCGACCTCCTGCAGGCCCTGTACGGGCGCAACGGGGACGCCCCCGCGGCGGTCCTCGCGCCCCACACCCCGTCCGACTGCTTCGAGGTCGCCTTCGAGGCGTGCCGCCTCGCGATGAAGTACATGACGCCGGTCTTCGTGATGGCCGACGGCTACCTGGGGCAGGGCGCCGAGCCGTGGCGCGTGCCGGATCCGGCCGACCTCCCGACCATCGACGTCGACCTTGCGGACGCGACCAACGGCGTCGACGGACGCGGCCGCGACACCTTTCACCCCTACGTGCGCGACGACGAGACGCTGGCCCGCGGCTGGGCCCTGCCCGGCACGCCGAACCTCGAGCACCAGATCGGCGGCCTGGAGAAGGAGGACGAGACGGGGCACGTGAGCTACGACCCCGACAACCACCAGAAGATGACGGAGCTGCGGGCGGCGAAGATCGAGCGGATCACGCAGGACATCCCGCCGACGGCCGTGAACGGCCCCGAGCGCGGGGAGGTGCTCGTCGTGGGCTGGGGGTCCACGAAGGGGGCCATCGACACCGCGGTCGGGCGCCTGCAGGCCGAGGGCGTGGCCGTGAGCAGCGTCCACCTGCGGCACCTCAACCCGCTGCCGTCCGACCTCGACGCCATCGTCGAGAACTTCGACCAGGTGCTCGTCCCCGAGCTCAACAACGGTCAGCTCGTGCGCGTCCTGCGGGACCGGTACGCCCGGCCGTTCGACGGCCTGAGCAAGGTGCAGGGACAGCCCTTCCAGGCCCGCGAGATCGAAGAGCGGGTGCAGACGCTCCTCGACGCGTAGGCCCACCGTTCCAGCATACCCCAACCCCATGACCTATATCGTCACCGAGCCCTGTATCAACTGTAAGTACACCGACTGCGTGGAGGTCTGTCCGGTGGACTGCTTCTACGAGGGCCCCAACTTTCTGGCCATCCACCCGGACGAGTGCATCGACTGCAACGCCTGCGTGCCGACCTGCCCGGTCGAGGCCATCTACGCCGACGATCAGGTGCCGGAGGAGTACGAGCACTACTTCCAGTGGAATGACTACCTGTCCCGCCAGTGGAAGGAGATGGGCTACAACATCACCGAGAAGAAAGACCCACCGGAGGACGCGGAGGAGTGGGAAGACAAAGAGAAGACCGAACAGGACATCTTAACCTGGGACGTGTGAGTCCCAAGGGGCCTTCGCCCCGCGACGGAATTTTGTTCACGCACCCCGCATCACCATGAGCGACGACATGCCCGACGGCACCCGCAAGCCGGATCTGCCGCCGTCCCTGTCCGACGAGGAGGCCCCCGACGACGCCGCCGATGAGCCGGGCACCCGCAAACCCGATCTGCCGCCCGGCCCCGCCGATCGCGAAGACGGGGCGGAGACGGACGCAGGTACGCCGGTCGGGGCCGGCGACGACGGAGACGGCCCCACCCTGCCGCCCGGCATGGGCGGCGACGGCGCGA
Organism: Salinivenus sp.; assembly: GCA_036625705.1. Classification (GTDB taxonomy): domain Bacteria; phylum Bacteroidota; class Rhodothermia; order Rhodothermales; family Salinibacteraceae; genus Salinibacter. Next base: position 6,718 of record JAZKTD010000030.1, read on the forward strand.
CCGCCGAGGACTCGGGCCTGAGCCGTACGGACTTCCAGACCGACCAGGAGGTGCGCTGGTGCCCGGGCTGCGGCGACTACGTGGTGCTCGCGCAGGTTCAGCGCCTGCTCCCCGAGCTGGACGTGGACAAGGAGAACGTCGTGTTCGTGAGCGGCATCGGCTGTGCCGGCCGCTTCCCCTACTACATGAACACCTACGGCGTCCACTCCATCCACGGCCGGGCCCCGGCCTTCGCGACGGGCCTCAAGACGGCCCGCCCGGAGCTAGACGTGTGGATTGTGACGGGGGATGGGGATGCCCTCTCCATCGGCGGCAACCACTTCATCCACGTGCTGCGCCGCAATCTGGATACGCAGATCCTGCTCTTCAACAACGAGATCTACGGCCTCACGAAGGGCCAGTACAGCCCGACCTCCGAGCAGGGCACCGTCACGAAAAGCACGCCACAGGGGTCGGTGGACCGTCCGGTGAACCCGGTGGGCCTCGCCCTCGGCGCCGACGCGAGCTTCGTGGCGCGGACGATGGACCAGGAGCCCACCCACCTCACTGAGATGATGCGTGCGGCCCACGGCCACGACGGCACCGCCTTCGTCGAGATCTACCAGAACTGCCACGTCTTCAACGACGGGGCCTTCGCCGAATTCACCGACAAAGACACCCGGCCGCTCCGGACCCTGACCCTCGAGGACGGCGACCCGCTTGTCTTCGACCAGGGCCGGAAGGGGCTTCGCATCGATCCGGTCAGCCTGTCCCCGGAGGCCATTTCGCTGGAGAACGGGGCCTACGGCGTCGGCGACTGTCACGTCCACGACACCGGCAATCCGCAGCTGGCCCGGATTCTGGGGGAACTGTTCTGGGACCCATCGCTGCCGCGTCCTTTCGGGGTGATCTACCAGGAGGACCGGCCCACCTACGAGGCGCAGGTGCAGGCACAGATCGACCAGGCGACGGCGAACGGCGACACCGAGGGTCTCGGCGCCCTGCTGCGGGGCCCCGACACCTGGACGGTCGACGGCTAGCCGGTGGTTCTTCCGGCGCCGGGCGGCCAGTCCCCGCCGCTCCTCCTCGTCTTTGCCCCGCGTCGCCCGCGGTACGTGTCCATGACTGCGCCGTCGCTGCACAACCTGCGGATCGTGGCGTTTGCCGGCCGCCAGGCGGGCCCTGTCGCAGAACGAATTGCGGCGCATGGGGGCCGCCCCCTCGTCGCTCGGGGCCAGGAGGGGGCCTCCGACGCCCGACAGCCCCTCATGAATGGCATCCGGGCCCTGATCGGGGAGGAGGCGCCGGGGGTCGTTTTCCTGGGCCCGTCTCCGGTCGACTGCGTGCAGCGGGTGGCGGCCCGTCGGGGCTGGGCGCGCTCGCTCCGCCGCGCGCTGCGGGACGCCCTGGTCGCGGCGCAGGATGCTCCCACGGCGGCGGCTCTCCGTGGACACGACTTCCCGGTACACTACGTCCCCGACGAGCCGGCGCTATCTGCCCTCATCGACGGGGTGGCCGAACGGGTTGCCCCGTCGGATCGCGCTCCCTAATCGCTCTCAATCGACACACTCACGAAAATGCCGCTCTGGGCACCGGCCGCCCGGCCGGTCGGAGCGGCGGGCGCTTTTGCATCACTCTCCGTCATCACCGCTTCCTGTACCTATGAGTACGTACGCAAATCCGGACGTTCTGGTCTCGACCGACTGGGCGGCCGATCATCACGACGACACCGACTCCCTTCGCTTCGTCGAGGTCGACGTCGACACCTCGGCCTACGAGGACGGCCACATTCCCGGCGCCGTTGGGTGGAACTGGCAGACCCAGTTGGCCGACACGCAGACGCGCGACTTGGCGTCCAAGGAGGACTTTCAGGACCTGCTCCGGGCGTCCGGCATCGACGACGACACGACGATCGTCCTCTACGGCGACAACGACAACTGGTTTGCCACCTGGGCCTTCTGGCAGCTGCAGTATTACGGCCACGACGACGTCAAAATTCTGAACGGCGGGCGCAAGAAGTGGCTCGCCGAGGATCGTCCCCTGACGACCGACGAGCCGGACTACCCCCGCGGCAACTGGTCGGCGGAGGCCCCCGACAACTCCATTCGCGCCTTCTCCGGGTACGTGCAGGAGACCCTCGACCGCGAGGACGTCGAGCTGGTGGACGTCCGGTCGCCGGAGGAGTTTAGCGGCGAGAAGCTCGGGCCCGAGGGCCTGAACGAAGGCGCCCAGCGCGGCGGCCACATTCCGGGGGCGCACAACATCAGCTGGAGTGAGGCCGTCAACGAGGACGGCACCTTCAAGACCTCCGACGAACTGCGGGGTATCTACGAGGAGCGGGGCATCACGCCCGACAAGGAAACGATCGCGTACTGCCGCATCGGCGAGCGGTCCAGTCACAGCTGGTTCGTGCTCTCGCAGCTCCTCGGCCACCCCAACGTCCGCAACTACGACGGGTCGTGGACCGAGTGGGGCAACCTCGTGGGCGTTCCCATCGAGACGGGCGAGGATCCGAACGCGTAGCCCCGGTCGCCTCGCAGCCTCCCGACCGCCCCCGTTCCGGAGTCGGCTCCTCCGGAACGGGTTTTTATTTGGCCCCAGCATCGGAGGCCGCCTGGCGCCCCGTTTGGGTTTCCTGAGAAACGGTCCCCCCAAACAGCAGCGCGCCTGCCGGGTAGACCGACACACGCGCTGTGTCCTTAGATTGGAGGGAGGGCCCTGTTACGGGGACCGTACAGAACGCCCCGGGATCTACAGTCTGTAGCCGACGCCAAACCGGACTGGGAAGTACTGCGTGTTCTCACCCTCGTTGAGCACCAGAACGTAGTTGGGCTCGACGAGCAAGTGAGTCTTCGGGGTCGTTTGGAACCCGAGGCCGGCCCCGAACTGGAGACCGAACTCACTGGAGTACGCGTCCTCGACGCCGAGCCGGTACAGGCCCCCGCCCGCCAGGGCGTAGGGCATGACTCGGCCGTTCCTCTGCGGGCCGTTGAGCTTAAGGTTCGCGGTCGCCGAGTAGGAGGCAAAGTTGCCGACCCCGGCGAGGTCGTTCTCGAATCGGTCGAGGGTGCCTCGTACCAGGCCCTCGACGTTGGAGGTAATGGGGATACCGATGCCGAGGCCGGCGTTAAACCCGTTCTTGTACGCATCATTCAGGCCCGACGAACTCGGAAAACCGGCGCCGCCCTGAATGTACACGACCTGAGCAGTCGCGGGGGTCGTCGTGACGACCAGGGCCGCGAGGACGCTCAGAAAGAAAAGGATCCGTCTCATTTTCTGATTCTGAAAGAAGGTTAATGGTGGAGAAGATCGTGCTCCGGTGTGCCCCGGAGTCAATCGCGGGACTACGATACACCCCCCGTTATGGGCCGGGCCTGGCGTGTTGGACTGTTTGTCCGTGCGCCGAAGTCTACGAGTAGAGGGGCGCGCATCGTCCCTACGAAACGGTGGCCCCGGCGCTTCGGGGTCGGGGCCGTGAGCGCGTGCCGAACGCGCCGGCGGCTCGGGCTTGAGGATTCGAGGCCCGAGCCGTACCCTTGCTGTGGATCGCGTTGGCCCGAGAACCGACTGGCGTACGTCGCCTCATGGACCGCTGGCTTCGCATTGCCCGCTGGATCGACCGCTGCAGCGAATGGATCGGTCGAGGCCTCTACTGGCTTACGTTCGGCATGGTGGCGATCGGGGCGTTCAACGCCATCGCCCGGTACCTCGACCGCTACACGGGACTGGGGCTCAGCTCCAACATGTGGATTGAGCTGCAGTGGTACCTGTTCAGCCTGATGTTTTTGCTGGGGGCCGCCTACACCCTGAAGTACGACGACCACGTCCGGGTCGACGTCCTCTACAGCCAGCTCTCGCGTCGGGGGCAGGCCTGGATCAACGTAGGCGGCACTGTGCTCTTCCTCCTGCCCTTCTGTGCGGTCATTTTGTGGATGTCGATCCCCTTCGTCACGAACTCGTGGGCGATTCTGGAGGGGTCGCCGGACCCGGGCGGTCTGCCGCGGTATCCGATCAAAACGGTCATCCCCCTGGCCCTCGTCCTCGTCATGCTGCAGGGGATCTCCGTGCTCATTCGCGAGACGGCGGTGCTGCGGGGCGCCGATCTCGGGGACTTCTACGACGACGACTCCCGGCCCCGCATTGGATAACCGCGCCGACCGACTCCGCGTAGCGTTCCTCGAACAAGGTGCGAAGGTGACGTCGAAATGAGTGTCGAGATTCTCGCTCCGCTCATGTTTGCCGGGGCCCTGCTGTTGATCTTCACCGGGTACCCGGTCGCGTTTGCGCTCGGGGGCACGGCCCTGATTTTTGCGGGGGTCGGGGTCGAAATGGGCATGCTCAGCTGGTCGCTGCTGCAGGCACTCCCGTCCCGCATCTTCGGCATCATGTCGAACTTCATCCTCCTGGCGGTGCCCTTCTTCATCTTCATGGGCACCATGCTCGAAAAGTCGCGGCTGGCCGAGGACCTGCTCACCACCATTGGGCAGCTCTTCGGGGCGGTGCGGGGCGGCCTTGCCATTGCCGTTGTCTTCGTCGGGGCCCTGCTTGCGGCCGCCACCGGCGTCGTCGGGGCCTCCGTCGTGGCGATGGGCCTCATCTCGATGCCGGTAATGCTGAAGTACGGCTACTCCGGGGAGCTGTCGTCCGGGGTCATCACCGCCTCCGGCACGCTCGGGCAGATTATTCCCCCCAGCATCGTCCTCATCGTACTGGCCGACCAGCTGGGCATCAGCGTAGGCGACCTGTTTATCGGGGCGCTCGTGCCGGGCGTCGCACTGGCCTGTCTGTACGCCCTCTACGCCGCCGGGGTGGCGGTCGTCCGGCCCGCCAGCGCGCCGGCCCTGCCCGAAGAGGCCCGTGACATCAGCCCGCTCCGCCTCCTGCGGCGAGTCCTGCTCGTGATGCTGCCCCCGCTTATCCTGATCGTGCTGGTGCTCGGCAGCATCTTTCAGGGCGTCGCCACGCCGACCGAGGCCGGGGCGCTCGGGGCCGTCGGGGCCATCCTGCTCGCCGCCGCCAACGGCCGCCTCTCCCTCGAGGCCCTGCGAGAGACGATGGACGAGACGATGCGCCTCACCTCCATGGTGATGTTCTTGCTGGTGGGATCGACAGCCTTCTCGCTCGTTTTTCGGGGGCTCGGGGGCGACTTTTGGATCGAGGACCTGCTCACCAACCTGCCGGGCGGTGTGATTGGATTTCTGATCGTGGCGAATCTCTCGATCTTCCTCCTGGGCTTCTTCATCGACTTCTTCGAGATCGCGTTCATTATCATTCCGCTGCTGAAGGCCCCGGCCGCCGAGCTCCTGCCGCCGGAGTTCGGGGGGACGGCCAGCGCGGCGCTGGTCTGGTTCGGGGTCATGGTGGGCATGAACCTGCAAACCTCCTTCCTCACGCCGCCCTTCGGCTTCGCGCTCTTCTACCTGCGCGGCGTGGCCCCCGACGGGGTGGCCACGACCCAGATCTACCGCGGGGCCGTCCCCTTCATCGCCATCCAGGTCATGGGCCTGATCCTGATGATGCTCTATCCGGAGATGGTGACCTGGGCCCTGTAGGCGCGCGGCTGCCGGATCAGGTGCGCGTGAGAAGGTGCCACAGCAGTCGAAGGGGCACCTCGTATTCGAGAATGCAGATCGTCGCCGCGACGCCGAGAAGGACGAGGGGGCTCGGGAGGGCGAGCACGAAGACCCACGGCAGATCGACCCGGCTCACCGCCCAGAAGTCTCGGAGCACACGGGCACTGACGGCCGCCGTGGTCCCCAGGCCGCCGACGAAGAGAACGAGCCCGAGCACGCCGGGGGACGCCGGCGGGTCCGTCGCGGCCACGAGCGCGACCATCATCCCGAGCAGGGCGGGCCAGCAGGGCCACGTCACGAGCACAATGCCCTGCACGGCCGTGAACGGCCGCTCCAGACGGGCCACCGCGACGAGCAGCAGGCCCCAGCCGAAGAGCAGGACCACCGAGCCGCCCCCGACCACGAGCCCCGTCGCGGCCGGGTGAGCGAGCGCCGCGCCGAGGGGAGATTGAAGGGCTGAGGGGAGCGCCTCCACGAACAGGCCGGTCTCCACCTGGGGGGCGGCGAGGCGCGCGGCTAAGGCACCGATGATGCCCATGGCCGCCCCGACGGCACCGAGAAGCAGAAGGGTCTCGATGCGTCCGACGTCACGTCCCTCCCGGACGGCGTCGCGGTAGAAGCCGTGCGCGGTGAAATACCGGCTCAGCGTTTGTCGGACGAAGGAACTTTGCGTGTAGAGCCCGCCCAGCAGGCCCAAGATGCCCCAGCCCAGTAGAAGAGGCACGAGCGGCGTGCGGCTCGGGGTTGCGCCGTCGGGGAAGGCAAAGACGCGCTGGGTGCCCCGGTACACGCCCTCCAGGACGCGGGCGGCGGGCCGCGCGGTGCCGTCGGCGGCCCGGAGGCCGTGGCGACGGGTGGGCAGGGCGGGGCGGTCGCCGTCTCGCCACCGGTATACGAACACCGGTGCGGGGGGCGAGGAGCGTCCAATCACGTTATTGAGCGCGGTCTCGAGGTAGCGGGCCTGACGTTCGGGAGAGTGCGGGACGCGCAGGCCGGTGCCGACACCGGGCCGGACCCAGGTGCCCAGCGCGCCGAGCCCTGTGGCCGCGTCGGCGGCCTGCCACCGGCTCAGGCGGGCCGCCGGATCGGGCCGGGCCCGCGTGTCGAGGAGCACCCGGTCGACCGCGGCGCCGCACCGGTCGGCCGATGCCGGGAAGGGCGTCACGTAGTAGGTCGACGGCGATGAGGACCAGTCCTGGATTTTCTGCGTCCACGTCCGGAGGGGGGCACAGGCGGCCGGGGCGCTCGTATTGGCCCCCCGCGCCAGGCCGACGGCCCGCAGCGACGGGTGTTGTCCGGCGAGGCGCCGGAGCCGCTCCAGAACCGGGCGGGCCGCCCGGAGAGAGTCGCGCAGGGCGGCGGCGGAGACGTAGGCGACCGGCAGGTCGACGAAGAGGGCGAGCCCGAGGGTGTCGGCCCGGGCGAAGACTGGGTCTGCGGGCAGCGGCCCCACGAGGCGCAGGGCCGTCGCCCCGGTGGCGGCGATGCGACGGAGCTGTCGCAGGGCGGGCCCTGACGCGCTAGGGGGGCGCCACACGATTCCCCGGACCGTACTATCGGCCGGAGAGAGAAGGGGACCGTCCGACGCCGAGGCTGAAGCGTCCGAGGGACCGCCGGAGAGCACGAGCATAATTGCTGCCCCAGCGACGGCCAGCACGGAGCGCTTCGATTGGGGGGTCATCGACAGAGTGACAAACCGGTCTGGGAGAAACGACAGGCGTTCACAAAACGAACTACGATCCCGAGGATATCATGGGTGCATCTGTCCCTGACCGGCGCTCAACGTCTCCGGAAAACGTCTCCAGAAAAGGAAGGGCCCCCATAGGAATTCGTGCAGATGTGCGCCAAAGATCCCGTGCATTTGAAAAAAGGGAGTCGTTAATTGGCGGTGCAACTGGGTCGATCCGTACACTGGGGGGCTCGGCCTCCCGTCCTCTGCGGTTCACGGGTTTGTGCCGGCCTCCGTTTCGGCCCACTCGTCTTCACTCTCTCGACACGACGGAGAACCCTGTTTCCACCTCTTCCACTCACAACCCCGTGTACCACCCATGCAACGATTCACTGTTCTCGCCGCGTTTCTGATCCTTGCTCTTGGACTCCTGGCTCCAACGAGCGCCGAGGCCCAAACAAGTTTCAAGATCGGGCCTCGATTGGGAATCCCGGTTGGTGATTTTGACGACGCCGCCTCCGTCTACCTTGGCGCGGATGCCCGGCTCACCACAGAAGCTCTTCCTGTCGTCCCCAATGCGTCTTTCGACTACTACTTCACGGACGTCGATGGATATTCGTTATTTGCGATCGACTTGAATGCACTGTACGAGTTCGGTGTAGATAACCAGGCGTTTACGCCGTACGCCGGAGGAGGATTGGCGATCACAAGGGCGTCGATTGACTCCCCCAGCGTGTCGTTCGGGGGGCAGACTTTCGGGGGCGGATCAACGAGCAACACCGAGGTGGGGCTGAACATCGTTGGAGGGGCCCGCTTCCCACTCGGCAGCGTCGAGCCGTTTGCCCAGCTCAACGCGACGCTGGGGGGGGACGCCCAGCGGCTCGGGATCACGGGTGGGCTTCTCTTTAGTCTCTGACCGGGTCCCGCTTCGTTGAACATCAAACCCGTTGTCCCGACACTGTTCGGGCAGCGGGTTTTTTATGGGGCCGCGCCGTCGCCTTCGCTTGGCTTGAGGTGGGCAATCGTGGCGCCCCACCCGCTGGCGTCGGTCGCCTTGTTGTAGCGGACGACGTGCGGGTGCTCCTCCAGAATCTGACGGACCTGGCGGCGGAGGGTGCCGGTGCCCTTGCCGTGAATGATGCGCACCCGCAGGATCTCCTTCTCCCGGCAGGCCCGCAGGTACTCCGGCACGAGGTCCCCCACGTCGGACGGATCGAACAGGTGGAGGTCGAGCTCGCCGTCGATGGGATACTCATGCATGGCTGGGCGGACGAAACGAGACGCGGGAATCCGGGGCAGAAGAGTCTTCGGTCGTGAAAATCTCCAGTGCGTGGGCGCTTTTTCGATCCTCGGAGGCGGGCTTCCATCCTACCGATCCGTGAATACATCCTTGCAGACGACTCCGCCCCCCGACGCGGCCCCTAGCTTTCGAGAAAAGCGGTTTGCGTGCTTTACCACGGGTCAGTAGCACGTAACCAGTGTCCGATAGATTCGACCGGATACTTTGGAAACCCCATCCGTTTGCGACGGGCTCACGGCCGGGCAGGCGCTCAAGGTGGAGGCCACAATTCTGGAGGACGGACGGTTCCGGGCTCGGGAGATTGAAGTGGGGAACGACGATACCCCCCGTTCAATCACCGCCTTCGTCGAGTCGAAGCAGGACGGACGCTTCCAGGTCCTGGGGGTCCCCATTCAGGTCTTGAGCGACACCGAGTTTGACGTCCGAGGAGGACTTGGGGCGCTCAGCGTGGGGGATCGCGTTCAAGTCGAGTACGAATTCGTGAACGGGTCGCGCACTGCTCTCACCGTGGAGACCGAATTTCTGTAGCCGGTGCCCGGCAGACCGGCGCCCGCTCGTGCTGGACGCCTCCCCCTCCGCGTAGGGGGAGTGAGTCCTCGACAGGGCCTCGTGAGACTGGGGGTGGAGCGCCGGAAAAGTTGGTGTCCGTCCCCGTCAGTGCCTTACTTTGGGGCTGGATTTTCTGGCCAAAAAGCGACGCCGACCCCATGACTGACGAGTCCGCGACTGCCCCTGCCCAGGCCCGCCCCCCCGTCGATGCCGAGTCGGGGCGGGAGCGCGGCCCCTTCCGGGGACACTGGATCCTCCGGGTACTGGGCCTGATGCTCCTCGGCGGGGCCCTCCTCGCCCCGCAGGTACGGGCCCAGGACGAGGGGGTGGAGGTGCCCGCCCGGGTCCTGACCGGGCTCGACTTTTCGGTGACCGTCGCGGACTCGGTCGTCGCGGCAACGGACTCGCCTGCGGTGCGCATCAACGGCACGACCCACCCGCTCAGCTACGACGCCGATCAAAATCAGTGGCGGGCCCAGGAGCTGACGGTCGGCGAGAGTGGCCGGGTCTCTTTCGAGGTCGTCGCGGACGGCACGGTGCTCCGATCGGCCAGCACCTGGGCACTGCCCGGTTGGTTCTCGATCCTCCCGCCGCTCATCACGATCGTCCTCGCGTTCTGGCTCCGGGAGGTGGTCAGTGCCCTGTTCGTTGGCATCGCCACCGGTGGCCTGGTCGCCGGTCAACTCAACATCATCGACGCCTTCCTCATCCCCGCGATCGGGACCGCGGACTTCGCCCTCATTCTTCTCGTCTACCTGTGGGCCCTAGGCGGGCTCATCGGGCTCTGGACCCGCACCGGCGGAGCCCTCCGGTTTGCCCAGTGGGCCGGGGAACTGATGGTGCGCGGGCCGAGGACGGCCAAGCTGTTTGCCTGGTTCATGGGCCTCGTCTTTCACCAGGGGGGCACCATCTCCACGGTGCTCACCGGCGCCACGGCCCGGCCCATCGGCGACCAGCACGACGTCTCGCACGAGGAGCTGTCCTACGTCGTCGACTCGACGGCCTCGCCCGCCGCCACGCTCATTCCGTTCAACGTCTGGCCCATCTACGTCGGCGGCCTGGTGGCGGGGACGATTCCCCTCTTCGAGACGGCCCAGGACGGCATCCAGTTCTTTTTCGCCGCACTTCCGTTCAACTTCTACGCGATCTTTGCGGTCGCCCTCACGTTTCTCTTTGCCTGGGAGGTGCTGCCCTACGTGCCGGGCCGGCAGATGCGGACCGCCATCGACCGGGCCCGGTCCACCGGCAAGCTGGATCGGGACGGCGCGACGCCCCTCACCTCGCGCGAGCTCACGGAGATGGACGTACCGGACGACTACGCGCCCGGACTGGTCGACTTTCTGGTGCCGATTGGCACCCTGCTGGGCGTGGCCATTCTGCCGTACCTCTACACGTACTTTTACCTCGGGTGGACCGGCGTGAACAACGATCCCCTGCTGCTGATCGCCGAGGCGTTCGTCCTGGCCGTGCTCATCGGGATGGGCGTCGCGCTGGTGAAGGGGATGGACTTTACGACCATCATGGACGGCTTCATCGACGGCTGCAAGGGCGTCACCATCGGGGCCATCATCCTCGCGCTGGCCGTGAGCCTCGAGCAGGTCACCAGCGCCGTGGGCACCGCCGAGTACGTCGTCGCCACGGTCGGGAACGTCATCGCGCCCACCGTCCTCCCGGGGCTGCTGGTGATCCTGTGCCTCATCATTGCCTTCTCGACGGGCACCTCGTGGGGCACCTACGCCGTCGTCTTTCCGGTGGCCATGCCCCTGGCGTGGAGCGTTTCGCAGGATCCCTTCTTCATCACGCTCTGCTTCGGCGCCGTGGTGGGCGGCAGCGTGTTCGGGGACCAGTGCTCCCCGATCTCCGACACCACGGTCCTCTCCTCGCTGGCCACCGGGTCGGACCTCATGGACCACGTCTACACCCAGCTCCCGCTGGCGAGCATGGCGGGGGGGCTGGCGATCCTCGTCTACACGCTGATGGTGGTGCTCTTTGTGTAGTGCGGAGGGGCCGGCGCACTCAACGACCGGCTTCGAGGCTCCCCCTGGGACGCGAACTTGGTGCGTGAGGGGGAGAGGGCGCCTACTCCCACAGCGGGACCCCGACGTCGGGGGCGTCCCCTGAGAGCGGAATCCGGGCTGACAGGCGCCTGAACGGATTGTTCAGCGGGCCGTCGCCCACTGCGTCCAGGAGTGCTGGAGGACGGCCAGCCCCGAGCGTCCTCGGAGCAAGTTTCGAGCGATCAGTTACGGACAACACCGACCATATTCGCACACGGCTTAAGGGATGGCAACATCGAGGGCGAAATGAGAGGGAGATCGGGCGAATTTACCCCATAGTGATAAACTGTTCCCCCGAAAGCAGGTAGCATCTTTTGACTTGAAATCCTAGGCGAGGGACCCGCCCTCGTCGCCTTCGACTTTTGGGACGTGAAGGCGACGCCGTCTCGGAGGCGGGGAGCACTCGTTCCGTCGTCCAGCCGCACCCTCCTGTTTACTACATCAACCACTACCCCGATACACATGGACCACAAGGAAGGACAGTACAAGGTACGCGACCTCAGCCTGGCCGACGAGGGCCGCAAGCGCATCGAGTGGGCGGAGAGCCGCATGCCTGTCCTCATGCAACTGCGCGAGGAGTTTTCGGACACGAAGCCGTTTGAGGGCTACAAGATCGCCGGCTGCCTCCACGTCACGAAGGAGACGGCGGTGCTCGTCGAGACCCTCCAGGCCTGCGGGGCCGAGGTGGCCTGGAGCGGCTGCAATCCGCTCTCGACGCAGGACGACATCGCCGCGGCCCTCGCCAATGGCGGCACCGAGATTTACGCCTGGCACGGCCTCGACACCGACGACTTCTACTGGTGCATCGAGCGCACCATCGACACGCCCCCGCACCTGACGCTCGACGACGGCGCGGACCTCATCTTTACGGTGCACTCCGACCACGAGGAGATGACCGACCACATCATCGGCGGCAGCGAGGAGACGACGACCGGGGTCCACCGTCTCCGGGCCATGGACAAGGACGGTGAGCTGCAGTACCCGGTCTACGCCGTCAACGACGCCGAGACGAAGTGGGACTTCGACAACGTGTACGGCACCGGCCAGTCCACGATCGACGGCATCCTGCGCGCCACCTCCACGCTCATCGCCGGCAAGAACTTCGTGGTCGCCGGATACGGCCACTGCGGCCGCGGCGTCGCCACCCGCGCGAAGGGCATGGGCGCCAACACGATCGTGACGGAGGTCAACCCGGCCAAGGCCCTGAAGGCCACGCTCGACGGCCACCAGGTGATGAGCATGGACGAGGCCGCCGAGAAGGGCGACATCTTCGTGACGGCCACCGGCATGAAGGACGTCATCCGCGGGCGCCACTTCCTGAAGATGAAGGACGGCGCGATCGTCGCCAACACCGGCCACTACGACGTGGAGCTCAACCTCGAGGAGCTGGCCGAGCTCTCGACCGACGCCCGGGAGGTTCGCGAAAACAACCGCGAGTACACGATGGAGAACGGAAAGCGGGTGTTTGTGCTCGCCGACGGGCGCCTCGTGAACCTCGCCGCGGCGGAGGGCCACCCGAGCGAGGTCATGGACATGAGCTTTGCCAACCAGTTCCGTGCCCACCTCGAGCTCGTCCAGCGCCACGAGTCCGGCGAGCCCCTGGCGGACCAGGTCTACGACATCCCCCAGGAGATGGACGACGAGATTGCTCGCGTCAAGCTCGACACGATGGGCATCGACATCGACGGCCTGTCCGAGGAGCAGGAGCACTACGCCACGGACTACTCGGCCGGCACCTGAGGATTGGGGACTCCGCCGCGGGGGACGCGACCCCGACCGGCCCGCCAAACCTGCGAATCTGCGAAGCGCCGCTCCGGCCCCGCCGGGGGGGCGTTTCGTCGTTGGCGTGCGGCCTCCAGTTGCATTCTGCCCCGCGCAGCCGTTCGTTAAGAACTGT
>JAZKTD010000350.1:0-3441 GCA_036625705.1 Salinivenus sp.
ATCACAAACACGACGATTGAGGGGGCCGGGGACGAGGGCATTTGGATCGTCGATGCGAACACCCTCACCCTCAAGAACAACACGATCAAGACCACCAGCGACGGTAGCGCCAAGAACGACCGGCTCGGCATCGCCGTCTACAACGTCGAAACGCGGCTCGAACTTGGAAACAACACCATCCAGGCGACGAAGGCCCCGCTCGTGCTCGGCGACGACATTCCGGTGCGGGCCGCCGGTCAGTCGTTCACGCTGACGACCGTCGACGACATGCGGAGGGTGCTGGGGGCCAACACGATCAACGGAGGGAGTCCGGGAAAAGCGACGTTCCTCGCGCAAGCCGGCGGCGCCCTGCGGGGCGAAAGTGACGGCAAGGGCAACAATGGTCAGGTGCACGTCGTCCGGACGGGCCTGACGAACATCTCGCAGAACGGAGGCGCGGCCCCCTACCCTCAAAGCGCGATCGAGGGGGCACAGTCGGGAGACGTCATTCAGCTCACCGGCGGCGCGACCTATTCTGAGACCGTGACGCTGACCTCCTCGCCGAGCAGCCCGGCCGAGGCCGACAAGAATCTGAGCTTCGCGGCGCCGGCGGCGGTGACCCTCGAGACGCTCCACCTGCAGGGCGCCTACACGGTGGGGGTCCCGTCGGGACCGCTGACCATCGGCGCGGCCCTGACGCTCGGCGACGGCAGCGCACTAACCGGCAGCCCGATTGCGCTCGGTGATGACGCCACCCTGACCGACAATGGGCTTGCGAGTGGGTCCATCGAGGCCGTTCGGACGGTGGGAGACGGGGCAACGGTCGACTTCGGCAACATCGGACTCACGCTGACCGAGGACGGAGGCACCAACAGCCCGGGCACGGTCACCGTTACCCGAACGGACGGCGACCCCGTCACCCTCGGGGACGGCTCGATTGACCGGTACTACGACGTCAGTGCCGCCAACAACTCCGGCCTGAACGTCGACCTCACGTTTGCCTACGACGAGGCGGAGCTGAACGGCTACCAGGAGGGTAGCCTCGCGCTTTTCCGGTCGGACGACGGGGGAGCGAACTGGGACCGGCTGTCGACCGACGCTCAGACGCCGAGCTCGAATACCCTCACACAGCAGGACCTGTCCGGCTTCTCCCGGTTTACGGCCGCGGGCGCCAGTTCGACTCTGCCCGTCGAGCTTACACAGCTCGAGGCGGTGACCGAATCAGACGCGGTCGTTCTTCGGTGGTCCACGGCCTCCGAAACGAATAACGCCGGCTTTCGCGTCCAGCACAAGACGGACCAGGGCTTTGACACCGTAGACTTCGTGGAGGGGGAGGGGACGACCCGCCAGTCCACCACGTACCGCTTCCGCGTCGACGACCTCGACTACGGGGCCCATACGTTCCGACTGCAGCAGGTGGACCAGGACGGAACCACCCACCTCAGCGATCCGGTCTCCGTGACGTTCGGCCTCGAGGGCCAGTACGAAGTCTCGAAGGTGGCGCCGAATCCGGTCGCCGCCCGGTCGCAGGTCGAGATGGCAGTCCAGCAGTCCCAGGACGTGACCGTGGCCCTCTACGACGCCCTCGGCCGTCGCGTCACGACCCTGCACACCGGAACGATGGCGCCGAAGACCACGCATCGACTCGGGATCGATTCGCGGGGCCTGTCGAGTGGCACCTACTTCCTCCGCGTTCAGGGCGACCACTTCCAGACCACCCGACAGGTGGTGGTCGTCCGCTAAGTAGGCGTCCACAACTGGGTGGACGGATCTGGCAGAAGCCGCAACGGGATCGCCCGCTGTTTCTCCGTCGACACGGAGGTCCGTCCGCCGGCTCACCGCGGCCATGCGATCAAAGTGGGTCCCAAACGGTCGCCGTCGAATTCGTCGGAGGAGTTGTGCACGGTCACCAGGACCGGGGGGGCGGGCATCGGTACCAAATGAGTTGCGAAGCGTCGGGGAGACGATTATTCTCTTCTGACGTTCGCGATCGATTCCCACGCCCTGCTCCGGGCCCGCCTGCATGCCGCCGTCGGACGGTCTCCTCCTTCTCGCGTCGAGCCTCGGCATCGGGGCCCTCGTGGCGGGGGCCGGCCTCCTCCGGCGACGGGGGTGGGCCGGCTCCGCCACCCGTCGACTCGTCCACGTCGGGGTGTGCCTATTCGTGGCGCTGGCCCCGTGGCTGTTCTCAGCCCCGGCGCCCCTCTACGTGCTCGCGGCTGGGTTCGTCGGGGTCAACGCCGCGGCCAAGACGCGGGGCTGGTGGCCCGGTGTCCACGCGGCGAAGTCGACGAGCTGGGGCACGGTGGCGCTGCCGCTGGCGGTGGTGCCCGCCCTTGCGGCCACCTGGAGCGTGGCGCCCGAGCGCCGACTCCTCTTCGCGGCGGCGTTCCTCGTCGTCGGATGCGCCGATCCGACGGCCGCGTGGATCGGGGAGCGGACGGACGGGCCGTCCCTGACCGAGGCGGCGACACTCTGGGGGTCGACGGCCTTTGCCGGGAGCGCCGGGCTCCTGCTGAGTGGACTCCTGCTGTGGGGCGGATGGCCTGCCCCCCGAGCCCTCTCCGCCGCCGCGATTGCGGCGGGGGTGGCCACGACGGTAGAGGCGCTCAGCCGTCGCGGCTGGGACAACCTGACCGTGGTAGTCGCAGTCCTGGCCGTCCTCGTGCCCCTGCAGGGGCCGGTCGTGACGGCGTCCACACTCGGCCTCGCACTTCTCGGGGGCGGTGCCTTCGGGGCACTCGCCTGGGGCGTCGGGGCCCTCAACGGGCCGGGGGCAGCCGCGGCCGCCCTGTTTGCGGCCACGCTCGTGGGTCTGGGGGGGACGGCGTGGGTCCTGCCCGGCCTCGCCTTCTTCGTGCTCTCCAGCGCGTTGTCCGCTCTTCCGGAGGCGCCCGAGGGCGAAGGGCCCGCCCCTACGCGCCGGACGCTGCGACAGGTGATGGCGAACGGCGGGGTGGCCTGGGCACTCCTGCTTACCGTCGGGGTGGCCCCGGGCGAGGCCCCAATGCTGCGCGCCGCGTGCTACGCAGGCTTCTTGGGGGCCCTGGCCGCCGCGGCGGCCGATACCTGGGCGACGGAGGTCGGAATCCGGTACGGGGGCGCGCCCCGATCCCTGTGGAGTGGGAGGCGGGTGGCACCGGGCACCTCGGGCGCCGTCACCCTGGCGGGAACGGGGGCGGGCGCCCTGGGCGCGATCGCCGTGGCCGCGGCGCCGCTCCTGGCGGATCCAACCGGGCTGGCGGTCCCGTCCGTCGCCCACGGGGCCGCGGCCGGTCTGGTCGGGATGGGCCTCGACAGCCTCGCCGGGGCAACGATCCAGGCGCAGTACCGGCGGGCGGGAGGCGAGGCGTACACCGAGCATCCCTCGACCCCGGGAGAGCGCCCGGCCCGAGGGTGGGCCGCGGTCGACAACGATGCGGTAAACCTCCTCGGCACCCTCGGGGGCGCCGCCGCGTCGGT
>JAZKTD010000351.1:0-3433 GCA_036625705.1 Salinivenus sp.
CCGAACGACACAAACAGCCTCGGCAGCATGATGGGCGGTCGGCTGCTGCACCTCATGGACAAGTGCGCCGCCATCTCCGCCCAGCGCCACGCCCACCGCGTCTGCGTGACCGCCGCCGTCGACAACGTCGAGTTCCAGTCGGCCATCCGGGAGGGCGAGGTCGTCGACGTGAAGAGTCGGGTGAACCGGGCCTTCCGCACCTCCATGGAGGTGGAGCTGAACGTGTGGGCCGAGGACCCTCGGGCGCAGACCCGGCGCAAGTGCAACCGGGCCTTCTACACCTTCGTCGCGCTCGACGACGACCGGTCGCCGGTGGCGGTGCCGAACATTGAGCCGCAGACCGACGAGGAGCAGGACCGCTACGAGGCCGCCGCCAAGCGGCGCGACGTGCGCCTCGTGCTGGCCGGGCGCAAGGACCTGCAGGACGCCGATCACCTGAAGGCGGACATGCTCGAGGCCCTGCGACACACCCCAGCGGCCGACGCGTGACGACCTCCGGTCTACACCCACGAACTGGTGGGGCGCTTCTCCGGATCGGGAGGCTCCTCGCTGTCGGCGCGCTTCTCGGACTCCTTCCCCCCGCGGCCCATGCCCAGCGGGACCTCGGCTCCTGGACCCTCGGCCCACAGGTCGGCCGACCGGGCGGCCTCACCGCAAAGCACTACCGGTCGGCGCCGGTCGCCTACGACGCCACCCTGACCGTCGACGGCGACGACTTCGTCCGGCTGTCCGCCCATCGCCTGTGGGAGCGGCCCCTTCCCGACTCGCTGGTCTACGTGTACTACGGCCCGGGCCTGCTGGGGGTCGGGCGCCGGCTCGACACGGACCCGGCCCTGAGCGCGGGGATCGCGGGCAAGCTGGGGCTCAATTTTTACGCCGAGCGGTTTGAAGTCTTCCTGCATGTAGCCCCCGCGCTGCACTTCGAGCCCCACCCGGCGCCTCGGCTCGGCGCCGGCGTCGGGCTCCGCTACGACCTCCAACAGCCCTGATCGCTCTCTTTCCTCCGCCCCCGATGCCGGACCTCCCCTTCGACGACCTGCCGTTCAACCGCGACCGCCCCCTGTCCGATCGCGTCCTGGTGACCGGGGCCAACGGCCTCCTCGGCCAGGCCCTCGTGGACCGGATGGCGGCCTCGTCCGACCTCGACGTGCTGGCCACCGCCCGCGACGACGCGCCCCGGTTCGCCCCGTCGACCTGCGACTACCGACCGATGGACGTGACCGCCCCCGACGCGGTCGAGGCCGTGATGGACGACTTTGCCCCGGACGTGGTCGTCAACTGCGCGGCGGTCTCCGACGTCGCCGCGTGCGAGGAGAATCGCAACCGGGCGTGGGCCGTCAACGCCCGGGCGGTCAAGCGACTCGCGAAGCACTGTGCGGAGCAGCGGGCCCGGCTCGTACAGGTGTCCAGCGACTTCGTGTTCAACGGGAAGCGCGGCCCCTACGACGAGAACGCCCGCCCCGACCCCGTCAACTACTACGGCCGCACGAAGCTCGCCGGCGAGAACGCCCTCCGCGAGGTGGACCTCTCGGACTGGGCGATCGTGCGCACGGTGCTCCTCTACGGCGTGGGCCGCGACCTCTCCCGCTCCAACGTCGTGCGCTGGATGATCGACCGGCTCGCGGCGGGCGAGCCCATCCACGTGGTCACCGACCAGTGGCGCACCCCCACCTACGCCCCCGACCTGGCCGACGGCATTGCCCGCGTCGTCGAGCGCGACAAGACTGGCATCTACCACATCTCCGGGCGCGAGATGGTCACGATCCACGAGCTCGCCGAGACCGTCGCCGACGTGTTCGGCTTCGACGCCTCGCTCGTCACCCCCGTGGCGAGCGACTACTTCGAGGACGCGGTGGAGCGCCCCCCCAAGACCGGCTTCATCATCCTCAAGGCCGAGACGGAGCTCGGCTACGACCCGCATTCGCTGGAGACGGGCCTGCGGGCGGTCGGGCGGGCCCTCGGCGCCGAACCTGTCGACTGAGGGTTTGCCCGATCTTCGAACGGAGTTCAGAGGCGCCCGATGGGACCTCCTCTCGTCCTTCCTATCTTATGCGAACTCCGCGTACACTCGATCTCCTCGAGTGCACGCTCCGTTCGGGTGTGAAGGTCTGGAAAGTGTGGATGTGTGGACGTATTCCGCCTCCAACCCTCCACACGTCCTCACATCCGAACCCGAATCCTGCTACAGGATTCGGTATTAAACAGTGCACCGCCTCCCTTCCTGCTTTCCCCCTCGTCCCATGCTCGACATCGACGCCATTCGGTCCGATCCCCAGCGCGTGAAGGAGGCCATCCGGGCCAAGGGCACCGGCTCGCCCGAGATGGTCGACGAGCTGCTGACGGTCGACGAGGAGCGCCGCGCCGCCATCACCGAAAAGCAGGAGACGCAGGCCCGCCAGAACGACCTCTCCCAGGAAATCGGCACGCTGAAGCGGGAGGGCAAGGACGAGGCCGCCCAGGAGCGCATCGAGGAGACGAGCCGCCTGAAGGAGGAGATCGACGCGCTCGACGAGACGGTGCAGGAAACCGAGGAGAAGCAGCGGTCCCTCCTGCTGCAAATTCCGAACGTGCCCCATCCCAGCGTGCCGGTAGGGGCCACCGAGGACGACAACGAGGTCGAGGAGACGGTCGGCGAGCGGCCGGATTTCGACTTCAACCCGCAGCCCCACTGGGACCTGACCGACGCCCACGACCTCGTCGACTTCGAGCGCGGGGCGAAGGTGACGGGCAGCGGCTTTCCCTTCTACACCGGACGCGGCGCGCGGCTGCAGCGGGCCCTGCTCAACTTCTTTCTCGACCGGGCCCGCGAGCGCGGCTACCGGGAAGTGCAGCCCCCGCTCTTCGTAAACCCGGAGAGCGCCCGGGGCACCGGCCAACTGCCCGACAAGGACGACCTCATGTACCAGATTCCGCGGGACGACTTCTTTCCCATCCCGACGGCGGAGGTCCCGCTCACCAACTTTCACCGCGACGAGATCCTGGACCCCGACGCCCTGCCGCGCAAGTACTGCGGCTACACCCCCTGCTGGCGCCGAGAGGCCGGCAGCTACGGCGCCGACGTCCGGGGCCTCAACCGACTCCACCAGTTCGACAAGGTGGAACTCGTCCACATCGTCCACCCGGACGAGAGCTACCGCGCCCTCGAGACGCTGCTGCGCGACGCCGAGAGCGCGCTGGAGGCGCTGGGCCTGCCCTACCGGCGCCTCCTCATGTGCACCGGCGACATGGGCTTCACCCAGGCCAAGAAGTACGACCTGGAGGTCTGGAGCGCCGGGCAGGAGCGCTGGCTCGAGGTCTCGTCGGTCTCGAACTTCGAGGCGTTCCAGGCCCGGCGCATGCAGATCCGCTACCGGCCGGAGCCGGAGGCGAAGCCGCGGCTGGTGCACACGCTCAACGGCAGCGGGCTGGCCTTCCCCCGCGTCCTGGCGGCCCT
>JAZKTD010000352.1:0-3405 GCA_036625705.1 Salinivenus sp.
GGCACCTCCACGGTGTCGAGGATGCGCTCCACGATGTCGACGGCCGTGACCTGCTCGGCCTCCGCCTCGTAGGTGACGACGATCCGGTGCCGCATCACGTCCAGCGCCATGGCCCGCACGTCCTCGGGCGTCACGTAGGCGCGATGCCGGAGAAAGGCATGGGCCCGGGCGGCGAGGTTGAGGTTGATGCTGGCCCGCGGGGAGGCCCCGTACTCGACGAGCGGCGCCAGGTCGGCGAGGCCGTGCTCGGCCGGGCGCCGGGAGGTCAGCACCAGGTCGACGATGTACTGCTCGACCCGCTCGTCGACGTAGAGCTCGTCGAGCACATCGCGGGCCCGCAGGATCTGCTCGGGGGTCGCGACGGACTGGACGCCGGGCCGATCTCCGGTCCGGGCCATCCGTCGCATGATCTCCATCTCCTCGTCGCGGGTCGGATAGTCGACCCCAATCTTGAGCATAAAGCGATCGACCTGTGCCTCCGGCAGCGGGTAGGTGCCCTCCTGCTCGATCGGGTTCTGGGTGGCGAGGACCAGGAAGGGGTCGTCGAGCGGAAAGGTGCGCTCCCCGATCGTGACCTGCCGCTCCTGCATGCTTTCCAGGAGCGCACTCTGGACCTTCGCCGGGGAGCGGTTGATCTCGTCGGCGAGGACGATATTGGTAAAGATCGGCCCCTTCTTGATCGAGAAGGCCCCTTTCTCCTGGTTGTAGATGAGGGTCCCGAGCAGATCGGCGGGCAGCAGGTCGGGGGTGAACTGGATCCGCTGAAAGTCGGTCCCGATGGCGTCGGAGAGGGTGCGAACCGTGAGTGTCTTGGCGAGGCCGGGCACCCCCTCCAGCAGCACGTGGCCGTCGGCCAGCAGCCCGATTAGCAGCCGCTCGACCATGTAGCGCTGCCCGACGACGACCCGCCCGATCTCCTCCAACAGGTCGTCCACGAATGCACTCTCCGTGGCGATGCGGTCCTTGACGTCCGAAAGGTCGGGGTCGGGCATGGGCGGGGCGGCCGGGCGAGCGGGGAGAACGGGGCTGAGGGCCCGTGGGGAACGAACCGATGGCCCCTACGGACGAGAGCGGCCGTGGTTGGCCGCAGACCGAGCGTCCTCGGGCCGACGCTGCGGCCCGGACGGAGCGCCCCCGCCTCCTGCCATCCCGCGGGGCCCGAGGCGCTCAGGGAATGAGGATGCGAGGGGAGGCTCCGCGGCGGTCCCCCGCCGCGTCGACGAGGCGACGAAGCTCGTGCCCAAAGGTCTGGGGCCGCCCCGTTACGAGCACGGCGCCGCCGCGCCCCGTCATGCAGGCCCCGTAGAGGCCGTCGTAGGTCCGCGACTCGGCCTCGGCCACGAGGGCATCGGCGGCTTCCGTCGTGCCCTCCCAGTGATCGCGCTGGGAGGCGTGGGACATCAGCAGCAGGGCCCCGATCATCTGCCAGTCGCCCTGTCGCATGGCGGCGACGTGCTTTTGCACCCGGCGGTTCTCGGTCACGAGGTGCCGGACCACCGGCCGGAGCGCGGACGGCAGGACGGAAACGGCGGTGTCCAGGGCGCGGTGCTCCAGGTCGCGGAAGGCCTCCAGGTCGTCGAAGCCGTTGGCCCGCAGAATCCGGAGCGCCTCCTCCGCCTGCGCCTGTCGGCGGCGGTGAAAGGCCGCGTCCCGACGGGCCGAGGCCCCGGGATCCAGCACCGCCCACCGGAGCGCCTTTCGGGCCTCCGTCTTCACCGGAAGGTATTCGCGGGTGGTGGTGTCGACGAGCGTGAACGTCGGGGCCGCCCCCGCAAAGGCGGCGAGCACGTACCCGGTGCCGTGGGGCTGCCCGACGGCGGTCCCGATCTCGTCCGCCAGGAGGGGCACCAGGTCGTCCCGCAGGCGCTCCACATTGTCGAGCTCGACGGCCGCCGGCACGTCGAGGGCCTGCACGACCCGCGTGAGGGCGACGGCGAGGGCCGCGAGGTAGCCGTCCTGGCAGGCGCCCGGCGCGGTGCTCACCACCGCCACCTCCACGGGCTCGCCGGCCAGCAGCTCCTGCAGGACGCGGCGCACCACGAGGGTCCAGGGCGGGGGCGACGCGCTCTCGTCGGTCCAAACGTCGTCGGCCCCGGCAAACGTGATCCGTAAGGCCTCGGCCGGGCGGACCGCCACCGCTACCCCCTGGCGGAGCGGCAAAAAGAGCCCGAACCCGTCGGAGTAGTGAATCTGGTCGGCCTGCACCCCAACCGTGCCGCAGGCATACGCCGTGGCGGTCGGGACGTCGGACGGCCCCATCCGGTCGACCAGCCCTTCTCGGGCCCGGCGCTGGAGGACGTCTCGGCCCGCAGGGGCGTACTCGTCGGCGTCTTCGGGGGCGTCAACGAACGCCTCCTCGGCGAGAAACGGCGGGAGCGGTGTCGTGGCGGACGGGGCGTCGGACGACATGGCGTCGAAAGCGATCCATCGGGGGTCGAGGCGGGCACCGGAACGGACGTCCCGGATCGAGGACGCTCAGCTCTCAGTGGACGGGGCGGTGCCGAGCCGATCGCCCGGCGCGAGCGGATATCCGTTCAGAAAGTCGGCGGCGTCGAGGCGCTCCCGGCCCGGCCGCTGAATCGTCACGATCTCCACGGCCCCCTCCCCACAGGCCACGAGCAGGCGGTCGTCGGCCTCGAGCACCGTGCCGGGCGCCCCGCGTCCGTCGGCCCGTCGGCTGCGGTAGAGCTTGAGCCGCGTGTCGTCGTGCATCGTCCACGCCCCCGGATACGGCGAGAGGCCCCGGATGTGGTTGTGCACGTCCTCCGCCGGCGCGTCCCACGGCACCCGGCCGTCGTCGTCGTGAATCTTGGGGGCAGGGGTAGCCGCGGCGTCGTCCTGCGGCTGGGGGTCGACGGTGCCCGCCTCGATCCGGCGGACCGTCTCGACGACGACCTCCCCGCCGAGCTCCTTCATCCGGTCGTGTACCGACCCGGCGGTCTCGTCGGGCCCGATGGGCATGGAGCGCTGCAAAATGATGTCGCCGGTGTCCACCGACGGCTCCAGGAAGAAGGTCGTGACGCCCGTCTCCGTCTCCCCGTTCATGATGGCGTGGTTGATGGGGGCCGCCCCGCGATACTTCGGGAGGAGAGACCCGTGGAGGTTGAAGGCCCCTTCCGAGGCCGCCGTAAAGACCTTCGGCGGCAGAATCTTGTACGCGACCACTGCGATCACGTCCGGCTCGAGGTCGGCGACGGCCTCGGCGAAGCGGTCGTCGGTGACGTCCTCGGGCTGGAGGATGCGGTCGATGCCCGCCTCCCGGGCGGCCGTCTTCACCGGCGTGGGGGACACCTCCTGCCCGCGGCCCCGCGGCCGGTCGGGCCCGGTGGCGACGGCCACGGGGGGGTACCCGGCCTCGACGAGCTTCGTAAGGGAGGGCACCGCAAACTCCGGCGTCCCCATAAA
>JAZKTD010000353.1:0-3405 GCA_036625705.1 Salinivenus sp.
GTGCGCGCCGGCGCCCGGCGCCCGGCCCGAGACGAGCAGCCGCCGGTCGGTCCGCCGGACCGCGGTGTCGTCCGGGCATGCCTCCAGGAGCGCCCGGACGGTGGCCTCGAATGGGGGCGGGACCACGAAGTCCGGCGCGAGGTCGGCCCAGGGTCGGAGCACGAACCGACGCCCGGCGAGCCGGGGGTGCGGGAGCGTGAGCCGGTCGGTCTGGCAGGTACGGTGCCCCACGGCCAGGAGGTCGATGTCCAGCGGCCGCGGCGCCCAGCGCTCGGGGGCGGCCCGCACCCGTCCCTCCGCCCGCTCCAGGGCGTGGGCCCGCGCCAAGAGCCGCTCCGCCCGGCACTCCACGGTCACCTCCAGGACGGCGTTGAGGAACGCCGGCTGGGTCTCGTCGGGGGTCGTGGTATGGGCCTCCGTCTCGTAGACCGGAGAGGCGGCCCCTACCCGCACCTCGGGCGTTCCCTGGAGCCCATCGACCGCCGCCTGAAGATGGGTCTGGCGCTCCCCTTCGTTGGAGCCGAGGCCGAGATAGGCGGTCGTCATGCCGCGTGCGGACGATGCGGAAGAGGGAGATGCGTGTCAATTTTAAACGTGGCCGTACGCGAAGGTCCCTCCTCCTTCATAGGTTGAATCCGCGATATTCCCTCCAGCCTTTTCCCCGCGATGACGGCGCCGCGCCTCTCGACTGTGCTTCTGGCCGCCCTGCTGCTCGGGGCGTGCAGCGACCCGGACGCCCCCGCCCCGACCGCGGGCATGGCGCTTCCGCCGGGCTACGACGTTCCGTCCGACGACACCGTCCGCGTTGCGACCTGGAACCTCGAGCACTTCGTAGACCGGTACGACAACCCGTACATCGACGCCGGGCGGGAGAACGCCCCCGACTCGGCACTGTCGGACCGTGTGGATCGGGTCGTGGAGGGCCTTCGGGCCCTGGACGCGGACCTCGTGGTGCTCCAGGAGAGCGAGAGCGAGGCCTTCCTGCAGCGGCTCGTGGACGAGCGCCTGGACGAGCTGTCTTATTCCTACGCGACCTCCGTGGAGAGCCCCACCTGGTACATGAACGTGGTGCTCCTGAGCCGCTATCCGCTTGGGGTGGTGCGCAACTACGCGGACGTGGTCACCCCCATCGTCGGGCAACAGACCGACGAGGGCGAGCCCGCCGCCCAGTCGCTCACCAACCACCGCCTCTGGATGGCCGACGTGCGGGTCCGTCCCCAGGAGACCTGGACGGTCGTGGGGGCTCACTTGAAGGCCGGCCGAGACGCAGAGGACCGGGGATGGCGGGTCGGCCAGATCCGATTTCTCCACGCCGAGCTCGCCCGGCTGCTCGCGGATCGCCCCGAGGCGCCCGTGCTCGTGGCCGGGGACCTGAACGCGCTGGCCGACAGCCCCGAGCTTCGGCTCCTGCTCAACGACCCGTCGCGCCCCGCGCCCGATTCCCTGGTGGGCACGCCGGACCGTCGTCGCGCACAGTTTACCGATCTGCTCGCGGGCCGGGCCTCGCCCACTCATCCCTCCGAGGCCCCGACGCGGCAACTGGACTACCTGCTCGCCAATCAGGCCCTGCGACCGGCCCTCGTCGACGGCTCCGCCCGGGTCGCTCGCCCGCTTCCTCCCGATTCGATGGCCGCCACCAGCGATCACCTGCCCGTCGTCGGGGCGTTCGTCCGGTCGGACGCGCCCTGAGTGCACACGGGCCCTCTTCTCCGTATTTCCCCCTCTTCTCCCATGCTTCACCTCGAACGTCCCCTCGTCTTTCTCGACCTGGAGGCCACCGGCACGGACCCGACGGAGGCCCGCATCGTCCAGATTGCCCTCCAGCGCTTCGTGCCAACCGGGGACGGCGCCACGCTCGACCGGGAAGTCGACCAACTGGTCGATCCCGAAACGGACGTCCCGGCGGCAGTCACGGAGCTGACCGGCATCACCACCGACGACGTCCGCGGCCAGCCCCCTTTCAACACCCTGGTGGACCGCCTCTCTCCGCTCCTCGCCGACGCGGACCTGGCGGGCTACAACGCGATCGCCTACGACGTGCCGCTCCTCACGGCCGAGTACGAGCGGGTCGGGCGAACCGTGCCCGCCCCCCCGGAGCGCGTCGTCCTCGACCCCTACCGCCTGGAGCAGGTGCTCCGGCCCCGCACGCTTACGGCCCTCTACGAACGTTACACCGGCTCCGCGCTGGAGGACGCCCACGATGCCCTGGCCGACGTGACCGCCGCCGGCACGGTGCTGCAGCACCAGCTCGACGAACACGACCTGCAGGCTACCCCGGCGGAGCTCGCCGACCTCACGCGCGGCGACTACCTGGACGACGGCCGCAAGCTTCGGCGCGACGGCGACGCCGTGGTCGTCTGCTTCGGGAAGCACAGCGGCACGACCCTGCGCGAGCTGCGGGCCGACCATCCCGGCTACTTCGAGTGGATGTACGACACCATCGACGAGCTCCGTCCCCACATCGACGCCGAACTGGACGACGCGTAGGTCCCCGACATCCGCCGCCTGCCTCCTTCCCCCTTTCCCCGATGACCGAGACCGACATCCAGAACCACCTCTACGCCTGGTGCACCGAGAAGCGCCACCCCGTGACCATCGACAACTGCGGGGCCTGCACGATCGGAAAGGCCGACCTGATCAGTGTCACCAAGGCGCGGATGGTCCACGAGTTCGAGGTCAAGCGCAGCGTGGCCGACTACAACCGCGAGTTCGAGACTAAGAACACGAAGCACAAGCGCCTCGGGCGGGCCGACAACCGGCTGATGGCGCTCCCGAATTATTTCTGGTTCGCGACGCCCGAGGGGCTTCTGGACGTCGACATGCTCCCGGACTACGCGGGCCTCATGGTCGTGACTGGGGACGGCTGTGAGGTGACGCGGGACGCGCCGCGCATCCACGAGGACAACCTGTCCGACAAGGACCGGCGCTACATCGAGCGGGGCCTCACCTACCGGTACTGGGACCAGCGGACCGGCTGATCCTGCGCCCCCGACAACCCAAAATCGAAACTCCAAACTCGCAACTGGCCTGTACCCCTGCCTGGACTCGAACCAGGATTTGCGGCTTAGGAGGCCGCCGTTCTGTCCGGGTTGAACTACAGGGGCAGTGCGGGTGCCTTTCCGCGTCTGAGCTTGAGCCCGCCAGACGTGTCTGAAATCACGTACGAGAACGACGGTTCCTCCTTACCTCATCCCGAAGAGGCGGCTCGGCGGCGGGTGTCCCTGGTAGGGCAGCAGCGCCCGATCAATGCGGACGCGACCGACCGCTGCTGCCCCTCACGACCCGGCAGATCGGAGTTCACGCCAGTCAGAGTGTAGGTTCTGTTCATCCCACGAATTCGTACCTCCAACGAAAAAGGCCCGACCGGCACGCTGCCGATCGGGCCTGATGCCTCCTCAAAACGGA
>JAZKTD010000354.1:0-3382 GCA_036625705.1 Salinivenus sp.
GAGCAGTCGCCCGCCGAGGAGCGTGCGGCCTCGGTGGAGGAGTGAGGAGGGGTCGGGCGGCGGGGTGCAACAGCGCCCCCCTGCACCCGTAGGAGGCGACGGCTCATCGTTCTGCTCAGAACCCGCCCTCCCTCCTGTGAAGAAGCGCACCCTCGGCCGCAGCGACCTCACCGTCTCGGCCCTCGGCCTCGGCTGCATGGGCATGTCCGACTTCTACGGCACCCCCGACGAGAACCGGGCCATCAAGACGCTCCAGCGGGCCCTCGACCGCGGGGTCACGTTCTTCGACACCGCGGACATGTACGGCCCGTTCACGAACGAGAAGCTGCTGGGCCGCGTCCTGGGCCCGCACCGGCACAAGGTCACGATCGCCACGAAGTTCGGGATCGTGCGCGACGAGGAGGGGGCGATGCACGGCATCAACGGGCGCCCCAGCTACGTAACGGAGGCCTGCGACGCCTCCCTGCAGCGCCTCGGCGTCGACCACATCGACCTCTACTACCTGCACCGCGTCGATCCGGAGGTGCCCATCGAGCACACGGTGGGCGCGATGGGCCGGCTCGTGGAGGCCGGCAAGGTGCGCTTCCTCGGCCTGTCGGAGGCGGCGGCCGACACGATCCGGCGCGCCCACGAGGAGCATCCCATCACGGCCCTGCAGACCGAGTACTCGCTCTGGACCCGGCACGTGGAGGGCGAGATCCTCGACACGTGCCGCGACCTCGGCGTCGGCCTGGTGCCGTACAGCCCGCTGGGGCGCGGCTTCCTCACCGGCCGCTTCCAGTCGCCCGACGACCTGCCGGAGGACGACTGGCGGCGCCACAATCCCCGGTTTCAGGGCGAGAACTTCCAGAAGAACCTGGACCTGGTCGACGAGGTGGAGCGGCTGGCCGAGAAGAAGAGCGTGACGCCCGCCCAGCTCGCGCTTGCCTGGGTGCTGCGTCAGGGCGACGACGTGGTCCCAATTCCGGGGACGACGAATCCGGACCACCTCGACGAAAACCTCGGTGCGCTCGAGGTGTCGCTCACGGACGAGGAGCTCGCCCGGATCGACGAGATTGCCCCGGCCGGCGCCGCCGCGGGCGACCGGTATCCGGACATGAGTACCGTGGAGCGTTAGGCACGTGGGCACGTTGAAGGTTGGCAGGTTGTGCGTCGGCACGTGGGACGGTGAGGTCGAACAATGGGACAACGGGACAATGACAAATGGAGGATTGCCGTCGTCGGCCCGATGCATCCGTACCGGGGCGGGATCGCGCACTTTACGGAGATGACGGTGGAGGCACTGGTCGGGCGCGGGCATGAGGTCCGGCCGGTGAGCTTTTCGCGCCAGTATCCCGAGCTGCTGTTTCCGGGCAAGACGCAGTACGAGCCGGACGACGACGCGCCGCCGGTCGTGCAGGGGGCCCCGCGGCTGCTCGACACGCTGAACCCGCTTTCGTGGGGACGCACGGCCCTCCGGCTGCGCGAGCAGGCCCCCGACGCCGTGCTCTTCCAGTACTGGATGCCGTTTTTTGCCCCGGCCTACGGGACCGTCGCCCGGCTTCTGCGGTGGGCCGGCATTCCCTCCTACGCCGTGGTCCACAACGCCCTCCCGCACGAGCGGCACGTCGGCGACGCGTGGCTGAGCCGCTTCTTCCTGCGGGCCTGCGAGGGCCACGTCGTGATGTCCGACGCCGTCGCCGCGGACCTGCGCCCGCTCCGCCGGCCCGACGCCGCGCTCCAGCAGATCGAACACCCGGTGTACGAGCGGTTCGGCGACCCTGTGCCCCGGGCCAAGGCCCGCGCGGCGCTCGACCTGCCAACCGAGGCGCCGGTGCTTCTCTTCTTTGGGTTCGTGCGGGAGTACAAGGGCCTGCACGTGTTGCTCGAGGCCCTGCCCGACGTGCTCGAGGCCCTGCCGGCCCTCCACCTCGTGGTGGCCGGCGAGCCCTACGACAACCCCGAGCGCTACCGCCGCCTTATCCGCGACAACGACCTCGAAGGGCGCGTGCACTGGCACGACGAGTACGTGCCGTCGGAGCGGGTGCCCACCTACTTCGGCGCGGCCGACCTCGTGGTGCAGCCGTACGTGTCGGCCACCCAGAGCGGCGTGGCTCAGATCGCCACGCACTTCGAGACGCCGATGATCGTGACGGACGTGGGGGGGCTCGCCGAGTCGGTGCCCCACGAGGAGGTCGGGTTTGTCGTGCCGCCGGAGGATCCGGAGGCCCTGGCCCGGGCCGTCGCCCGCTTCTTTCGCGAGGACTGGCGCGACCGGCTCACCGACGGCATGCGGGCCCGCAGGCACCGCCACCACCCGGACCGGCTCGTCGACGCCGTCGAGCGCCTGGTCGCCCAGACGCAGATGGAATGACGGCCGACACAGGGCTGAAGCTGCTCTGTGGAGTTTTGCCAAATTGAAGGCCCAGCCTGGACGGGGCCTGTCATTTACGAATCCGGTTCTTTAGAATTAATCTAAACAATTCTCCCCAAACCGGATTCGCACCTCCTCATGCCACGGTTCCTTCGCCTTTCGGTCCTTCTCGTCCTCGTCGGTGCGCTCGTCGGCTGCGGCGGCGAGCAGGACGAACTCGTCATCTACTCCGGCCGCAGCCAGGCGCTGGTCGACTCGCTGGTGACGATGTACCAGCAGCGGGCCGACGTCCCGGTGCGCGTGCGGTACGGCTCCGACGCCCAGCTGCTCGCTGCCCTGCAGGAAGAGGGCGACCAGAGCCCGGCCGACGTCTACTGGGCCAACACGACCGGTGCCCTCGGCAACGCCGTCAACAACGACCTGCTCGCCCAGCTGCCGGACTCGATCACGTCCACGCCGGCCCGCTTCGTGCCGTCGAATCAGCGCTGGACGCCGGTCACCACGCGGTTCCGGGTGCTGGCCTACAACAGCGACCGGGTCGACCCCGAGACGCTGCCCGAGTCCATCGAAAACCTGCCCGAGCACGAGGAGCTGGAGGGCCGCATCGGCTGGACGCCGGCCTACTCCAGCTTCCAGGACTTCGTGACGGCGATGCGCGTGACGAAGGGGGCGGAGGCGACGCGCACGTGGCTGCAGGGGATGTCCGACCTCAATCCCAACAGCTACACCTCCAACACGCCCATGATTCGGGCGCTGGCGGCCGGAGAGATCGACGTGGCCCTCACGAACCACTACTACGTCCTTCGCCTCAAGCACGGGGGGGCCGAGGGCGAGTACGAAGGCGACGAGGAAGAGGAGGGCGAAGAAGAGGAAGAGGAGGCCGGCCCGCCCGCGTCGGCGCCGGTGGAGACGTACCGGTTTGCCGCGGGCGACCTCGGCAATCTGGCGCTCGTCACCGGCGCCGCGGCCCTTCAGACGAGCGACCAGAGCGCGGCCGCCCAGCGCTTCCTGCAGTTTCTGCTGTCGGAG